>NZ_JBKQQD010000345.1:0-6963 GCF_052144515.1 Mycobacterium sp. | reverse complement strand
GTTTGGTGTTCTTGAAGGAACGGGGTGCGCTGGGAACGTTCACGATTCTGGATCGCACGATGCCGCTTTATATCTGTTTCGTCTACCCCTGGTACGTCGGCGGGCTGGGCTACCTGGCTTACAAGCTGTTCAAGCGCGGCGTCACGATGCGTGATCTGCTTCTGTTGTGGGCGGCAGACTTTCTCGTCGACATCTTCCTGGAAAGCCCTGGCATCCTTGCGGGGACCTACCTGTATTACGGTCATCAGCCGTTCAATATCTGGGGATTTCCGCTGTGGTGGGGATTCGTCAACCCGGTGATGCCAATGGTGGCCGGCGCGTTGATCTTCCACATCCGGCCGCACCTCAACGCGGCGTGGAAGCTGCCCGCGATAATCGCGTGCATCCCGATGGCCGACGGCATCGCCAACGGCGCCACCGCCTGGCCCATGTGGGCGGCGCTCAACCAAGCGGACGTGTCGTTCGTCTGGACTTACCTGGCGTCCTTCGTCACGCTCGGGCTGGCGCTGTTCTCGGTGTGGATCATCGGGCTGTCCGTTGTGGGTCGTGGCGACTTGGCACACCCGGAGTCGGAGACGTTGTGGCAGAAGCTCAAAGCGATCTCAGCGCCACCCTCGCGGACGGCTGTCCCCAGCCCCGTCAACGCTTAGGAGCAGGCATGGCACTTGCCACACATTCCGGTGACACCGACCTGCTGCTGCCGATGCCAGGGGCCGGAGAGCAGTGGGATCCGCACCTGATCCACACTCATTACTTCGGCTTCTGCGTACCTGAAGCAGCGATCGGCGCATTCCTATACGTGCGCTACCAGCCGGCCTTCCCGCTATCGCAAGGCGGCGTCTGCATCTTCCAGGGCACCGACAATGTCGAATACACCGATATCGCCTTCCTCGATTACGAGGTCACGATGCCCTGGCCGCGCGTCGAGGGCACCACGATCACGACCGACAACGGGCTGACCATCGATTTCGTTGAGCCGGGCCAGACCGCGCGGATCACCTACCGCAGCGGTGACGGGGCCACCTCCGTCGACGTCGTCGCCGAAGCCGTGACCCCGCTACTGGCTCGGGGGCATGTCATGCCAGGCGAGGAAGACCACCACGACGTGGCCCGCGAACCGGGCGGCACCGAGCAGTTCATGCGCGTCACCGGCGAATTGATGCTGGACGGCACGACCTATCCGGTCGACTGTTATGCCCCGCGGGACCGCTCCTGGCGTCAGATCCGGGTGGAACGCCGCGGCGCGGTCCCGGTTCCGCCCGTGGGCTGGTCACCGATGTATTTCGGCCCCGATCTCATCTTCAACCAGATCAGTTTCGAGCCGCTGGACACCAACCCCGCCTGGGCTGGGCTGTACGACGTCGGGGACCGCCCGTCACATCATTTCGCCTGGATTCAGCGCGGTGGACAGACCCGATCGATCAACTGGGTGCGCCGCAACGTCTTCGAGTATCACCCACGCATTCACCTGCCGATCCGCCAGGAGATCACCGCGCAGGACGAAAACGGGGAGGTTTACCGGTTCCAGGGTGAGGCGATCGCGTGCGCGTCACTGCCGGCCTGGCCCAACACCTCGTTTCACGACAGCGTGTACCGCTGGACCGACGAACAGGGCCGAACCACTCACGCGACGTATCAAGAGCTGTGGTTCGACAAATACCAGCGGATGATGAAACGCCGAGCGTTGGCGACCTCGCAATCATGACAAGGGCGAAAGTGCCGAAATGCCAACAATCCTCGCTATGACGTCATCTGGCGGCATGCGCCCAAACGGTCTCACCCCTCGGGCTTTCTCACCTGTCCCGAGTGCGCGTGATCGCGTCAGCGGACTAACCCACGCTAAATACCTTGTCTTGTCGGCACATTGACGCAAAAGGAGCAGACGATGGCCCTGAAGAACATTATCGACACCGAGCTGGCCGCGAAGCGACTCGCCGATTGGCTGGCGTCGAAACAGCCTGACGCGCAGGACATAACTGTGACCGATGTGCACGTGCCCGGCGCGGGTGGACTCTCCAATGAAACGGTTCTCTTCACGGCGAAATGGCGTGATGCCGATGGTCAGCAGACCCAGGGCATGGTCGCCCGTGTGCAACCCGACGGGCCCGGCGTGTTTCCCAACTACGACCTGGCGAAGGAAGCCACCGTCATCAGGGCGCTCGCCGATCACTCGCCGGTCCCGGTGCCCCGGGTGTACTTCTTCGAAGACGACCCGTCCGTCTTCGGCGCACCATTTCTGGTAATGCAGCGGATCGACGGCCGCATCCCCGCCGACGACCCGCCGTTCACCGCCGCCGGATGGGTGCTGGACCTGACGCCGGAACAGCGACGTCAGATGTGGCACAACAGCATCGACGTACTGGCACAGATCCACAGCGTCGACTGGCGCGCACTCGGGCTGGAGTTCCTCGATACACGCGAGAACCACAGCGGCCTCGACGCGGGTCTGGCTCAATGGCGAGGCATCTTCGAGTGGGCGGCCGAGGGCGAGCCGAACCCGACGATCGAGGCGGCGCTGCGTTGGTTGGACGAGCACCGTCCCGAGCACGACGAACCCAAGGTCCTCAATTGGGGCGATGCACGGGTGGGCAATATCATCTTCTCCGACGACCTTGCCCCCGCGGGTGTGCTCGACTGGGAGATGGTGGAACTGGCCAGTCGCGAACAAGACCTTGGCTGGTGGCTGTTCTTGACGCGCCACCACACCGAAGGCGTCGGCCTTCCGTTGCCGGAAGGGATCCCCGACCGCGGCGAAACCATCGACTATTACGAACGGGCGACGGGTCACACGCTGCGCGACCTCGACTACTACGAGGTCATGGCCGGCAGCCGGCTGGCGATCCTGATGGTCCGCGCCGCGCACATGATGATCGGCGCCGGACTGCTGCCGCCGGATTCCCCGATGGCGCAGAGCAATCCGGCAAGCCAGCTCGTCGCGAAGCTCCTCGACCTCCCGGCTCCCGCCGGAACCACTACCAGCTTCATCGGCAATCGAGGCCAGTGACATGAACGCTCAGGCGACGTTTCAGCGAATTTGCGCGTACAGCGGCATCATTTGCGTGCTGCTGTTCTTCGGCGGCTTTGTCGCCGCCGGTTTTCTGCCGCCCCTGTCCCCATCCATGTCGGCGGCGCAGGTCGCGGCGCATTACCAGGCCCACGCCGCGGGAATCCGGTTGGGCGCCGGGCTGATCTTCCTCAGCTCAGGGTTCTACGTGTGGTTCACCGCGGTCATCTCCGGGCAGATGCGGCGCATCCCCGGCGTGCATCCCACCGTAGTCAACGCACAGCTGGCCGCCGGGGCGTTCGCATGCCTGACGTTTTTGGTGCCGGCGCTGATGTTCGCCATTACCGCGTTCCGTCCCGACCGTTCACCCGATGCGACCCTGCTGCTCAATGACATGAGCTGGATCATGCTGGTAATGCCCTGGATACCGTTCATGGCACAGTACTTCGCATTTGCGTTCGCGATCCTGTCCGATCCGGGACCGCAGCCGGTGTTTCCGCGTTGGCTCGCCTATTTCAACATTTGGGCCGAGTTGATGTTCACGCCCGCGATCATCCTGCCGTTCTTCAAATCCGGCCCGTTCGCCTGGAATGGGGTGTTCGTGTTCTGGATACCGACCACGGTGTTCGTCGCCCTGTTCGTCGTCAACGCGACCTGCCTCATCAAGGCCATCAACTCCGAGGCCCGTGAAACACTTGGTGCCGGTGAGACTCACGAGGCACTCAGTCGCGAAACCAGTCCTACCTAGGCCTCAGGGTCGGCTTCGGGGTTGTGTGAGATTCTCCGTCTCAATATACTGACTGGTTTATCAGAGAAATGGGCACTGGATCTTGCGGCCTCCGCGGGTTCCCGCGGCCACTGCCGGGAGCGAGAGGGAGTGTTTATGCCCGTCTTGAAAGCGGCCGCGATCATCTTGTTGGGCACCATGACGACTGGCCTCTGTCCTGCCGCACCGGCCGGCGCCGACCCCGGCTTCGACCCGTGTCACTCTGGTGTCCCGTTCGCTTGCAGTGTGTTCCCAATGATGCCTGACCTCGATCACGACGTTGATCTCACGCAAGATCCCGACGCATTGACAGGCGGGCCAGGCCCCACCAATCAACCCGGTGCCGACCTCGGCGGACGTTAGCTGCCATCGCCCCCGGGTGGCGCATTCGCTTCGAGATCGTTGAGCGGATTGGCTATCTGCCCTGCCACCGTGGTGGGCGTTTCTCCGCGAACGCCAACGCGCCTTCCTTTGCGTCGGCCGATTCCCTTACCCGAGAGGTAATTTCGCGCTGCCACTCAAATGCCGGCAGATCGGTCCAGTTGCTCTGATGCGCGAGAATCTTCTTCGTCGCCTTGACAGCCAGCGGGCCGTTGGCAGCGATCTTGGTCGCGACGTCGCGCGCTATCGCCAACGCCTGGCCCGGCTCAGCGAGCACGGAGACAAGTCCGTGGCGCTCGGCATCGTGGGCAGTGATCGGTTCGCCCGTCAACGCTGTCAACATCGCCAGGGAGTACGGCAACGCTTTCGGAAGCCTCAGCAGTCCGCCCGCGGCGGCGACCAGCCCTCGTTTGACTTCGGGCAAGCCGAATTTGGCGGCCGTGCTCGCCACCACGATGTCCGCGGTCAAGGCCAGTTCACAGCCACCGGCGAGCGCCCAGCCCTCCACCGCCGCAATCAAAGGCTTTGTCGGGGGACTTTCGGTGAGCCCGGCAAAGCCGCGGCCAGGGATGGACGGTGACTCGCCCCGCAGGAATGCCTTGAGATCCATACCGGCACAGAACGTTCCGCCGACACCCGTCAGGATGGCCGCGGTGAGGTCGTCGCGGGCCTCCAGGTCGTCGATCGCCGCCGCGATGCCGGTGGCGACCGAGCTGTCGACCGCGTTCTTTGCTTCCGGGCGGTTGATCGTGATCACCATGATCCGATCCGCTGTGTCGACCATGACGGTGTCGGTCACTGTCTGCCTCCTCAGGTTTGGCCAGTGTCGCCTCCGGCTAAGCAGAGACGTACTCCCATAGATGGATTTCGCCTTCCGAGCGAACCGTCGCCCCCAGCCGGCCGCAGTAGGCGAACTGGGATTCATCGGCGTCCCGCAATGCCCACAACTTGCTGGTGTAGCGGTGCAGGCCATACTCGGCCGTGATGCCCACTGCACCGTGTAGTTGGTGGGAGCTCCTCGCCACCAGGGTCGCCGTATTGGCCGTGCTAATGCGGGCCGCCGACACCGCGCCGAATCGCCGCAGGGCGGGTGTCTTGTCGTCCGCACACACCGTGGTCGCGCGGTCCACTGCCGACTGGGCGAACTTGATCCGCACGGCCATCTGCGCGAGAGTCGTCGACACCGCGGGAATCTTTATCAACGGCGCACCGAATTGCTCGCGCTCGGTCACATACCTGCGGGTGAGTTCGTATGCCCCCCAGGCAGTACCGAGCAGCGCGGCCGATCGTGCCAGAGCCAGACGGTCGATGACCTCGGGCGCGGTAGGTCCGTCCGCTGTGTGCGCGACAGAAGCATCGTCAAGGCGTACACCTCCATACGGCAAGCCTGCAATGTCGTGCCCTGGCTCGACGGTGGCCGACCCGCCCGCCAGCGGGAAGGTCACAACCTTGGAGGTTGTCGCGACGACGAGCCCGGTGGCCGTATCGGCGAACGGCACTTGAGCGAAGCTCGTGGCGTTCGACAAGGCATCCGCATCGGGCATGACGACGATCGTGTTGAAACTCGCACCGGGCGCGGCGCCGACGGCGTACGCGGCCGTCGACGCCTCGACGATCGGGGTGCTCACCGCGGCACGCGCCAACTCCTGAATAACGACCATCAGGTCGGCCAGGCTCCCACCCGAACCCCCTTCTTCCTCAGGCATGCCGATTCCGGCGAGGCCCAGATCGCAGACCTGAGCCCACACCGAACCCGTGTCGTCATCGATCTTTGCTCGGGCATCTTCGGCGAGATTCCCAATCAGGTCGGTCAATTCACGGGCGAATTCACTCACGGCTTGGTCTCGCTCTTCACGACAATGGAAAGCAGAACATCTGAGGCCCCTCCCCTGATGGTGAACCCCGGTGAGGCCAAAAGCGCTTCTGCGAGTGGATCTTTCCGTGACGTCGGCAGCCCTATTCGGCGCGCGAACTCGATCACGTCGTTCTCGAACTCTGTGCCCAGATACTTCAAACTCGCCGCCTCCACGATGGGAGCGCGACCGGCATCGAGAGCATTGGCGATCTCCCAGCACTGTCGCCGCAGCGTGGCCAGGCGGGCGACGAGCGCACCGAGTTCGACATCGTGACGCTCGTCGGAGGAGCGACGGAGATGGTCGAGCGCTTCGACCAAGAGCGGATAGGTGCTGAGCACCCGTTCAGGGCCACCGCGTTCGAACGAAAGCTGTTCGATCACCTGGCGCCAACCGTTTCCCTCGGTCCCGAGCAGCCGATGCGCCGGGACGAACACATCGGTGAAGGTGACCTCGTTGAAATGGTGCTCCCCTGCCATATCAGTTATCGGCGAGACCTCAATCCCGGGCGTGGACATGTCTACGACAAATTCCGACAGGCCTTCGTGCTTGCGGCCAGTGGAGTCCGTGCGTGCCAACAGGTAGGCGTGCGTCGCACGATGTGCATTACTGGTCCACGTCTTGCGGCCGGTGACCGACCAGACCCCGTCAACCTTCTTGGCAATCGTGCGCACGGCGGCCAGATCCGAGCCGGCTTCGGGCTCACTCATGCCCAGACAGAAGATGAAGTCAGCACTGATGATGCCCGGCAGCAACTCCGTCTGCAGCTCATGACTGCCGTGGCGCAGAATGGCCGGACCAATCTGACGATCAGCTATCCAGTGAGCTGCGACCGGCGCTCCGGCACGCAACAACTCTTCGGTGACAACGAGGCGTGACCGGGCATCGAGTCCACCACCCCCGAACTCCACCGGCCACGTGATACCGATCAGCCCACGAGCGGCAAGCTCGCGGGAGAA
>NZ_JBKQQD010000344.1:0-2528 GCF_052144515.1 Mycobacterium sp. | reverse complement strand
GCGGCGATCGCAAGCGCGGCGAAGCCGGGCGCAGCGGGTCGCCGCCAGGTGGCCAGCGGCGATCGCAAGCGCGGCGAAGCCGGGCGCAGCGGGTCGCCGCCAGGTGGCTCAGCTCAAGAGGCCCTTGGCGATGTGGGTGACCTGGACCTCGTTGCTGCCCGCGTAGATCATCAGCGACTTCGCATCCCGGGCCAGCTGCTCCACCCGGTACTCGGCCATGTAGCCGTTGCCGCCGAACAGCTGCACGGCTTCCATCGCGACGTCGGTGGCGGCCTCCGACGAGTACAGCTTGATCGCCGAGGCTTCGGCCAGCGTCAGGGGCTTGCCCTTGCGCTGGCGCTCGATCGTCTGAAACACCATGTTCTGCACGTTCATCCGGGCGATCTCGATCTTGGCCAGCTTGAGCTGGATCAGCTGGAACTGCCCGATGTTCTTGCCCCACAGCGTGCGGGTCTTCGCGTAGTCCACGCACAGCCGGTGGCATTCGTTGATGATGCCCAGCGCCATCATCGCGATGCCCATCCGTTCGGCTGCGAAATTCTCGCGGGCACTGTCGCGGCCGTCCCCGCGGGCATGCTCGGTCTCGCCGAGCAGGCGGTCCGGGGTCAACCGCACGTTGTCGAAGAAGAGCTCGCCGGTCGGCGAGGACATCATGCCCATCTTCTTGAACGGCTTGCCCTGCGTCAGGCCCTCCATGCCCGCGTCGAGCACGAAGATGAGCACCGGCCGGTTGCGCCGGTCGGGCTTTTCTAAGGTCGGGTCGCCCTCGTCCAGCTTGGCGTAGACCACCAGCACGTCCGCACAGGGCCCGTTGGTGATGAACGTCTTCTGCCCGTTGAGGATGTAGTCCTCACCATCGCGCTTAACGTGAGTCTTCATGCCGCCGAACGCGTCCGAGCCGGAGTCCGGCTCGGTGATGGCCCACGCCGCGATCTTTTTCAGCGTCATCAGGTCGGGCAGCCAGCGCTCTTTCTGGGCCAGCGTGCCGCGGCTCATGATGGTCGCCGCACCCAGACCGAGGCTGACCGACGCCGTGCTCAGCAACCCGATGCTGACCCGGGCGATTTCGGACACCAGCACCGCGACCATCGACGCCTGGCCTCCGCCACCGAAACCGCCTGTGTCATCGCCCTTTTCGTCTTTCGGAGGGTGCATACCTTCCTGCTTGGCCCGTTCGCGGTCCAGCATCTTCTTGACCGCCTCGGCAGCCATGACGTCGAGACCGAACTGGCTGAACAGCTTGCGCGCGATCGGATAGGGCGAAAGCTCGCCGGATTCCAGTTCGTCCAGGTGCGGGCGGATCTCCTTGTCGACGAATTGGCGAACCGTGTCGCGGACCATCAGGTCCGTGTCGGACCACTCGATCATCCCGGGCCGCGTTCAGCGCTCGGCCCGCTGGTAGGCGGTGACGACGGCCGCCCCGCCCAGCCCGATGTTGTGCTGCAGCGCGGCGGACACGTTGTCGACCTGACGCTTGTCTGCGGTGCCGCGCAACTGCCAGGTCAGCTCGGAGCACTGCGCCAGCCCGGTCGCGCCCAGCGGGTGCCCCTTCGAGATCAGCCCGCCCGAGGGGTTGACCACCCAGCGCCCGCCGTAGGTGGTCTGGTTGTCGTCGACCAGCTTGGGCGCCTCGCCCTCACCGCACAGCCCCAGCGCCTCATACAGCAGCAGCTCGTTGGCGGAGAAGCAGTCGTGCAGCTCGATCACCTGGAAGTCGTCCGGACCGAGCCCGGATTGATGGTAAACCTGTTGAGCGGCTTGGACGTTCATGTCGTAGCCGATGATGTTGCGGGCACTGCCGTCGAAGGTGGACGCGAAGTCGGTGGTCATCGCCTGCCCGACGATCTCGACGGCCTGCCCGGCGAGGTCGTGTCGGGCCACGTAATCCTCGCTGGCCAGCACCACTGCGGCCGAGCCGTCGGAGGTGGGCGAGCACTGCAGTTTGGTGAGCGGGTCCGAGATCATCTTGGCGGCCAGGATGTCGTCGAGGGTGTACTCCTCCTGGAACTGCGCGTAGGGGTTGTTGACCGAATGCTTGTGGTTCTTCAGACCGATCTTCGCGAAGTGCTCGGCGGTGGTGCCGTATTTCTTCATGTGCTCACGGCCGGCCGCCCCGAACATCCACGGCGCCACCGGAAGATGGAACTCGTCCATTTCGGCCAGCGCCTTGACGTGCCTGCCCATCGGCGATTCCCGGTCGGCGGCGCCGCCGCTCAGCGCTCCGGGCTGCATCTTCTCGAAGCCCAGCGCCAGCACGCAGTCCGCCAGTCCGCCGCGGATGGCCTGCGCGCCCAGGTACAGCGCCGTGGACCCGGTGGAACAGTTGTTGTTGACGTTGACGATCGGGATGCCCGTCATTCCAAGTTCGTAGAGGGCGCGCTGCCCGCTCGTGGAGTCCCCCGCCACGTAGCCGACGTAGCCCTGCTCGATCTCGCTGTAGTCGACGCCGGCGTCCTGCAGCGCTTTGGTGCCCGACTCCTTGGCCATCTGCGGGTAGTCCCAGCCCTCGCGGCGGCCCGGCTTCTCGA
>NZ_JBKQQD010000343.1:0-2802 GCF_052144515.1 Mycobacterium sp. | reverse complement strand
CGGACTTCAGCTCCCTTACCCCAAGACCGATCAATGTCGGTGCCACGCAAAGAGATGCCCCACACTCGGCCCAGCGGCACGAAGCCAAACGGCCAAGGCCCGGTCAGAAAATCAAGCGCCAGCGCCGCAAGCTCCGGTTCGGGCTCAAACGGCAGACTGAGCGGAATCCTGATGTCGCCGCAATGGACCAAGATATCGGCGAGGGGGTCCAGTGGTCCGAACAGCGGCGGACTCAACGGGTAATCGGCGCACCCATGCAGGGTGGCAACGATTTCGGCTGCCGGCAGCTGCGCGCGACGCCGCGCGAGCTCATCGATCGCGCGAGCCATACTGCTCCGGCGCACCGCCATCCTCATGAACACCCAGAAGCTGTCGGCAAAGACGCTGACCAGATGTGCGGCCACTGTCTTGACATCCCAGCCCACACACAGGCTCGGGGTCGCTAACTGCGCATCGTCCAAGCCATCGATCAGGGTTGCGATCTGACGCCGCTGCGCGGCGACAGCGGCAAAGACCAACTCACGGTCCACCCGCACTAGTGACCGCTCGCGTTTCGGCCGTCGTACTGGGGTGGCTCGATATCAGTCAATCCTTCTCCTCAGTGCCCGCACCAGGGCACGGAGTACCTTAGTATGGAACAGATATTTGGTTCAATGTGGCCTTGGTGCCACCGGAGCTCGTCAACCGGGTCAATCGGGCGGGCAGCCTCGGGGTACCTGCTGCGAGAGGGGGAGGTCAATGCCGCCGTTACGGCCGGCCGATGATGAGGTTGCGGGTGCGCCGGTGCTGGTTGGTGCGCGGTGACGGGCCGGAACACCGCACCGTCGGCAGTGCTGGAGATTGACCCCTCTTTGCGGCGTGCGGCGGGATTCATGCCCCGCAAGGGCCTTACCCGCAGGCTGCGGCTAGTCCGCGCAGCGCACACGTTGGCCGCGCGGGTGATCGGCCTGCGCGGCGTGCAGGTGGCCACGGTCTCGCCGACGGCAAGCGTGCGTATCCATCGACCCAGCGCGATCACCGATGTCGCGCTGCCGGCGGTGTTGTGGATTCATGGCGGGGGCTTTGTCCTCGGGTCGGCACGGCTGGAGGACCGTTCAGCCCGACGAATGGCTCGTGCTCTGGGTGCCTTGGTGGCCTCGGTTGAGTACCGCCTCGCCCCCGAGAACCCCTACCCCGCAGCGCTGGACGATTGCTATGCCGCGCTGCAGTGGCTGCTCACCCAAGCTCACGTTGACTCGCGGCGCGTGGTCATCGCCGGGACCAGTGCTGGTGGTGGGTTGGCGGCGGCCCTGACGCTGCGGGCGGTGGACACCGGGCTG
Source organism: Mycobacterium sp. (assembly GCF_052144515.1). Classification (GTDB taxonomy): domain Bacteria; phylum Actinomycetota; class Actinomycetes; order Mycobacteriales; family Mycobacteriaceae; genus Mycobacterium. The sequence goes on along the minus strand of NZ_JBKQQD010000343.1, from coordinate 1,483 downwards.
ATACATCCGGCCGGTCAGGTGCTGCAGTACCCGATGCTCGACGACCGGACCGTGTCGCGGCCGCGGGTGGCGACGGTGGGTTGGACCTTCGAAGACAACGAGTTCGGTTGGCGCTCGTATCTGGGGGCCCAACCGGGCAGCGACGGCGTGAGTCCCTACGCCGCCCCGGCGCGTCGTGAAGACCTGTCGGGTCTTCCCCCGACGTGGATAGGCGTAGGCACCGCAGATCTCTTTCACCGCGAAGACCTCGAGTACGCCGAGCGGCTGGCAGCCGCGGGCGTTCACACCCGGCTTGATGTCGTTGGTGGCGCATTCCACGGGTTCGACGTCGCTGCGGCTCGCACCGACCTCGCGCGGCGTTTCACCGCCGCCCGACTCGCGGCGACACGTGACTTCCTAGACGCCTGACGGTGCGTCGCGCCAGCCGCAGCCCTCGTCGTCGTCGTCGTCGATAATCCCCAGTTCCGTCAACCGCGACAGGTGCAGTTGATGGGCCACAATGACTGTCTTCGTCGGTTGTTCTGGTGTACTGGCGAAGCGAGCTCGCTAGCGGAAGTGAGCACCTGCTCCGGGTGATGGATAACCGGGATTATCCAACCGACCTTCCGACTTTCAGGCGGAGTTCGGGCCTACACCGATGTGTTTCAGCCGGTCAGACCAGACGTGCGACCGGCATCCGGACGTGTTGGATCAGTCGGTCTGGCTCGTTGGCCCCATATTGGCCCCATGAGACGACCCAAATCGGCCGCAACTGACAGGCTGGATGCGGTGCAATTTTCTTGCGTGTGGTCCGAAGGGCACCACGCGCGCATCCCAATCTGGGAGCAGTTTCACTGCGCCGGCTCAAGCATCAGGCCCCACGGCGTGGTGACGTTGGTGAGCGGTTCGGGCGGCGGGTCGGTGAGCGCGATCAGGTCTCCCGCCAAGCTCGCGGTGCCGCGGCCCTCGAAGAGTGCGACGCAAGCGTTGCCGTCCAGGCGGGACGGGAACCGGACGGCGCCGGCGCCTCGGTCAAAAAGGCCCGCGGCGATCGTCTGCGTGATGGCGCGGCGACTGGTGGTGATCTCGTGTAGATCGAGGTGCCGCAGGTCGTGCTCGAGCAGCAGTTCGACGTGGATGCTCGATCTCCTGGCGTGTGGGGACGTCGGTCAGGTCGATCAAGGGGCCATCGAGCTTGAGGACTGTGGGAACGAGGACGTGCTGTATGCGCCACCGCGCAGTGACCGGCTTCTCAGCGAAGTCTTGAGCGGCCTCGGGTCCGTAGCGCTCGACATGGCGGCGCAGCGCGCCCAGGTTCGGCCGGAAGTCGGCTAGAACCTCGCGGAGACACGTTTCGGCCGAGTCAGCGCAATAGAGCGTGCGGAAACGGCGGTGGACGTCGTCGAAGCGGTGACTGAACTGGTACAGCTGCGGAGTGAAGCCGAGCGGGTCAGCGTAATTGCCAACCCGCCACAGGGTTCGCCCTTGCTCGGGCGCCGCGATC
>NZ_JBKQQD010000342.1:0-5635 GCF_052144515.1 Mycobacterium sp. | reverse complement strand
ATCACGTCATCGAATCGACCCTGCCGATTCTCACGTCCCAAAGCCACACACCGATTCTCCAGGCACACCCGCGCCAACCCCGCCCAGCCACGCCGAAACCGGCACACTAAATCAGCGGCGTCCTAGTCCGCACCCTGGCCGGGCACACCGCGCGCACCGACGACTGTTGGTTTGCGGTATGGGAGGGCTGGGGTTCCCTCGGCGAGGTGTTTTCCGACCAGCCGACATTCCAGCTGCCGAATCGCAATTACCACTTGGCGCGCGGTCCGGTCGCAGCGGTCGCCCATTCGGTGAGTTCCCGGCTCATGAGCCAGTCCTGCAACCTATGGTGGCCAGAAGACCACGCCTGGTGCGTGGCGACCGAAATCGACCTTGACAGCACCTATATCGGCGCATCCGAAGTGTGTATCGAGGAATTACTGGCGAACCCAGATCTGGACGCGGTGCCGCTGAGCCTCACAGCGGGCATCACCGCCGACAGCGACACCCTCAACCCGGTCTCCGAACCTGACTGACCTACCGAGCCGCCGACACTTCTTCGGCGAGCGCCAAAGCCAGCGCCATGATCGAGAGCTGCGGGTTCACCTCGGGGCAGCTCGGCAGGATCGACGCATCGGCCACCCATACACCGTCGACGCCGCGCAACCGACCGCGTTCGTCGACCGGACAGAGCCGCTCGTCGGCGCCGGCGGCCACGGTGCCCGTCGGATGGAACGCGGCCAGGTGCAGGCTTCGTGGGTTGCTGCGGCGCAACACGTCCTGCAGCGCGGGCAGCGACGTCACGGTCGGCGCGCCGGGCAGACCGGTGAGCACCTCGACCGCGCCGGCGGCGAACAGCAGCCGGCCCATAGCCTCCAGCGCGACCAGCAGCCTGGCGATGTCGGCCCGGTCGATGGTGTAGCGCACCAGTGTCTCTCCGCGCACCGAGGACACCGAGCCAACCCCGCGATCGGCCACCATCGCCCCGAACGTCGCGACCTGAGGTGCCCGGTCGAGCCAGCCCAGCAGCTCGGCACCGTAGCCGGGAAAGACCATCGACCCCATGCCCGGTGGCGTCGAGGTCGCTTCGATCAGCACGCCGTCCGACTCATGCAACTCGTGCACGGCGGCGCTCTGCAGCACGCCGCGCCACGCGAGGACGTCGTCGTCGAAGCGCCCGGCCAGCATTGTCGCCGGATGCAGCGCGAGGTTTCGGCCCAGCCGCGGATGTGTTCCAATTCCGCTGCGCCGCAACAAGCCTGGCGTCTCGGTGGCGCCGGCGGCGACGATGACCGTGTCCGCAAGCACGTCCAGCGCCGTGCCGTCGGGCCGGCGGGCCCGCACGCCGCGGGCGCGTCCGTGCTGATGCAGCACCCGGTCCACCCGTGCCTGCGAGACGATCCGTGCACCGGCCGCGCACGCCTGGGGCAGCGCGTTGAGATGGACGCCGGACTTGGCGTTGCGGGGGCAGCCGATCGCGCATTGGCAACAGCCCTCGCAGCCCGGCGCGTTGCGTGGGATGGGCGCCGCCCGCCAGCCCAGCGACATGGCGGCGTCGAGCAGCAGGCGCCCGTTGCGGCCCATGATGTCCAGCGGCACCGGTGCCACCCGCAGGGTGCGCTCGACGTCGTCGAGGTGTTCGCCCAGCCGGTCCGGATCCGCTATGCCCAAACCGAATTCGTCGCGCCAGCGCCGTTGTACCGCCAGCGGCGGTCGGAAGCAAGTGCCGGAGTTGACGACGGTGGTGCCACCGACCGCCCGGCCGATGGGCAGCACAACCGACGGACGGCCCAGCGCGAGGGTCGCCCCGGCGCCGCGGTACAGCCCGGCATAGCGGTCGATCGGGTGGGTGCTGCGGAACTCATCGACCGTCCAGCGCCGGCCCTCCTCGAGCACGACGACGTCCAAGCCCGCCCGCGCCAGGGTGCGGGCCGCCATCGCTCCACCGGCGCCGGACCCGACGATCACCGCGTCAGCGGCGACGAAGGAGGGGCTCTCGGTGGACGGCGTGATGGTCAGGGTCGCGTCGGGCCGTGCCACGTCGTGCTTTTGGGCCCGGGCGAGCAACTCCGGTGCATAGGTGTCGGCGCCGTTGGCCAGCAGGACGATCACCTTCATGGCCTCGACGGCCGCACTGGCGTCCGGGCTCAGCGCGGCCACCCGCCGCAGCACCTGGTCGCGTTGGCTTGGGCTGAGCCGGGACAGCGACCGGCCGGTGGTGAGGTAGCTCGCCGCGCCGACCGACAGCAACCCGGCGCGCAGCGCCAGCCGCGTTGTCGACGGCATCCGCGCCAGGTAACGGTCGACGCGATCGACCAGCAGGGTCGGCGAGGGGCCGCCGTGCTCCTCGGGCAGTAGTGCGGTGCCGAAGGACGCCAACGAACTCATTTGCGGCGCCCGAGCTTTCGCCCGAGCTTGAGGAAGAACGGGTAGGTTGCGAAGATGCCCCCGGCCGCCGCGTGCAGCGGCCACTGGGCGTCTTTCGTGTTCACGCCGAAAACGCCGCTGTTCCACATGAAGTCGCGGCCGTTGCGGGCGCGGAACGGTCGCCACAGCAGCCCGAGGCCGGGCACGTTGTTGTACAGCCCGAAGGATCCGCCGAAAAAGACGCCGAGCGTGGCGGCCTCGGCCAAGTCGCGGCGCTCTTGCGGCAGCGCGCGCTCGATGAGTACCCCGGAGGCGAACAGCAACGGCGGGTCAAGGAGAAAACTCACGACGGGATCCTTTCGTCGACGGCAGGGGCCTGGGCACCGCGCAGACCGACTTCGGCGTGTCCGGTGCCCAGCACCGACCACTGCTGGTCGCCGATCTCGATGTGGATGTCGGCCTGTTCGGTGTTGGTGCACACCGCGGTGCCGCCGTCGGGATCGGTGTAGTGCAGGCTCACGCACCGGTCCGGCGGCTGGTCGACGCGGATGAGCGCGGCTTTGCCGCCGACGCGTCCCTCCATCTGCCAGTGCCGCAGACCCAACGTTGTGCGCATCCGCAGCGACGGCAAAGGGCTTGTGGGCCAATCCTTTCCATCGATACGCAAGCGAATGAACGCCAGCGGCGCAAGCCGGCGCAGGCCAGGTCGGTGCGAGACAGCCGAGACTGCTTCCAGGACGTCGCCGCCACCGAGGTCCGCATGAATCCATCCCCAGCGTTTGGCGTTGCCGTGTCCGTAGATGTGGGCGACGCCGCCGCGCCAGCCGTCGACCCGGTGCATGGTGCCGTCCACCGTGAGTGAGCCGGTGAAGTCGGCGGTGGGGGCGAGCACCACCTGCGCGCCCGGCAGCAACTCGCGCTCCCACGCCAGGCGGGGGAACGTCCACAACGGCGCGCCGGTGTCCTTCCAGGACAGCTCCCACGCCAGCGACCCGCAACGTCCAGCGAGCTCCTCCTGGCTCACGCGTGCTCCGGCCGCGTCGAACCAGGCCGCACCCGCTGAAGGCTGGACGGGCTCGGGGCCGAACCGCTCGGTGCGCGGCGGCGCGTCGGCGGGAAACCAGGTGGCCCAGCCGTGTGCGTAGGCGGGGCCGTGCGTCGGCGCGACCGTCTCGCAGTGAATCCACAGGCCGGCGCGGGTCTGTGGATCGGACAGGGTGGCGTAGAAGACTTCCAGTCGGCCGGCCTTGCCACGCCAGCGCGGGGCGGCGGCCGATCGCAGTTCCCGGGTTTGCTTGTCCACTACTCGCCTCCGTGAGTTGGATCGACTGTGCTTTCACGGCGCCGAGTGTGCGCCCAGGGCGCAAAACCGGCGATTTTCCGCCCTGGACGCACACTCGATGCCGACTCGCACTTCGTGTTGGTCACTGCGTCGATCCATCCACTATATTGGTTGAGCCAATGAACCAGTCAAGTCCAATTCAGCCGCCCGACCGGCACCGGGTGGACGAACAGATCGCTGCGTCGATCGCCGACGCCATCCTCGACGGCGTCTTCGCGCCAGGCTCGACGCTGCCGCCCGAGCGGGACCTGGCCGAACAGCTCGGTGTGAACCGCACGTCGTTGCGGCAGGGTCTGGCCCGGTTGCAGCAGATGGGCCTGATCGAAGCCCGCCACGGCAGCGGCAACCTGGTCCGCGACCCGGAGGGACTCACCCATCCCGCGGTGGTCGAGGCGCTGGTGCGCAAACTGGGCCCGGAGTTCCTCGTTGAGTTGCTCGAGATTCGCGCGGCGTTAGGCCCCTTGATCGGCCAGTTGGCGGCAGAGCGGCATACGCCCGACGATGCCGAGGCGCTACGCGCCGCGCTGGCAGCGGTGCGGGAGGCGGACACGGCCGTGGCGCGCCAGTCCACCGACCTCGCCTACTTCCGTGTGCTCATCCACAGCACCCGCAACCGTGCGTTGGGGTTGCTGTATCGCTGGGTCGAGCACGCCTTCGGCGGCCGCGAGCACGAGCTCACCGGGGCCTACGACGACGCCGAGCCGGTCGTGGCCGACCTGCGGGGGATCACCGAGGCCGTGGTGGCGCGCGACGCCGCGGCCGCCGCCTCGGCGATCGAGGCATACCTGCGCGCCAGCGCGCTGCGCATGGTCGAGTGTTATCGACGCGGCTCGGAGACTTACCCGACTACTCGGCGAGCCGCGTCGCCGGGTGCACCGCGATGAGCCCTAACTTGCTGCGGCGCTTGCACATTGACGCGAGTTCCGCATACGCCTTCTTGCCGAGCAGTTCGGTTAGTTCGTCGGCCAGGCTCTCCCACACCTGCTTGGCGCCGACGTGGGCGGCCGGGTCGCCGGTGCAGTACCAGTACAGGTCGGCGCCACCGGAGCCCCAGCCGCGCCGGTCGTATTCGGTGACGGTGGTCTTGAGGATCTCCGTGCCGTCCGGCCGGGTCACCCACTCCTGGCTGCGCCGGATCGGCAACTGCCAGCAGACGTCGGGTTTCATCGTCAGCGGCGGCACACCCAGCTTGAGGGCTTTACTGTGCAGCGCGCAGCCGGGCCCGGCGGCGAACCCGGGCCGATTCAAGAAGATGCACGCGTCTTTGTGTTTGCGCGTGCGAAATTGCGATTGGCCGTCGTTCTCATCAAGCTCGAGGTAGCCCCTGCGGCCCAAGCCTTTTTCGCGGAACTGCCAATCGTCGTCGGTCAGCTTCTTCACCGCATCGTCCAATCGGGCCCGGTCGTCGTCGTCGGACAGGAACGCGCCGTGCGAGCAACATCCGTCGTCCGGCCGGCCCGCCACCGTGCCGCGGCACGCCGGGGTGCCGAACACACACGTCCAGCGCGACAGCAACCAGGTGAGGTCGGCCGCAATCAGGTGCTCGGGATTCTCCGGGTCGTAGAACTCCACCCACTCACGGGCGAAATCCAATTCCACCTCTTGTCCCGGATTTGTACCCGGCTGCCCCGGCTCTGGGCGCGAATTTGCCACGGCCTCAACGTTAGACCACGATTCCGGCGGCAAGCGCGGCTCGCGTCGTGTCGGTTTGCCGGACTGCTCAGTCGCGCGCATCGTCGCCCCGCTGGTGCTGAATTGCGGGCCTTCTCCTCACGCCGCTTCGCGGCGCGCATCGTCGCCCCGCTGGTGCTGAGTTGCGGGCCTTCTCCTCACGCCGCTTCGCGGCGCGCATCGTCGCCCCGCTGGTGCTGAGTTGCGGGCCTTCTCCTCACGCCGCTTCGCGGCGCGCATCGTCGCCCCGCTAGTGCTGAGTTGCGGGCCTTCTCC
>NZ_JBKQQD010000341.1:0-5074 GCF_052144515.1 Mycobacterium sp. | reverse complement strand
CCCGCGAGATGGTCATCGACGCTCTTGACGCTAGGGGCGGGCGACACCGAACGCTGCCGGGCCCTTACCACCTGGCTGCACACCTACAATCACCACCGCGGCCACACCGCACTCGGCGGGCAACTAGCCGGGGGTCCCCGACAGGGGTAGGATTGTTGTTGCTGAGTTCTTCAGCCAGTCCGGAAGCGAGTTTGGCTGTACGCCGCTGAACTTGATGAGCGTTTGCTCGCGCCGCACATTCCGATTTCTACCCATTTCGGTCGAGACAGCATGCACATGTCGCTCATTTCCCCGTTAGCCCGGAATTCGGAGGGCCACCAACTCCGCGTTCACCCGACCCGTGCCCGTCGGTTCGGCGGCCACTTGACCGGCGACCGAGCGAGAAACACCCGTGTCGGTGACACCGGGAATCTGGCCGCGGACCGAAGGACGCGCCGATCAGGCAGGGGCAACGTCAAACCGGCTGGGGGCCAAGCTAAATGAGCCTTCAAACACTGACCCGGGCAATCCTCCTCCCCGACATCTACAAAGAATCTAGGTAAACGTCATGATCGTTCTCGGAATCATCCTTATCGTCCTCGGGCTCCTCCTCCCTAGCCTTGTCCCCACCTTCGCCTTCGCCCATATTGTTTTGGTCATCGGGGTCATCCTCCTCGTCGTCGGCCTGTTACTGGCGGTGATGGGACGGATGGGACACGCCGTCGGCGGCCGCCGCCACTACTACTAAAGGCCAGATGTACCAAGCGGCTACCCGACTCGGCCGGCCGAAGCTCCTGTCTGCAACACGCCGCCGCTCACCTCGCGAGGTAGCGACCTCCGCGACTCATCGAAAAATGTGAGCGCGCAGACAAATTGGATCCGCCTGCACGGACATCGGAAACACCTGAGTCCGCCACCCATGAGGGAACCGAAGAGTGGGTTGCCGCAGCGGTTGCGGTGGTTCTTAGTTCTTCGTTGCCGATGAACGCTGGCGACCCGACATATAAGCCGACGAAAGGCAGCAAACGATGGCGATTACGGACATTCCGGCGTTCGCCCACCTAACCGACGCCGACATCGAGAATCTCGCCGTTGAGCTGGACGCGATCCGGCTGGACATCGAGGATTCCCGTGGTGAGCGCGACGCGCGCTACATCCGCCACACCATCGCCGCGCAACGTGCCCTTGAGGTAGCCGGCCGGCTCATGCTGGCCGGTAGTTCGAAACGCGCGGCGTGGTGGGTGGGAACGGTGACCCTGGGTCTGGCCAAGATCATCGAGAACATGGAGATCGGCCACAATGTCATGCACGGCCAGTGGAACTGGATGAACGATCCCGAGATCCACTCCTCGACATGGGAGTGGGACATGAGTGGGGCGTCAAAACACTGGCGCTTCACCCACAACTTCCAGCACCACAAATACACCAACATCCTCGGCATGGATGACGATGTGGGCTACACCATCCTGCGAGTCACCCGTGACCAGCCCTGGGAGCCCTACAACATCGGCAACGTGCTGTTCAACACCATCCTCGCGCTTGGATTTGAGTGGGGAATTGGCTTTCAGCCCATCGAGTTAGGCAAGGTCCTCAAGGCCGGCCCGGACCGCGAAATCACCCTCCTGCAGTTGCGCGAGTTTTCGGCCAAGGCCGGAAGGCAGGTGCTCAAGGACTACGTCGCGCTCCCGGCGCTTACCTCGCTGTCGCCGGCGGCGACCTACAAATCGACGCTGAAGGCCAACATAGTGGCCAACGTGATCCGCAACATCTGGGCCAACGCGGTGATCTTCTGTGGCCATTTCCCCGATGGCGCCGAGAAATTCACCAAGACTGACGTGATCGGCGAAACCCGGGGTCAGTGGTATCTGCGCCAGATGCTGGGCAGCGCTAACTTTAACGCCGGGCCGGCGATGCGGTTCATGAGCGGCAACCTGTGCTACCAGATCGAGCATCACCTTTACCCCGATCTGCCCAGCAACCGGCTGCATGAGATCTCGGTGCGGGTCAGGCAGGTCTGCGACAAGTATGACCTCCCGTACACCACGGGTTCGTTCCTGATGCAGTACGGCAAGGCGTGGCGCACCATCGCCAAACTGTCGCTGCCGGACCGCTACTTGCGCGACACCGCCGACGACGCTCGGGAGACCCGCAGCGAGCGGATGTTCACCGAACTGGAGCCCGGTTTCGCCCGGACCGACCTAGCGACAGGGCGCCGCCGCGGGCTCAAGACAGCGATCGAGGCGGTCCGCCAATGGCGTCGCGACCCGCGCCTCCGCGAAGACCGGTGAAGGAAACCTTGGCGATCCGCGGGTTCGCCGCCAGCGCCTTCCCGACCGACCGGCTGACCGGGTGCGGCGTATTTCATGGCGTTTCTTCCTCTGCCCTGGCATTAGATGGGGCCCATCACCGATGGCCGCGAGTTACCCGCCGCCGAGGGCCGATGGCTATTGCTCGCAACTTTCACTCAACGGCTGCGGCGGCGCCGCGGGTAGGGGTCGAAAGACCTTGAGTAGCTGTGAAAATCGCCGTCGAGTGTGTGCGAGCCTCTACGGTTACCAGGGGCCGTAGTCGGTGCTGTTGGCTAGCCGTAGTGCGCTGACGTAGTCCCCGCGTTCGCGTGCGGTCTCGTCGGCGCCGACGGGTGTGGCGAGCAGGCCACGCAGTTTCTCGACGGTGGTATATCCCTTGCGTCGCATCCATTCACACAAGCCGTCGAGCAGTACGGCGGCGTGTTCCGGGCCGTGGCGCAGCAGTGCTGACGCGGTCATCACCACATCCGCGCCGGCAAGCAGGTACTTGATCAGCTCAATGGAGCTCTCGACGCCGGTCGTCGCGGCGAGCGACGCGCCGACCCGTCCGCGCAGTAACGCAATCCACGTCAGCGGCAGCCGAATCTCCGCCGGGGTGGACAACGACACCGCGCGCACCACGGTGAGGGTCTCGGGGTCGATGTCGGGCTGCAGGAATCGGTTGAACAGAACAAGCCCGTCCGCACCGGCCTCGTCGAGGCGCCGTGCCATCTCGCCGGTCGCGCTGAAGTACGGGCTGAGCTTCACGGCCACCGGTACGGTCACCGCGTCCTTGACCCGAGCCAGGATGTCGAGGTGACGCTGTTCGACGTCGCGGCCGCAGATGTGCGGATCGCCGGGTAGGTAGTAGATGTTCAATTCGATTGCGGCCGCACCGCAGTCCTGCATTGACCGGGCGTAGCGGGCCCAACTGCCGGGCGTGCTGCCGTTGAGGCTGCCGATCACGGGAACTGAGACCGCGCCGGCCGCGCGTTCGAGCAGGCTCAAGTACCGGCGTGCTCCGTGGTCCTCGTCGGCGGCCTGCGGGAAGTACGACAACGACTCGGCGAAGCTCTCGGTGCCTGCCTCCACAAGACGTGCGTTCTGCTCAGCCTCGCGGCGCAGTTGCTCTTCGAACAGCGAATAGAGCACCACCGCACCGACGCCGGCGTCGGCGAGGCGCCGGACGCCGTCGACGGTCTGCGACAGCGGAGATGCCGCCGCGACCCGTGGGTTGCGCAATGTAAGGCCCATATAGCTGGTCGACAGTTCCATCAGCGTTCCCTGCGGGCGTCGGCGTGGAAGTGTTCGGAACCGCGGGAAGCCATCTCCTCGTAGACATTCCAGCGCTGAGCGTTGGCTTGGTCCGCGAGGCCGAGAAGCCGGTCGTACTCGGCCGGATCGGCGTTGGCCAGTGAGCGGTACCGCAATTCCCGGGTGCGGTAGTCGGCGAGCGGGATCCGCGGCTGGTGCGAATCGAGCAGGAACGGGTTCTCTCCGGCCGCCCGCAGCACCGGGTCATAGCGAATCAGCGGCCAGTGCCCGCTGGCCACGGCACGGTACTGCTGATCCATCCCCTGACGCATTTCGATGCCATGTGCAATGCACTGGCTGTAGGCGATTACCAGCGAAGGGCCGTCGTACGCCTCAGCCTCACGGAATGCCTGGAGAGTCTGTTGCGGGTCGGCACCCATCGCGACCTTGGCGACGTAGACGTTTCCATATGCGATCGCTTGGAGCGCGAGATCCTTCAACGGCACTGTCTTGCCGGCGGCGGCGAACTTGGCCACCGCGCCCAGCGGGGTCGCTTTGGACATCTGACCACCGGTGTTGGAATAGACCTCGGTGTCGAGCACCAGCACGTTGACATTGCGCCCGGTCGCCAACACGTGGTCGAGCCCACCAGACCCGATGTCGTACGCCCAGCCGTCACCGCCGACGATCCACACGCTGCGCCGGACCAGGTGGTCCACCACACTGCGCAGGTCACCGGTCATGGCGGGATCGATTCTGTCGATGCGGCGCCGGAGCTCGGCCACCCGCTGCCGCTGATCGTGCAACTCGGACTCGCGCAGCTGCGGGGCCGCCAGAATGGCGTCGACGAGTTCGGCGCCGAGTACGTCGCGCAACTCGGCCAGGCGCCGCTGGGCCAGCTGCGCGTGGGCGTCGCTGGCCAACCGGAAGCCGAGCCCGAACTCCGCGTTGTCCTCGAATAGCGAGTTGGACCACGCCGGACCCCGCCCGTCGGTGTTGGTGGTCCACGGCGTGGTGGGCAGGTTGCCGCCGTAGATCGACGAGCAGCCGGTCGCGTTGGCGATCATCAGCCGGTCTCCGAAGAGCTGCGAGAGCAGCTTGAGGTAGGGCGTCTCGCCGCACCCCGCACACGCGCCGGAGAACTCGAATAGGGGCTCCAGGAACTGCGAGCCGCGCACGGTGCCGAAGTCCACCTGGGACCGGTCACTGACCGGCAGGGTCTCGAAAAAGGCGATGTTGTCTCGCTCTGCGGCCAACCGCGGCTCGCCGGGAGCGAGATTGATCGCCTTGGTCACGGTGGTGCCGGGAATGACGACCGGGCAGGCTTCGACACACAGGCCGCACCCGGTGCAGTCCTCGACGTACACCTGCAGCGAGTACCGGGCGTTCGGCAGCCCGACGGCGTCCAGCGGCGCCGAGTCGAACTTCTCCGGCGCGCCCGCCAGCCGGGACTGGTCGTAGTACTTCGACCGGATCACGCTGTGCGGGCAGACGAAGCTGCAGTTGCCGCACTGAATACAGCTCCCGGCATCCCAGACCGCCACCAGTTCGGA
>NZ_JBKQQD010000340.1:0-31052 GCF_052144515.1 Mycobacterium sp. | reverse complement strand
ATCACGTCATCGAATCGACCCTGCCGATTCTCACGTCCCAAAGCCACACACCGATTCTCCAGGCACACCCGCGCCAACCCCGCCCAGCCACGCCGAAACCGGCACACTAAATCAGCGGCGTCCTAGTGGTCACGCTCGTTAGTTCGTCGGGTGTCGGGGGTTATGCGGCGATTCTGGTGAGGAGTCGGTTGAGGTCGTTGCGGTTGAAGCGCCAGTCGAATGGTCGGGCGGCGGTGTTGTAGCGGGCTTCGAACGCGGTGAGTTGATTGGCCAGGACGTCGAGGTCGGGAAAGTCGTCGGGGGTGAGCAGCTTGCGCTGGAGGACCGAGAAGTAGATTTCGATCTCGTTGAGCCAGGACGCGTGTACCGGCAGGTGGATCATGGTCGCGTTGGGAAACGCATCGGTGAGCCGCGCTGCTGCGGTCCAGCCGCGGTGGGATGCGCCGTTGTCGACGACCCAAAACACCCGCCGCGCTGAGGCATAGGGCTGGCGGGCCATGACCTTGTCGACGAGCGCGGTGAACGGTTCAATGCCGGTGCTGGGTGCGCAGTGGCCGATTACGTGGGCGCGGTGCACGTCATAGGCGGCCAGGTAGGCCAGCGTGCCGTAGCGTCGGTACTCGCTTTCGACGCGCATCGGCCGTCGGCCCGGTCCGGGCGGCCGGCTGGGATGAATGCGGCTACGGGCTTGCACGCCAGGCTTCTCGTCGGCGCTGAGCACGTAGTCGCTCTCGCCGAGGCGCTGAGTAGCCATAGCCACACCGCTGCAATCAGGGCCGGCAGACTCGCCGTCAGCTTAGTGGGGCCGTACCACCAATAGCGAGCCATGTTCGGCTCCACCCGCTGATACATCGCGTGGCGGTTCACCCGACCGTCGAGGTGCACAACCTGTTGGCGCCATTTCTGAATGAGCACCGACCTCCGCCAGGCAACCATGGCCCAGAAGAGGGCGAGCAACAAGCCGACGGCTCCGATGACGGCGCCGATCTGCTTGTGATCAAACACGCCAGCCGACTGACTTTGGTTCTGCGGTCCGAGATTCGTCACGGCCACCGAGATGAAGGCGCCTTGAAGCAGGGCGAAGAAGGACGAGTGGTTCCAAAACTGCGTCAAATCATGTCGGAAGTGCTCGCTGGCGAGCTTATAGATCTCGAATTCCCGGTCATCCACAGCGGCCAGCGTCGCGGTATCAAGAGCGTCGGGCCAGCAGCTCCAGCGACCATCCTTGAGCAGTTCGCACTCGCCCTTTGCGTTTCGCTGAACCTGTTCTGAGACTTTGCTATCCACGTGATCACCGCCGCAACTGCTACGCGTTCAGGCAAGTGGCCCACCTCTGCAACCTAGCAAGCCGCAGCGGTCGGCCAAGCGATGCGGTTCCCTACCGTGCGGCATCCCGTCGCAACCGCCGGGCATCGTGGGCAGCTGCTGGATGACAGGCCGGAGAAGTTCTGTTGGACGAAGTTATTGAATTGATCCCGCGGTTGAAGTGGCTCATGGTGTGATAGACGACCAGAGAGGGGGTACAGGGAAATGGGCTGCACGGTAATGGTTCCGAAGGTCAGTCGGGTCTGCGCCGAGGCAAGAAGCGGTGTTCGTCGGGACCATTTACCTGCAATTGACTCCGCAATTCGATTGCACCGCCTGCAGGGAATACCGTTCTGGTCGGTGATCGGCGCGCTGCGACGGGTCCGCTGATGCAGCAAGGTACGCGCTGGCAGCGATGCGCATTGTGAATGACCTGCTTGCGCTGCTGGCTCCCGGGCTGATCATCAAGCGGTTCGGGGAGAAACCCGGACGAGGCGGCGGCCATCTACGGTCTGCGGCTGTTCGGCGTGCGGACCGTGCTGATCGGCGCGGACCTGGTCACACAGCACGGCGAGCCGCTCCAGCACACCGTCAGCCAGGCCGTGCTCATTCACACCAGCGACACGCTGACGGCCGCGGCGGTCGGCACCTCGGAAAACTGCGGCCCGCGATGACGGTGCCCATCACCGCCGTCTCGGCGCTCCACACGGTGCTCGCGGTGGCGCCGTGGGTGTACCACCGGCGGGAGGCGCAGCCGTGACCGCGAGCACTGACCCCCGAGCCCTGTACGACTACATCGTGGTCGGCTCGGGCGCGGGCGGCGGCCCGCTGGCCGCCAGGCTGGCCGAGGCCGGCATGCGCGTGCTGCTGCTCGAGGCAGGCGCGGAGGGCGCATGCGAACCGGACAGCGACAAGTACGCCGTGCCCGCGTTCAACGGTCTGGCGACCGAGGATCCAGCCACCCGCTGGCAGTTCTTCGTACGCCACTATGCGGACCTCAAGCAGCAGGAACGGGACAAGAAATATGTCGCCGACCAGGACGGGGTCTTCTACCCACGCGCCGCGACCTTGGGCGGCTGCACCGCGCACAACGCGATGATCACCGTGTACCCGCACGCCCAGGACTGGGACGGGATCGCTGAGCTGACCGGCGACCAGTCCTGGGCCGCCGAGAACATGCGGGCCTACTTCGAGCGGCTCGAGGACTGCGGGTACCGGCGCCGGCCATGGCGGCGGCCGTCCAACCCGGTCCTCGCGGCCTTGGTGACGCACCTGCCCCTGGTGTCCGGACGGTTCAAGAACCACGCCAGGCACGGCTTCGGCGGCTGGCTGCACACCTCGCTGGCCGACCCCTTGCTCGCGGTCGGCGACGAGGAGATCGTCGGGATCCTCCTCGACGCCCTAGTCGCGAACCTCGAGGAGTTCTTGGGGCGGCCGCTCACGGCGCTCGAAGACCTGCGCGACTGGGCCGATCCCAACGACTGGCGCGTCAGGGACCGCCTCGAGGGGCTATGGCAGATACCCATGGCGGTGCGCGACGGGCGCCGGAACGGCAGCCGCGAACGGATCCGCGACGTAGCACGGCGCTTCCCCGACCGCCTGGAGGTCCGCACCGGATGCCTGGTCACCCGGGTGCTGCTCGACGAGCAGCCAGCCGCGACCGGTGTCGAGTACATCGACACCCCGCACGCCTACCGGTGCGATCCCCACCCGGCAGGCGGGGCGATGCCGCCCGCGCAGCAAGCGCACGCATCACGGGAGGTCGTGCTGGCCGGAGGCGCGTTCAACACGCCCCAGCTGCTGAAGCTGTCCGGAATAGGCCCACGCGAGGAGCTGGAGGGGTTCGACATCCCGGTCCGGCTCGACCTTCCCGGCGTCGGCCTCAACCTGCAGGACCGCTACGAGGTCACCTGTGTCAGCCGGATGACGCGCGACTTCCCCCGGCTGCGCGGCGCCCGGTTCCAGCCGCCCGAACCGGGCGAGAACGACCCGGCCTTCCGCGAATGGCAGTCCGGCAAGGGCATCTACGCCACCAACGGCGCGCTGGTGGGGATCATTAGGCGGTCCCGTCGCGAACTCGAGTCCCCCGACCTGTTCGTCTTCGGCCTGCCCGCCCGGTTCGACGGCTATTACCCGGGTTTCTCGAAAAACCTCACACCGCTCCGCGACTACTTCACCTGGGCCGTGCTCAAGGCTCACACCGTCAACCGGGCGGGTGAGGTCCGGCTGCACTCCGCCGACCCGCGCGAGCGGCCAGCGGTCGTCTTCCACTACTTCGACGAAGGTACCGACGCCGAGGGCGCCGATATCGACGCCGTTGTGGACGGAGTCCAGATCGCCCGCGATGTCATGCGGCGGGCCGGTGACCTTGTCGCCGAGGAGATCTCACCCGGCCCGTCGGTGCAGACCCGGGACGAGGTGCGCGACTGGGTGCGTGACCAGGCCTGGGGTCACCACGCGTCGTGCACGTGCCGGATGGGGCGGGAAGGCGACCGGTTAGCCGTGACCGACAGCCGGTTCCGCGTGCAGGGAGTCGGGCGGCTACGCATCGTGGACGCGTCGGTCTTCCCGTGCATCCCCGGGTTCTTCATCGTCACCGCCGTCTACATGCTTGCCGAAAAGGCAAGCGACGTAATACTCCAGGACGCCCGACCCTGAAAGCGGCAGGAATTATAAGCCAGCGCCAACCACAACGTCAGTGTTACTGAGATGGCCGTTCTGGAAGGTCATGACGGCGTACGAAGGCGCACCCGTGGTTTCCTCACGTGCGCACCGCCGACCGCGGGGACGCTCCTCGTCCTGGACGGGCTCACACTCCTGCACGCCAACGCCTGGGCGCGTGATCGATTCGATCGACAAGATCGTTGCCTGGTCGATTGCCAACTCGAGCCGTATGGGTTATTTCGCGGCGCTGTACAAACGGATCACCCTAGCCGTCGGATGGAAGAGTTCGACGCCGCGATCGCCTACCGCTACTTCGATGCACTCAACGGGCATTTCCACCCGCACAAGTTTGACCGGCCGACGCAGGTGGGGCAGGCAGCTCTCCTTGTTGACTGAGGCAAGCAACGGTGAGCCCATCATCGTGCAACACCTGCTCGGCGCGTGCAACGGGGGCGGAATACCGGTTGCGTGGGAGGTTGCAGGCGCGCTGCACGCCCCGCTGGAGGCCTTCATCGTGCGCAAACCGGGTGCCCAAGATATGGCTGAACTGAGAGGCCGACTGCGCAACAAGCCCGAGCACCCTCTGCCCAACAGTTTGCTGACAATCGCCAGCGGGTTATTGGTCGGCAGCGTCGTTCCGCTCCCACCGCCACCCAGAACGGGACGGGTTTCGGGCAACCTGCGAGGCCGGCAGTGCGGGACCGTCGCTGGGGTTTGGGTCCCCGGCGACACCCAAACCCACAGCTCATGGGATCTCTTTCCTGCACCGGCCCGCAAACTCAGCGCAATTGAAGAGCACTACCTGCAAACCCACCTGGCACCAGACAGCTAGACAGGTAGCAACTACTCGCGATTCTCCTTGCCGGTCGACCGTACGTTGCTCGTAGACCCGAACCGGTCCAACCAGTAAGACAGATTCCTGAACGGAGCATTGACATGTCGTTTGTAACCGCGCAGCCGGAGATGCTGATGGCTGCGGCTGGCGACCTGCAGGGGATCGGTGCGGTGGTGGCCACCGGGAATGCGGCCGCCGCCGCACCGACCACGGGGGTGGTTCCCGCGGCCGCCGATGAGGTCTCGGCGCTGACGGCAGCGCAATTCGCAGCGCACGCTGCGATTTATCAGGCAGTGAGTGCCCAGGCGGCGGCGGTGCACGAGATGTTTGTGACCGCTCTGGGGACCAGTGCGGGCTCGTATGCGGCCACCGAGGCGGCCAACGCCGCAGCGGTCCGCTGACCTGGCAGAGGTTTCAGCATGGATTTCGGGGCGTTACCGCCGGAGTTCAACTCGGCTCGGATGTATGCCGGTCCGGGGTTGGGGCCGATGGTTGCCGCCGCGACGGCCTGGGAAGGGTTGGCCGCCGAGTTGAGTTCGGCGGCAAGCTCCTACGGGTCGGTGGTCTCGGGGTTGACCGGCGGGCCGTGGCTGGGTCCGGCGTCGCTGTCGATGGCGGCCGCGGCCGCCCCCTATGTGGGGTGGATGAACGCCACCGCCGCGCAGGCCGCGCAGACCGCCACCCAGGCCAAGGCGGCCGCGACCGCCTACGAAACGGCGTTTGCGATGACGGTGCCGCCGCCGGTGATCGCGGCGAACCGCGCTCAGCTGATGGTGCTGGTCGCGATGAATTTTTTCGGTCAGAATACGCCGGCGATCACGGCCACCGAGGCCCAATACGGCGAGATGTGGGCCCAGGACGCTGCGGCGATGTACGGCTATGCTGCCAGCTCGGCGACCGCCACCCGGGTTACGCCGTTCACCGCGGCGCCGCAGACCACCAGCCTGGCCGGGTTGGCCGGCCAGGCCGCCGCGGTCGCCCAGGCCGCCAGCACGCAGGTGACCTCCGCGATCCCCCAGGCTCTGGAGTCACTCGCCTCACCCGCCGCGTCCACGTCGTTCACTTCTGGGCTATCTGCGCAGTTCGTGGACCTCCTACAGGCGCTGACTGGGTCGTCCACCTTGTCGTTGGCGTCGCCCCTGGGCGCGTTTACGACACTTTCCGGTCCTATTTCGGACGCCGAGTCGATGTTCACCGGGCTTTCGGGTCTTGTTTCCGACGCCGAGTCGACGTTCACCGGGCTATTCAGCTTCGGCCAGGGTCTGGTTAAGGACGCCCCGGAGGCCGCTAAGGCGGCGGCGGGGTTACCGGGCATATTACTCAACATTCCGGGCTTAGCAGGCCTTGGCGGCCCGGCAGGCCTAGGCGGCCTGGACGGGGGCACGGCAGCGGGTTTGGGCCATGCGGGCTCGATCGGGGCGTTGTCGGTGCCGCCGAGTTGGGCCGCACCCGCGGCGGCAGCGAGCAGCGAACTCCCGGCGGCGTTGCCGGGCAGCACCGTGGGCGGCGCCTCGGGCGCTATTCCGGCGCCCAACGCAATCGCCGGCATGCCGCTGGCCTCAGGCCGCATGGGTATGGGCGGGTTCGGGCGCGGCATGGTCGGCGATGCCCCCCGGTACGGGTTCCGCTTGACCGTGGTGGCACACTCGCCGGCGGCTGGGTAGCAGAAGGGAGTAATGAAGGCCCAGCCAGCCGTGACCAGCAGCGGGCACAGCAGCGGCTGCCGAGGCTGGAGTTGTTCGGCTCGGCGGTGGCGAACCTGGCGGGGCAGTGGCCGGCGGCGCTGCCGTTCGGGCGGGCGTTGCCGGCCGAAGGGGTGCCGCGGCGGCTCGACCGCACCGTGCTGCACGCCCAAGTGGTGATGGGCCGCGACCTTGTTATGCGGAGCCTCGCTTTTCGGATCTGTCTCGTCTCGGCCGCCGCGGTGGCCGCCTGGTTCGGCGCCGCGGCGATCGCGGCGCACCAAGTGGTGCTGCAGCTATGGAATTTCCTTGCGCTGGTTCTGGATTCGCTGGCCATCGGAGCGCAGGCGCGCTGGTCGGTGCCGCCCTGGGTGCCGGTGATGCCGCGCATGCGAAGTCGATAGCGTCGCGCGTGACGGCGTTTTCCACGATTGCCGCCGGGATGCTGGCCGGGGTATTGGCGGTAGGTGCATCTGTGCTGCCCGAACTGTTCACCGACGACGCTTCGGTGCTGACTGCGATCGGTGTGCCGTGGTGGTTCCTGGTGGCCCAATTGCCGGTCGCCGGAATCGTGTTCGCTTTAGACGGTGTACTACTGGGCGCAGGCGACGCGGCGTTCATGCGCACGCCCACCGTGGTCAGCGCGCTGGCCGGATTCCTGGCGCTGATCTGGTTGTCGTTGGCGTTCGGTTGGGGTTTGGCGGGCATCTGGTCGGGATTGACCGCCTTCATGGTGCTGCGGCTGGCGTTCGTCGGCTGGCGGGCGCTCTCCGGTCGCTGGGCGGTGACCGGAACAGCCTGAGCGATAACCTGGCGTGCAGGCGCGTGCGATGGTATTTACGATTCTTGATGTCGGACGCCGTTTGCTACGCTTTTACATCCTGGCGAATGATCTGTCCGAGTTCGTCGCGATCGGTGACATCGAGTTTAATGCACGCCCGGTAAATGTGACCTTCAACGGTACGAACCGATACCGTCAGCCGCTCCGCGATTTCCCGGTTCGTCAGTCCTTCGGCGACAAGCGCAGCGATCTCGCGCTCGCGGGAGGTCACCGGCAGAGGTCGTGCCGCGGATCTGATCGCCGGCGTCGTCGCTCCGCCGCACTGAGCGGCCAGTTGTAGCGCACGGGCCGAAGACTCCGCGCTTTTCCGCCGCTGACCGGCGCGATCATGCAGTGGTGCGGCTTGCGCGGCGGAGTCTGCGGCCGAAAGGAGCAAGCCGGCGTCTTCAAATTCGGTGCTCACCGCGTCGAGGGCCGCACCGTCGCCGATAGCGACGGCTGCGGCGTGGTGGGCCTGAAGTGTCACCATTCGCCCCTGCACCTTTTCGGCGAGTGCGGCCAACCGCTGCGCCACGGTGCGATCACCGAACCTTGCGGCATGGTGCAGCGCCTCAGCCTCGACGGCGTACTGACCAGCCTTGTGTGCGACATCCGCGGCTGCGCGGGCCAATTCAACCGCGCGTCGCTCCAGCCCTTTTGCCGCGGCATGCCACGATTTGGCGACCATCATTTGCGGCGAGTGAATCGCCATGTGCGGGCCCCTATGCTCCTGGGCGTCGGCGAACACCCGCTCGGCCTCCTCTGGTCGGCCCAACGCCGCGTAAGCCTTCGCCAGTAGCACCCTTGCCGGCAGTTGCCATGGCATGGAGACTTCGGCGGCCTGCGCTGCCACCGCCTGCTCTAGCGCCGAGATGGCTTCGGGGAACTTGCCACGGTAAACCGCGACAAGACCGGCCGTGATCTTCGCGATAGCCCACGCCAGGCGCTGTCCCGCAGAGGAGAATTCGGCGTAATCCGCTGCGCGTCGATCGGCCAGATCTAAGTCGCCGACGGAGGTGAGCGCGAGCACGTCGCAGTAGCGCACCATGACCCGGATCATGCCCTCGGTGGCCTTCTGCTCGGCACGGCATCTGGCAGCGATCGGTTCGAAATCGGCCCCGCGGCCGGCAACCGGCATGGCCAGACCCGCCGCGAAAGCGGCCCAATCGATTACCTGTTTCGGGGCATTCGGGTCCGCCAGCACGCGCTCGGCTTCGGCAATCCCGGCCGTAATTCTGTTCTCGTGCACGGCCATTGCCGATCCGGTCGCTTCCACCGCCAGCTTCAGACTCGGGTGTTGCACACGTTGGCGCAACAATGTCAAGACCTGATTGGCGCGCGCGACATCACCCATCGACCAGAACAGGATCGAAAGGCGCGGAACGCCCCACTGGACGAGCTGCAGCTCGTCGAGGTCGTCGGGTTCAAACCGATTAAGGATCTCGTCAGCCTGTACCGGACGGCCTTGCCACAACAATGCGCGCGACAGGAGCTCGGCTTCCCGCACACCACCGCCACGCTCGAACGCCGCACGCGCAATGCGTTCACCGAGTGGAAGATTCGATAGAAACATCGCATCCTTGGACGCGGCGACGAGCAGCTCGGTATCGACGGCTTGGTTACTGTCGACGCACAGCTGCGCCAGCCGGATGCGGCTAGCGGCTGAGTCGAGGTTGCGGTCGCGCAAAACCTGCACCAGGCGGCCCCTGAGCTTCCGGGCCGACGCTGTCCCGATGCGACGCCGGACCACGTCACCAAAGAGCGGGTGGCTGAAGCGCACGTCGACGAATTGGGTGCCGTCCCGAACGATCCGGATCAAGCCGTGCGTCTCGGCGGCATCCACGGCCTCCTCACCGGCCAGCTCGCAAAGCGTCTCGATGTCGAGCGGTTCGCATAGCGCCAGCAGCTTCAATGCGTTCATGACATCGGCGCCGGCGTGATCGAGCCGGTTTTCCAGCAGAGCAGCCAAACCAGACGGAACCACGGTGGGCCCACGCAGCTGCCACACCCCGTTGACCTCGGTTAATGTTCCGGCATCGAATGCCCCC
Source organism: Mycobacterium sp. (assembly GCF_052144515.1). Lineage (GTDB taxonomy): Bacteria > Actinomycetota > Actinomycetes > Mycobacteriales > Mycobacteriaceae > Mycobacterium. The sequence continues at coordinate 21,698 of NZ_JBKQQD010000340.1, read as the reverse complement.
TCGACCATATGCCGAAGGAACAGCGGATTTCCGCCCGATGACTCCCACATGACGTCGGCGCTCAGACCCTCGAGCGTCCCGCCGAGGACCGATTCGACGAGCGCAATGCTCTGCTGCTTTGTGAACGGCTGAAGCTCCAAACGCTGCAAATAGCCGTCCTTCCACAACGAGGTGATGGCGTCGGGAACGGGTTCACCGCTGCGGACAGTGGCCACAATACGTCCAGCCCCGTCGACCGCAATTTGGTGCAGCAACGTCGCGGACAGCTGATCGAGCAAATGCGCATCATCAATGCTGACGACCGTATTGTCTTGGGCGAGAATGGATTCGCGCGCCGAGGCGATGAGTGCTACCGGGTCGCGCGACGCGGACGGACGCACCCAGTGGGCGAAAGCCCCCAGCGGGATGCTGCGCGAGGACTCGGTGCACGCTGCCCAGTTGACTTTGGAACGCAGCGACGCGGTGACGGTGCGGGCCAGGGTCGTCTTGCCGACGCCGGCGGCGCCGAACAAGATCGCACCGCAGCTTTCACCCCCACCCAATGCCGATCGAATCGCCTCCTGCTCCACGGGGCGATCGAGCAACTGCCAACGGCGGCCCATGGAGTCAGAGTGTAAGTCTCCAAATTGCAGAATTGTCCATATTGGACATCGCACGGGAAACCTCTCAGGAACTGCGCCGAGCGGACTTGTTGTCACAGATCGTTTCTGAAGTTCCCAGCTCAGAGGTCCGTCTCACTCCACACATGCATTAGCCGAAACTCTAATCGGGCAGCTCCGAGATAGTGGCGGGTTCGCTTCGTTCCACTTTGTTCATATCGTGCCGGAAGTTGCTCGAGGCCTCATATACCTTCTTCTTGAGGCGATTGATGGATCCGAGCGGTCCGTGAGCTTTCAGTGTTCGCCACGAGTTGAACGACAGCACATCGTCGCCATAAGCGCGTCGCTCGGGGCTGTCAGCGCTCTGCATGTCGAACTTTATCTTGGCGACTGTCCGGTATTGAGAAGCGGATTCCGGCCACTCCACGCTGGCGTCCTCAATCGGCATCGTCCGAGTATCGGTGCACAGTTGTACCTGCAGCTCGTATTCGGCGCTGTTGCTGTCGAAGAACTGGACGACCATGTCGCGGTGGGCATCAGGGCCGGCGTCGCGGGGCACGGGCACACCCGTCAGCGCTTTCACCGAGGGTGAAGAAGGCCGGTAGCGCATCTTGACCACGTAGTCGCCGTAGCGCAACGGAGCCGAGGAGTAGAAGGTCTCGCCCAGGATGTGGTTGTTGGGGAGAACGAGCAGGGCAAGAGTCGGTGAAAGCTTTATCCCAACCATCACGGCCGCATCGAGCAAATGGCTGACGAACCTCAGCCCGCGGTCCGACAGCAACGCGAGCAGGAAGGCGGCAAGCATTCCTTTTGTGGCGTAGGCACGGACGTCGGCAAACGGGAACTCCCGATGGGTAACCAGCACGAAGTCTTGCGTGGTGGCGCCGGGCTCGCCGGGCAGCCCGGTGTCGGGCTCGCGCTCGCCTTCTACCTCAAGCACCTTGATGCCGAGGCCGCGGACTCCCCGGAGTTGATCGCTGCGGAGCGCTCCCGAGGTACTGGAGAGTCGGGCGATGACATCGAATTCCTTCTTCGGACCCCCAAACAGTCCCTGACTCAGCTCTTCGTCGAGCCCGTCCTCTACGATGAGTTTCCCCTGGAGAATGCCGTGGCTCTTGGCGTGCGCGTCGCGGATCCCGTGCTTGTATTTGCGGTACGCCGACCTGTTGTTCCAGCCCAGCACCTTGACGATCCAGCCGATCCAGAACTCCTCGTCCCAACGTCGTCGTTCCAGTTCGTCGCTGTAGGGGATGGGTTTCGACGCGGCTTTCCCGGTGACCCGCGCCCAGGCGGCGAACGGATTCTTGACGCCACGCAGGGCGGGTTCCAGCGCCGGAAAGTGTCGTAGCAGGACGGTGCGCATGTTGTTGTCGGCGATCCAGTCCATACCGGCTTGCGTGTAGATCTTGGGTCGGAAGTCGCTCGTGAAGAAACGGTCGCTGTTCAGCCGTCGGGAGGCCATCAGCATGAAGATGCGAAACGCCGTGTCGCTGAACCCAAATCCGGGCGGCTTGGGTTCGGCGTACAACCCGATCATCAGGTCCACCCGCTCGACGTCTCCGTAAACGTCGCGCAGCTCCTCGGCCCACTGTGCGTTGTCGGTGAGGTCCTCGAACGAGGACGCCGGCTTAAGGCGCAGCAGCCGCCGAAATTCGTTGTAGCGCGGGACGCCGCGTTCCCGTATCCGCACGATGTCAATCGTTGCGAGGTCGATGAGCGGCCCGTCGAGGTGCTGCTTGAATTTCTGCAGGTGCGTGGGGAAGTTGTGCAGGTTGAGCGCGCCCGGGTAGGAGCGGCCGAAGGAGTAGAAGATGTCTTCCATCTTGTCGTCGAAGCCGCGCAGCCGCTCGCGGACGTGACCCAGGAGCAACTCGGGGAGGGGGTACGACTCGCCGCGCTTGGTGTTGTCGGTGGCGGAGCGGAAGGTGAAGTCATCCGGGATCAGCGGGTGCATCCGGTAGACCGCCACGAATTCCTCGGTAAGGGAGTATGGAACGCCGAAGTGGTCCGTCCGCGATCCCGGTATGCCTTGGAGGATCTCGCTGCTGGTGATCCGTCCGAAGCGCCGACGGAAGCCCTCCCCGAGAACGCCAAACCAGTTGGCGCGCATCCCATAGACGGTGGTGGGGTGGGCGATGATCGCCGGAGTCCAGTCAATGGTGTGAATCTTGGCCATCAGTGCGACGTTGACGAGTCGGGCCTTGTCATAGAGGTCGTCGTCGGACATGGTCGGATATTCCGCGGCCAGCCGCTCACATATCGCATTGTGTTCCCGCATGAACAGCGAATGCAGGATGGCCAGGCCCAGCCAGAAGTTCCCGGCGGGCCCGCGGAAGTCGAGGTATTGGTCGAGGTCTTTGGGCGGCAGCCCTTGTTTATCGATCCGGATCCTGCCCTTGCGCTCACCGCGACGCAGGCCATCGGCGAAATCCGGATTTCGGCCATAGATTTGGGAGCCGTCCCACCAGTGGGTGTCGTTGGTCGCGTAGGTGCGCTCACCGGCCGAGTCAGGGCTTGGGTCGGGCACGGTCCGCGAGATCCGCATGGTCGGCTTGGGCCATCGATTGTCGTCGATCTTGATTTTCCACGGGTTGTCTCTGTCGTCGAGGGTGCCGTGGCTGAACCAATCGTGTACTTCGAACTGGATCCATGCCGCGGCAAGCAGGTTCAGCGTGGTCGCCGGCTGGAAGCCGCCTTCACCGCGGGTGAGAAGGCGCTGGCTTACCTCTCGCGGGTTGGGGTCCTCCTCCAGCCGCTGACGATCTTCGGGAAGTGTGTGCGCCAGCGGGATGTTGCGCCCGAACCTGCTGTCCAGCGACCCCATGAGCGGGTTGTGGAGGTCGTTATAGGTGCCGTTGAGCATGCGGGCGGTGGGGTGATTAGCCACATTCGGGTCTTCATAGGGCGGCTTCTCCGCAGGCCCGCGGCCGGTGTCGTACAGATTGTGTGTGCGGAGCTGGTCACGAAGTCCAATCAACACCAGTATGGCCAACGGGTTAGGTAACCGCCACCATCCGATCGACTGATCTGCCTGCTCGGCAGCCCAGGCCAAAAACCCCGACACTCTTCGCATCACAATGGTTCCTTTGTGGGTTATCGACGGGAAGGGCAACCTGCACTTGCCGTTGGCGGTTAGGTGATTTCTGTGGACACGCCGCACGGCCTTGTTTCCGAACGTATTTGGATCGTTGTAGCAGTGGGGCAGCTAACCGCACTGGCTTCAACCCCCCTCGTTGTGGTACGGCTTCGCAGCTGATGTCTTCGGACAATAGCAATGTCGACCCCGACGACATGGCATAACCGAGTATTCCAACTATGACGCAGGATTCCTCAGTCCTGGCTTGTGGCTTGTCCGCTTCTCGGTCCGATGGCGTCTGGATCGGCTTCCTGCTGACGTCGGCGCAGTGGGCGGCGGTGTTCGAGGCATCCTTGACCGCTGGCGTGCGTCTGTCGCGGTGGCGGCTGACACCGGTCGAATGGCCACCCCGCTCACTCAAGCGGGCGAACCGTGAGAAACCGCGCATCGACGACCTCTGCCATAGCTGTGCACTTATGGGCGCCAATCAGAGGCTTTGCCGGACGACGCCGCCGAGGGCCGGGTCCCGCCAGCTTCATCTAAAAGCGCAAGTCAGAAGATGTCCTACTTGCGCTACTTGCAACTAAGCACGTCACTAACAGGTAGACCTGCGTCGCTAGCTGGCACAAACAGGTACCCATTACCCGGGTTTTTCCGTGTTGGCTGACCAAACATCCCTCCTGGACCCAAACCGGTCCAACCGGAAAAGAGCCGAACGGCAAGGAGGAAAACTGAAATGTCCACACTACTGACGGGGTATGGCGGCACCCCCCACACCATCGAAGTCGCCGAACCTGTATCCAAACGCCGGAGCCTCGGGACGCGTGTTGTCGCCATGGCCATGCACCGGGTCTTGGTGGCGGTAGCGCTGGCGTTGGGGTTGGCGGGCTTCCTGCTGAGCGCGCCACTCGCACACGCCGACAACAGGCACGCCGAGAGCGCGGTCGCCATCAACGAGAAGGTCAAGCACTCCCTCGTCGAGGTCTGGATTGAGTACACAGGCTGGGTGCAGGTCCCCGGTGACTACTTTCCCGACGGACAACCCGAGTGGTTCAAGGCCGTCGCCCCATTCACGTGCACCGGTTTCGTGGTGGACCCGTCGGGTTTGATCGCGACCGCCGGCCACTGCGTCGACAACACCTCTGAAGACACCAAAGCCGGGATCCGGGAAGAGTGGGTTTATTCCCTAGTTCAGCAGGGCAAACTCCCCGAATCCGCTGCGGACGCTTTGCTCCAGAGGGCCAACGGCCAGCAATGGCCGGTCGTAGGCAATGACCGCGGGTCACCGCCCGAGCGTCAGGTCGAAGTTATGCAGCCCGACGGCCCCGACCGGGTGATCGATCAGTGGACGACCGTGCAGGTGGTGCAGTTCCAGCCCGCCAACAACGGTGACAACGCCTTGCTCAAGGTGGTGGAATCCAAGCCACTCGAGCCGTTGGTGGTGGCGGACAAAGCTCCCGCTTCCGGCGAGCCGCTGACCGTGGTCGGTTTTCCGGGCATGATGGGTCGTGCAACCGACAAATCGCGGCTGCCGCAGCCCAGCTTCACCTCAGGCAGCGTGTCGGGTCAGCAGGTTTCGGGCACCGGCGTCCCGGTCTCCGAGGTTAACGTCAATTTCATGCCGGGGATGAGCGGCGGACCAGCTATCAACTCGGATGGCGAGGTGGTCGGCCTCGTTTCCCAGGGCTACGGAACCCGGGGAAACAACTTCATCACCGACGCCGCCGGGCTGCGTGCTTTTCTGCTGCAGAACGGCGTCCACCTGGCGCAGCGGCCCGCACCCGCGGAATCGTTCCCGTGGATATGGGTGGATAGCGCGGCCGCGGCCGTAGTGCTCCTGCTGCCCGCGCTGACGGTACCGCTGGTACTGCGGCACAGGAGAAAACGGCGCAGCACTCCGGCGCAGCCGGCATCGGCTCCAGCTGTTCAGCAATCGCCGACTGGCTCGTCCCAGCCCCCTCAAGAGGAGCGACGTGACGTGCCAACGACGACCCCAGCAAAAGCGGCGTCGGTAGCGGCCGAGGGGATTCCGCCGACGGTCAATGGCGCGCCGATGGCAATCCAATAGATGCGGTGAGCCGTCGAAGGCAAACCAAATCGCAAATCACGAGTCCGGGTGGAGGTGGTTCGCCTCCACCCGGACTCAACTGATCTGCCTCAGGCTGAATGTCGATGGAGTGCAGCAGGGTGCGCACCCACGGCAGGTGGATTTCGGGATGATCGACATCCGGTTGACCGAGTAGGACGCCCATGACGGATATCTGCGACTTGGAAAGCGTTGCCACACTGGCGATCCGACCCGTAGTCCCATCCGGCGGTCCGAAACTCGCCGCAGATAGCGGGTCGCCGCCACGCCCGGCTCCGTCCTCAACGCCAACCACGACGCGACCAAGTATCTTGCGCCAGTTGTCAACGCGCGCGATGTGTTAGAGGCCGCACAGCAGGAACGTCTCATCAATTGCGGTTAATGTCGTCCGCAACGCGGGCTGCGGTCGCACGTCTGCGAACACGCTCCGTAAAGCTACCGCCACGTCATTACCGGCCCGGAGCAAGCTGTGGAGTGACGAACTCGAGTAGCGCGCTACGCGCGAGACCGCGCGGGTTTCGCCGAACGATGTCTTTATGACTACCACCGCCCCAGCGTCGCCCAATGCTTCCGGTGAGGATCGAACACACCAGGGCGTGAAATGATCTCGTTGCGGGGTCGGACCTTTCGCGATCGAACGAGGACTGGTTGCGGCGGCTCAGTCGCGAACTATGGTGCGGGTGCGTCTAATCAATACCGGTGCCAGCGTGGTGCTTTTCGGTCGGCACTCCAGGTGGACGAGTGAAATATGAAGACGACTGAGAGATCTGCGGCGTGCCAGGGCGGTCGGCGCCGATCGACGTGACGTTCGGAAACTTGTGGCGGTCGAACCGGGTCGTTGTTCCCCACCAGGAATCCGGTCGACCGGGTCGAGGGGGTCACGATTACGGCGATCGATGCAGGGGTGTGTGCGATCATCGCAAACGCCTGCGAGTTTGGGATAACGGGTCATGAATCGCCGCAACAACTCAACGACCACCCGGATCCGCTGAAGCGTATTGAATCCGTACGTCTGCGCGCGGCACTCGCGATGGGCCTGGGTGATGCCAGAGGCGTCAGGTGATCGTCCGTGGAGTGCAGTAGCCAACGTGTCGCGCAATGCGGCCGACGAGGATCGAAAATACCAGGGCGTGAAATGATCTCGTTGCGGGCCATGATGAGGGGCGGTAACCCCATGATGGCCGGCAGCAAAGCATTCGGGACGATGCCGCTTTCATCGAGATCCGACGTGAGCAGATAGAGCCCCTTCGAGGTGGCTATGTCCTCTGCAACGCGGGTTGCGGTCGCACGTCTGCTGGACAAGCTCCGCGAAGCTGCCGTCACATCGTTGCCTGCTTGGAGCAGGCTGCGGACTGGCGAAGTCGGGTAGTGCACTACTCGTGAGACGGCACGGATTTCGTCGAACGGTGTCTTCATGACTACCACCGCCAATGCGTCGCCCAATACAGTCGGCGAGCACCCTAAAAACTTCGGTGTTGCTCGATTAGTCCACAGCTGGTTCAGGTCATCGCTGCGAAGGACGACGAGCGGTGCCCGGTTGGCGAGCCGTCTGACGCCGGCCTCTGTAAGGCACATCATCAGGTCGGGTGGCGGGATAAAGCCTGACGCGCAAGGAAAGTCGCAGACCGACAGGAAACGCACGGCGACCGTCTACCAGTTGACCGATCGTCTGCGTGATGGGCCCACAGTGCACGTGTCGGCGGACGGAATCGTGACGACGGTGTCCGCGTGGTTGGCTGAGCTCGGCGCTACCAGCCCATTAGTCGGGGATCTGGCTCGAGCGGTGCGTGCCGGCGATTGGCCGAAGACACACGCCCTTGGCGACTATTTGTCGGTGGAAGTAACTGTGATCGCATGAACTTCTCAGTCTTTCTCGTCGAGATCCTGGTGAGTTCGACCAACCTCGTCGCCGCCGTTTGAGCGACGCGGATGTGGCTAACGCTGTGCCACCGTGACATGTAAGCTGCGCAAGCGCGTCCAACGGACCATGCGCGCCGCCCATGCAGAGGACTATCTGCCCAAAACCGATAGCTCGCTCGCCGCCACAATCGCCGTAGTGGGTGAATGGCGGGATTCTTAAAACTAACAAGTACGGAGTCGACTGAAGTCGTTCGCCTCAACAAAGCCCTGCCCGGAAAGCTAAAGAGCCATGCGGGGGCGCGAGGACCGCACACTCGCACGGTTAGCCGACTTGCAAGCGTCTGCGCCGTAGCCCGGCCGAGCGGTTGGTGGCGATGTGGTCGCCGCTGGTGTTCGGGCGGGGACTGGCCGGTATCTGGTCAGGGCTGAGCACATTTATGGTGCTGCGCCTGGTGTTCGTCGGCTGGCGGGCCTTCGCCGCTGGGTGGGCGGCGAGGGCGCGCCAACTCGGTGGCCCGGCGGGTGACGGTGTTTTCATCGTCGCGGCCGAAGTGATGGCCGGACGGGTGGTCGCATTGCTACGCAACGCCGACGCGCGGGTGAAATCGGTGGTGGTGTCGCGCCCGGCGAGCTTGGTCGACAGGTAACGATCTGAGCTCGCGAAGCGCCTGTTGACGTCCGGCAAACAACATCAGCGTCGGCCCGCGGACCGGTACACTGCGCCGATGGCGACGACCCAGCGAACACTTTCGCCGGGGAACCGGCTCACACGGCGGCACCGGCCGTCGAGGGACTACGCATTGTTCGTCGTCTTGGTGGGCCCCAATGTGGCGTTATTACTGCTGTTCATCTACCGCCCGTTGGCCGACAACATCCGGCTGTCATTTTTCGACTGGAATATCTCCGACCCCACGGCGCAGTTCGTGGGGTTGTCGAATTACGTCGAGTGGTTCACTCGTGCCGATACCCGCCAGATCGTGCTCAACACGGCGGTGTTCACGGTGGCGGCGGTGATCGGTTCGATGGTGCTGGGTTTGGTGCTGGCCATGTTGCTCGATCAACCATTGCGCGGGCGAAACCTGGTGCGCTCGACTGTGTTCGCGCCGTTCGTGATCTCTGGCGCCGCCGTCGGCCTGGCGGCCCAGTTCGTCTTCGACCCGCATTTCGGTCTGGTGCAAGACCTGTTGCACCGCATCGGTGTCGGCGTGCCTGACTTCTACCAAGACCCGCACTGGGCGATGTTCATGGTGACGGTGACCTACATCTGGAAGAACCTCGGCTACACCTTCGTCATTTATCTGGCCGCGTTGCAGGGAGTGCGCCGAGACCTGTTGGAGGCGGCCGAAATCGACGGCGCCAGCCGATGGGCCACCTTCCGCCGGGTGCTGTTGCCACAGCTGCGCCCGACGACGTTCTTCTTGTCGATCACCGTGCTGATCAACTCGTTGCAGGTGTTCGACGTCATCAACGTCATGACCCGGGGCGGGCCCATGGGCACCGGAACCACGACCATGGTGTACCAGGTGTATCTGGAGACCTTCCGTAACTTCCGGGCAGGTTACGGCGCCACCGTCGCCACCATCATGTTCCTGGTCCTGTTGGCCATCACGTACTACCAAGTGCGGGTCATGGATCGAGAGCTGCGCCAGTGACTCTGAAGACCGACCGCCCGCGCAGGATCGCACGGTTGCTCGGCTATGCGGCGATGTCGTTGGTCGTCGTGCTGATCGCCGGGCCGCTGCTGTTCGTCTTGTTCACGTCGTTCAAGGAGCAGCCCGACGTCTATTCGCAGCCGACCACCTGGTGGCCGCCGCACTGGCATCCGCAGAATTACGTGACCGCCACCCGGCAGATCCCGTTCTGGACGTACCTGCGCAACTCGGTGATCATCACGTCGGCGCTGGCCGCGGTCAAGTTCGTTGTCGGTGTGCTCAGCGCGTTCGGCTTGGTGTTCGTGGAGTTCCCGGGCAAGACCGCGGTGTTTTTGGTGATCATCGCCGCGTTGATGGTGCCCAACCAGATCACGGTGATTTCCAACTACGCGTTGATCTCCCAAGTCGGGCTGCGCAACACCTTTCCGGGCATCATCCTGCCCCTTGCCGGTGTCGCCTTCGGAACCTTTTTGATGCGCAACCACTTTCTGTCGCTGCCCGCCGAAGTCATCGAGGCGGCCCGAATGGACGGCGCGCGCTGGTGGCAGCTGTTGCTGCGGGTCGTGTTGCCGATGTCGGGGCCGACCATGGTGGCGTTCGGCGTCATCACGGTGGTCAACGAATGGAACGAATACCTGTGGCCGTTCTTGATGTCCGACGACGAATCGGTGGCGCCCCTGCCGGTGGGCCTGACCTTCCTGCAGCAAGCCGAGGGCTTGACGAACTGGGGCCCGGTGATGGCGGTGACGCTGCTGGCGATGCTGCCCATCCTGCTCATCTTCATCGTCTTGCAACGGCAGATGATCAAGGGCCTGACGTCGGGCGCGGTCAAGGGCTGACATGGCCGCCATCAACGCATTGAGCCGCCGGGCGTTTTTGTCGTTGGCGGGTACGACTATGACTTCGCTGACGGCCGGTTGTGCGGGGATGGGGGGCAGCGTCTCGATGAAGACCGGCTCGGGTCCCATTGCGTTCTGGTCCAATCACCCTGGCCAGTCCACCGCCGTCGAAAAGGAGCTCATCGCCCGCTTCCAGGGCCAGTTCCCCGGGTTGTCGGTCAAGCTGATCGACGCGGGCAAGGACTACGACGAGGTGGCGCAGAAGTTCAACGCCGCACTCATCGGCAACGACGTGCCCGATGTCGTTGTGCTGGACGATATTTGGTGGTTCCATTTCGCGCTGTCGGGGGTCATCGCCCCACTGGATGACCTGTTCGGCCAGGCCGGGGTGGACACCACGGATTACGTCGACTCGCTACTGGCCGACTACGAATTCGACGGCCGGCACTACGCGCTGCCCTACGCGCGCTCGACACCGCTGTTCTACTACAACAAGCCGGCATGGGAAGCGGCCGGCCTGCCTGACCGCGGACCGAACTCCTGGCATGAGTTCGAGGAATGGGGTCCGCAGCTGCAGCGCGTCGTCGGCGACCGAAGATCGGCCCACGGCTGGGCTAATGCCCAATCAATCTCCTGGACGTTCGAGGGACCGAACTGGGCATTCGGCGGCGCCTACTCCGACAAGTGGACGTTGACGTTCACCGACCCGGCCACCATCGCGGCGGGCAACTTTCTGCGGGATTCCGTCCATACCAAGGGGTACGCCGCGATATCCAACGACACCGCCAACGAGTTCGCCACCGGCATCCTGGCGTCGACGGTGGCGTCGACGGGCGCCCTGGTCGGCATCACCAACGCCGCCAGGTTCGATTTCGCTGTCGCGCCGCTGCCCACCGGACCAGGCGGAGCGCCCGGCTGTCCGACGGGCGGGGCGGGGCTGGCGATTCCCGCCAAGCTCTCCGACGAGCGAAAACTCAACGCGCTCAAGTTCATCGCATTCGTCACCAGCCCGGCCAGCACCGCCTATTTCAGCCAGCGCACCGGCTATCTCGCCGTGCGAAAGTCCGTCCTGCGTGACCCGAGCCAGCAGAAATATCTCGCCGACAACCCGCGCGCCCGCGTGGCCGCCGACCAGCTGCCGCATACCCGCCCGCAGGACTACGCGCGCGTTTTCCTGCCCGGTGCAGACCGCATCATCTCCGCCGGGCTGGAATCCATCGGACTGAAGGGATCCGACGTGACCACCACCTTCACCGACATCAACCAACAGCTGCAGGTCGTGCTCGACCGCCAGATCAAGCGAAAGCTGCCGGGTCTCCACCATGGCTGAAGTCCGGTATTCCGCGGTCACCCATCGCTATCCGGGTGCCGACGCGCCCGCCGTGGACAACCTGGACCTCGAGATCGCCGACGGCGAATTCCTGGTGCTCGTCGGCCCGTCCGGATGCGGCAAGTCCACCACCCTGCGCATGCTCGCCGGGCTGGAACCCCCCAAAAATATTGAAAGCGGGCGTATCACCATCGGCGACGTGGATGTGACGCACCTGCCGCCGCGGGCGCGCGACGTCGCGATGGTGTTCCAGAACTATGCGCTCTACCCGAATATGACTGTGGCGCAGAACATGGGGTTCGCGTTGCGAAACCACGGCATGTCACGCACCGATACCCGCCGGCGGGTGCTCGAAGTCGCCGACATGCTGGAATTGAGCGAGCTGCTGGACCGCAAGCCTTCCAGGCTCTCCGGCGGGCAGCGGCAACGGGTGGCGATGGGGCGTGCGATCGTGCGGCGGCCCCAGGTGTTCTGCATGGACGAGCCGTTGTCGAATCTGGATGCCAAGCTGCGGGTGAGCACCCGGTCGCAGATCTCGGGATTGCAGCGGCGGCTGGGTACCACCACCGTCTACGTCACCCACGACCAAGTCGAGGCAATGACCATGGGTGACCGGGTCGCTGTACTCAAAGATGGTGTGCTGCAACAAGTCAACACCCCGCGGGCGCTATACGACGATCCCGTCAACACGTTCGTCGCCACGTTCATCGGGGCGCCGGCGATGAACCTCATCGACGCCACGGTGACCGACGGCCTCGTGACATCACCGGATCTGGCGATCGCGGTTCCACGCTCCGCGGCCGGCAAGGACCGGGTGCTCATCGGCATTCGGCCGGAGTCCTGGGATGTGGCGGCCGCCGGTGCTCCGGGATCCTTGCCCGTTCAGGTCGAGTTGGTGGAGGAGCTCGGCTTCGAATCATTCGTCTACGCAACGCCTGTCAGGCAGCAGGGGTGGTCGTCAAGCGCGCAACGCATCGTGTTCCGCACCGACCGGCGCACCGCGGTAGCTGTGGGCGATTCGTTGTCGATCGTGCCGCACCGGCAGGAGGTGCGCTTCTTCGACAGCGCGACCGAGACGCGGATTCGCTGAGCCCGCCTAGCGCACCTGCGAACGTCCGCGTTGCAGCACACCCTCGCGGTTGGCGGCGATGTCGTCGCCGCTGGTCCGGAATTGCCTGGCCGCCATGGCTTCCAGCCACAGGCCCTCGCTGGTCTGTGACTCGTCGATGCGGTGGTAGGACGCCAGTAACGCCCGCACTGCGTTCTGGTTGTTGCCGACGATGGTGGTCGCCACCTGGCGGGCGGTGCTCAGCAGCTGGTCGTGCGGCACCACCTCGGTGACCAGGCCGGCCCGCAGCGCGTCGGCGGCCGACAGGTAGTCCCCGGTGAGGCTCATCCGTCGGGCCAGACCGACCCCCACCTTTTGCGGCAGCCGCACGCTGAGCCCCCAGGTGGGCAGCAGCCCGACCCGCGCATGGGTGTCGGCGAAGCGGGCCTGCTCCGAGGCGATCACGACGTCGCAGTACAGCACCAGCTCCAGCCCGCCGGTGACCGCGGCGCCGTTGATGGCGCCGATCACCGGCTTGGTCATCGATGGCCAGCGCGGTGAGATGTCCGGCAGCGCCGACTGCCCACCCAGCTCCTTGAGGTCAAGCCCCGCGCAGAACACCGGATCCGCACCGGTGACGAGGACGACGTCGACGTCGTCGTCGGTCTCGGCGTCGGTCAAGGCCCCGAAAAATCGGTCCCGCAGTGCCGCGGACAGCGCATTGCGCGACTGCGGCCGGTTGAGGGTCAGGGTGCGCACCCGCTCGTTGGTTTCGATCAGCAGGATGTCGTCGGTCATGTGTTTCTCACCGTAGCGGCGGCCCTATCGTGGTAGGCATGTGCCGTAACATCACCGAACTTCGCGGGTTGCAGCCCGCCGCGACGGCCGAAGAGATCGCGGCCGCGGCGCGTCAGTATGTCCGCAAGGTCAGCGGCATCACCCACCCGTCGGCAGCCAATGCCGACGCGTTCGAGGCCTTTGAGACCGCCGTCGCCGAGGTCACCGCGACCACGACACGATTGCTGGGCACCTTGCCGCCGCGGCGCCAGCCCCCTAAGACCGTCCCGCCGCTGCGCCGCCCCGAGGTGGTCGCTCGGCTGGCCGGGCCCACATGACCCGCGCAGCAACGATGCCCGCGCTCAAGGAGTGGAGCGCGGTGGTGCACGCGCTGCTCGACGGTCGCCAGCGTGTGCTGCTGCGCAAGGGCGGGATCGGGGAAAAGCGGTTCGAGGTGGCGGCCCAGGAATTCCTGCTGTTCCCGACGGTCGCGCACAGCCACGCCGAACGGGTCCGGCCCGAGCACCGCGACTTGCTCGACGCGGCCGCCGCCGACAGCGACGACGAGCACCTGCTGGTGCGGGCCGCGGCGAAGGTCGTTGCCGCACTGCCGGTTAACCGCCCGGACAATCTGGGCGCAATCGAGGATCTGCATATCTGGACCGCCGAGTCGGTGCGCGCCGACCGGCTCGACTTCCGGCCCAAACACAAGCTGGCGGCGTTGGTGGTGTCCACTATTCCGCTGATCGAGCCGGTGCGCCTGGCTCGCACCCCCGAGTACGCGGGCTGCACCAGCTGGGTGCAGTTGCCCGTGCGGCCCGCGCTAGCGGCGCCGGTACACGACGACGAGGTGCTAGCCGGCGTCGCGGCCCGGGTCAGCGACTTAGTCGGTTGAGGGGTCGGCTGAAGGGTCGGCCGGGCCGACGGGAAGCAGCAGCCGGGAACGTCCGAAATGCACGGAATGGGTGGCCGGCTTCAGCTGCCGGGCCGTCAACACCGCTTCTTCGGTGCCGAGGTTGCGCGCGTAGCGGGGGAACCAACTGCCGGCGATCAGGACGCGGATGCGTGAGCCCGCCCTGAAGCGGTGGGCGGCGGCGTCGAGTTCGATACTGACCGTGTCCTGCGCGGGGTCTTGGGCAGCGCCCAGGCGAAGGTAGCCGTCGCTGACATTGCGGGACCGGCCTTTGGTGTCGACCTCGCTGACCCGGACGAACAGGTCGACATTTGGATTGTCCGAGGTGTGCACCAGCTCGATGACCGGGTTTCCGTACACGTACAGATCGCGGATGAGGGTGGCGCCGGTGAAGTCGAGCACGTCAGCGCGCAGTGCGAGCCGGCTGTCGTCGCGGTAACCACCGTTGGGAGACAGCAGCGGACCGCCGGTGGTGGGCGTCGGGTCGGCAGGGTCATAGCGGAATGTCGCCGGCGGCGTTTCCGCGGCCGGTTCGGTCTTGCCGAGGTAGCCGCCGGGCCGCAGGTACAGCGGGCGGTCGGTGGTGGCGGGCGGCCAGTCAGGCAGATTGCGACAGCCCTGCCCGTTGACGAAAACATTGACAGCGCTGGGACGCCGCCTCGGCGCGCCGCCCAGGTGAGTGCCCAGCCAATCCAGTGATTCCCGGACGCTGGTGGCCAGCCCCTTGCTGAGCAGCTCGGTGTGTGTCCAGGGCCCCATCGTCAGTGCGACGTCGACGCCCCGGTCGCGCAGGTGCCGGTACTGCTGCAGCGTCTGCCGCAGGAAAACGTCTTGCCAGCCACCCAGCAACAGCACCGGCACCTGCACACGGTCCAGCGCGGCGGGCACCCGCATCCGCTCCCAGAACGGATCGCTGTGGTCGGAGTGTTCGGCCCACGATTCGAACCACGGCGCACCCGAGTCGAGCAGCGCCCGGGCCGCTGCACCCATCGGCAACTCGGCAGCCGCGCGCGCCACCCGTCGAGCGGCCCGCACCTGACGGATCCCCTCCCGGATGCGCGCCGGGTCCTCCTGGTGGGCAACCAGGTCGCTCCAGCCCAGGAAGTCGTTGACGGCGAACGAGCCGGTGCCCCACACCGAGGCCGGCAAGTCGTGCGGGCCCGCGGTGATCACCGCCGCGGCCAGTTCCGGGGGCGGATCGGACAGCAGCGCCCACTGGGTGTATCCCAGGTACGACACTCCCATGGTGGCGAACCGGCCGGTGAACCAGGGTTGCTGACGCAGCCACACCACGGTGTCCGCACCGTCGGCGGCCTCGTTGACCATCGGCTCGAACTCGCCGGCCGACCCGAACGTTCCGCGCACGCTCTGCAGCACGACGTGGTAGCCGCGGTCGGCATACAGCCTGGCGAACATCAGCGCGAACGGAAACCCGCGGCCATAGGGTCCGCGGACCAGCAAGGTGCCCGCGGGGCGAGACGTAGCGGGCGCGTAGTGGTCGGCGACCAGCTGGATGCCGTCGCGCATCGGGACGCGGACACTACTCACGGTGTAGCGGGTGGTCGGCCGCGGCAGACCCAGCATTCTGCCGAGGGCCCTTCCGGCGGCCTGGCCGCCGGCCCTGGTCAGGGTGCTCAGCCTGGGTTCCACCGGATGAATGGATGTCACGGACGACGTCTGGGACATGGCTAGAACTTGTAGTAAGGCGCTAAGTCGTTGGCCCGCTGCAGGTTGGTGGCCATGCAGTCGACGTTGGGATCGGAGTAGACGGTCGAGTAGTACAGCGCCTGCTGGATGAGGCCGTAGCTGGTCTTGAACGCCACCATGCAGGAGTAGAACCAGAAGCTGTTGTGGTAGGTCGGCTTCATCACCCAGTACTGCGCGGCGCGGTGACCCCCGATGTCGGTCTCGAGGGCGTCAGGCGGCAGGCTCGCCGCGTAGGTGCGCCAGATGATCGGTTCGACGGCTACCTGGTAGTTGCCCGCGTCGAAGTGGCAGCGCAGGCCGTCCTCGTGTTCGGGCGGGGTGAACCCCAGCCCGAGACGCTGGATGACGTCGAAGGGGATGTCCTCGCATGCATCGAACGGGCGCGGATCGGTGGTTGCCACGATCGGGCTCTTCATTGTGGTTTCCGGCGTTTCCATCGGCTGGGCGGTCGATCGCAGCTGGACGGTCTCGCCCCCGGTCGGCGCGGGCGGGGCGCCCCGCCAACCCACCGTGCCGCCGATGACCGCCGTGATCAGCGCGCTGAACGCTCCGATCAGGCGCAGCCTGGTCAACATGACGCCCCCTGCCTTGGCGGTCCCTTGCCCGGACTATACAAGTCGCGTGGCCGGCGTCACAGCCAATACAGGAACCTGTTCTAGCCGGCGGGCGGGAGCTGATCCGCGAATATGCCGCCGGATCATTAGGGTGGTTAATCGTGGAGGCGAGCAACGGCGGACAACCGACACTGTGGGCGGTCTCCGACCTGCACACCGGTCACCTCGGCAACAAGCCGGTGGCCGAGTCGCTGCATCCGTCGTCGCCGGAGGATTGGCTGATCGTCGCCGGCGACGTCGCCGAACGCGCCGACGAGATCCGCTGGACGCTGGATCTGCTGCGACGGCGGTTCGCCAAGGTGATCTGGGTGCCCGGCAACCACGAGCTGTGGACCACCACCCGGGATCCGGTGCAGGTCTTCGGCCGCGCGCGCTACGACTACCTGGTCAACCTGTGCGACGAGATGGGCGTGGTCACGCCCGAGCACCCGTTCCCGGTGTGGACCGAGCGGGGCGGCCCGGCCACGATCGTGCCGATGTTCTTGCTCTACGACTACAGCTTCTTGCCGCAGGGGGCGACCAGCAAAGCCGAAGGCATGGCCATCGCGCGGCAGCGCAACGTGGTGGCCACCGACGAGTTCCTGCTCTCACCGGAGCCCTACCCGACCCGGGAGGCCTGGTGCCGCGACCGGCTGGCCAGCACCCGCGCCCGCCTCGAACAGCTCGACTGGATGACACCGACCGTCCTCGTGAACCACTTTCCGCTGGTGCGCGAGCCCTGCGACGCGTTGTTCTACCCGGAATTCTCGCTGTGGTGCGGAACCACCAAGACCGCCGACTGGCACACCCGCTACAACGCCGTCTGTTCGGTGTACGGGCATCTACATATTCCGCGGACCACCTGGTACGACGACGTGCGGTTCGAAGAGGTGTCGGTGGGTTATCCGCGCGAGTGGCGGCGCCGCAAGCCGTACAGCTGGCTGCGCCAGGTGCTGCCCGACCCGCAGTACGCGCCCGGATACCTCAACGATTTCGGCGGTCACTTCGTGATCACCCCCGAAATGAAGGCGCAGGCTGTGCAACACCGGGAACGAATCCGGCAGCGGCAGTCCCGATGACCGCCGGCGTGCTGGTGTCGTCGGTGCTGCCCGACACGGCACCGGAGGAGCTGGCGTATGCGGAGGTCTATTCCGACCCGCCGGGCCTGACCCCGCTGCCCGAAGAGGAGCCGCTGATCGCCAAGTCGGTTGCCAAGCGGCGCAACGAGTTCATCACTGTCCGTCACTGTGCCCGGATCGCGCTCGGCGAGCTTGGCGTTCCGCCGGTGCCAATCCTCAAGGGCGACAAGGGAGAACCGTGCTGGCCCGACGGCGTGGTCGGCAGCCTCACCCACTGCACCGGCTACCGCGGCGCGGTGGTGGGACGCAGCGCCGCGGTGCGCTCGTTGGGCATCGACGCCGAACCGCACGACGTGTTGCCGCAGGGTGTGCTGGATGCGATCGCGCTCGACGAGGAACGGCACGAAATCGCCGCGCTGCCCAAGGGCCTGCACTGGGACCGGATTCTGTTCTGCGCCAAGGAAGCAACATACAAGGCGTGGTTTCCGCTGACCAAGCGGTGGTTGGGTTTCGAGGACGCGCACATCGTGTTCGACGTCGATCCGTCCGGCACTGCCGCCGGAGAATTCGTCTCCAAAATCCTGATCGACCCGGAGGCGCTGTCGGGTCCGCCGCTGACCGCGCTGAGGGGCCGCTGGTCGGTCGGGCGCGGGCTGGTGCTGACCGCCATCGTGCTTTGACGTCCTCCACCCCGTTTAGCCGGTGGATTCCAACCCCGTCGATCCTAGGCAGCAGGAGAACAGAATTGAGGTTCACGGTTCACAGACCGGCTAGCGCCGAGGTCTCCCCGTGCTGTCACCGCCCGTCCGGCGGCGATGTTGCGTGCGGCGTTGACGTCCGCGTTGCACGGCCCCGCGCTGCAGGCGACGCACTGGAAAACCGCTTGGCTCTTGCGGTTTTCCGGCGCGACATGCCCACAACAAGAGCATCGTTGCGACGTATACGCTGCGGGAACCAATTCCAGCCGCCCGCGGGCCTTGTGCTCCAACCGGGCCACCACCAGTCCCCACCCTTGGCGGCTGATCTCACGGTTGAGACCCCGTTTCTGCGCGACGCGGGTGCCCGGGCATTCACGAGTTCCGCGCGGGGTGCGGGTCATCGCGCGCACCTTCAAGTCCTCGACCAAGTCCTCGACGCGGATGGTGTCGAAGCGGCGCGCCACATCGGTGGTGGTCTTTTGCACCCAGTCACGGCGGCGATCCGTTTCGCGGGCGCGCAACTTCGCGATGGCCAGCTTTGTTCGTGCTCGCCGGTGAGATCCGCGCTGCGCCCGGGCCAGATGCCGCTGCAATCGGCGCAGTCGTTTGGTTTCGCCGGCACGAAGGCTGGGTGCATGCAGCAGCTCCTCGTTGGACAGCGCAACCGAGACCGCTACGCCGCGATCCACACCCACCACGCTGCCGTCACCGGGTCGCGCGACAGCGTCGGGGACGGCGGCAAAAGCTATGTGCCAGCACCCAGACCGATCCAAGGTGACTCGGTACGACTTCACACTGTCGGCGATGGTGCGGGTCCAGCGGAACCGCGCCGAACCGACCTTCGGTACCCAGACCTGCCCATAGCGGCGGCTCAGCCGTTTGGTGTGGCGCGGTTTGACTCCGACCTGCCGGAAACCTTCATGCTTGCCGTCCTTGCGCCACGTCGGGCGACGGTGAGTGCCATCGACAAAGTTCCGCATGGCCTGCGCGAACTCGCGCAACGCCTGCTGCTGCTGCACTGTTTGGGACCCAGCTGCCAACCAGTCATATTCGGCGCGGGCTGCAGTCAATTGCGCGCATTGGTCGTTGTAACTGGGCGCGTGGCGACCTGGCTGCCAGTGCCGCTGCTGCTCGACGGCCAGATTCCAGACAAACCGGGCATGGCGACAGTGCTCGGCCAACGCGACCACCTGCTCAGGGCTGGGAAGCAACCGACACCTGCACGCATGAACAACCTAGGTAGGACCACCGACAACCCGCCGAAAGGAGGGGGACGGTTCCTCTCCCGGCTGAAGCCGCGAGTTTTCACGCCGCAAATCTGATGACGGACAACCCGAAAGGCCGCGATATCGGACCCGGGATAGTCGTCGTCGACAAGCCGGCCGGGATGACCAGTCATGACGTGGTGGGGCGCTGTCGGCGAATCTTTTCCACCAGAAAGGTGGGACACGCGGGAACGCTGGACCCGATGGCCACCGGTGTGCTGGTGATCGGGGTGGAGCGTGCCACCAAGATCCTCGGCCTGCTTACCGGGGCCTCGAAATCGTATGCCGCGACCATTCGCCTGGGCCAGACCACGTCCACCGAGGACGCCGAAGGCGAACTGCTGCAATCGGTTTCGGCCGAGGATCTGACAACCGGAGATATCGCCGAGGCGATGAGCGGGCTGCGTGGTGACATCAAGCAGGTGCCGTCTGCGGTCAGCGCGATCAAGGTCGACGGCCGCCGCGCCTACCGCCTGGTCCGCGAGGGTCACGCCGTCGAGCTGCAAGCGCGGCCGGTGCGCATCGACCGGTTCGAGATGCTGGCCGTCCGATCCCACGAGCAGCTCGTCGACCTCGATGTCGAAGTCGACTGCTCATCGGGAACCTATATCCGCGCGCTGGCCCGCGATCTCGGTGCTGCGCTCGGCGTCGGCGGGCATCTGACCTCGCTGCGCCGCACCCGGGTTGGGCGCTTCGAGCTGGACCAGGCGTGTTCACTCGACGAACTGGCCGAGCGGCCGCGGCTGACGCAGACCCTCGATGACGCCTGCCTGCTGATGTTCGCGCGCCGCGACCTCACCGCGCAGGAGGCCGAGGCAACCAGCCACGGACGGCCGCTTTCGCCGGCCGGCATGGACGGCGTCTACGCCGCCAGCGACGCGGACGGCCGGGTGATCGCACTGCTGCGTGACGAGGGCGCGGGGACCAAGCCGGTGGTGGTGTTACGCCCGGCCACGATGCAGTCCGGAACGGACTGAGGAGGAGCCGGGCAATCGGTCTACACCCGGCGACCATGAGGGGGCTGTAGCCGATCAGAGCCGGCCGAGCAGTTCAGCTTTCTTCGAGGCGAACTCCTCGTCGGAGAGGATGCCGCGCTCGTGCAGCCCGGCCAGCGACTCGATGGCCGCGACGATGGCCGTGGGATCCCCGGGCGCACCGGAAGCGGGCGCTGAAGAAGGGGGTGGTGCCTGCGTCTGAGGCGCCACATGCGGGGCCGGATGGGACTGATACTGCGACTGATACTGCGGGGCAGGTGCCACGGGTGCCGCGGCGGGAGTTTCGGCCACCTGCCGCGCGCCGAGCTCGCGCAGGCTCGACACGTCGAACGTGCCGAGTTGGCTGGTGAAGCTCACCGAGCCGTATCCGCCGCCCTGCTGCTGTTGGACGCCGCCGATCTGGTGCTCGCCAGTGTCAAAAACCCTTGTGACGCCGTTGATCTGGATTGCCAGCCGCCGAGTGCCCGGGAAGATCGCGTAGCGCGCATCGTTCTGTCCGCCCGCCGAACTCGGCACGCCGAGGTCGGCCGGCCACCAGTTGCCCGAGGTGAACCCGGCTCGGGCGTGCCAGGAGGTCTGGGCCGAGGCGGGAAACACCGTGGTGGTGGCGAGCAATTGTGCCAGGTCGTTGCACAGCGCGTCGACGCGTGCCTTGAGCGCGTTGTCGAACATGTTGCCGACCATCGTCATCCCGCCCCGCATCCATTGCCCAGAGCCGCCGAGCTCGGGGATGTCGAACTGGGCCATGGTGCCGCCGCCGGTGTGCAGGGCGAACAGCATGGCCAGCACCGCCTCGCGGGAGAGCCCATGACGCTGGGCGATGTCGGCGATGGCGTTGGCGGCTTCGGGTGTAACCGTTGCCTTCATCTTGCCTTCATCGTTGTAGGTCTTTCGTCGTGGTTGCGGTTTCGAGCCTACGCATGTCGCGCGGAGATGCGCATCGGAAGACGTGGGGGTTCCGACCCAAAGGCCCGCACGGCTAAGCTGCCGACTAGACGGGTGTCAAGAAAGCCCAGGGTCGAAGAAGGGGCGTTATGTCTAACAAGGTTTACGTGGTCGGCGTGGGCATGACCAAGTTCGAGAAGCCGGGCCGCCGCGAGGGCTGGGACTACCCGGACATGGCGCGGGAGTCGGGGACGAAAGCGCTGCAGGACGCCGGTGTGGACTACCGCGAGGTCGAG
>NZ_JBKQQD010000339.1:0-13628 GCF_052144515.1 Mycobacterium sp. | reverse complement strand
GGGGCGCCAACGAGGAGGGAATGGGGAGCCAAGCCGTGAGCCTGGACAAAGAAATGATGCCGGTGCCCGACGGCCACCCCGATGTGTTCGACCGCGAATGGCCGCTGCGCATGGGTGACATCGACCGCACCGGCCGGCTTCGCTTGGACGCGGCCTGCCGGCACATCCAGGACATCGGCCAGGACCAGCTGCGCGAGATGGGTTTCGAGGAGACCCATCCGCTGTGGATCGTCCGGCGCACCATGGTCGACCTGATCCGCGCGATCGAGTTCCGCGACATGCTGCGGATGCGGCGCTGGTGTTCGGGCACCTCGAACCGCTGGTGTGAGATGCGGGTCCGCATCGACGGACGCAACGGCGGCCTGATCGAATCCGAGGCGTTCTGGATCCACGTGAACAAGGAAACCGAGATGCCGGCGCGCATCGCCGACGACTTCCTGGAGGGCCTGTTCCGGACCACTTCCGTGAACCGGCTGCGGTGGAAGGGCTACCTGAAGCCGGGCAGCCGGGACCAACGGTCCGAAGCGACGGAAATCCACGAGTTCCCGGTCCGCGTCACCGACATCGACCTGTTCGACCACGTGAACAACTCGGTGTACTGGAGCGTCATCGAGGATTACCTGGCGTCTCACCCCGAGCTGCTGGCGGCACCGTTGCGGGTGACGATCGAGCACGAGGCGCCGATGGCGCTGGGCGACAAGTTGGACGTCATCTCGCACGTTCACCCGGCCGGCTCGACCGACCAATTCGGTGCCGGCCTGGCCGACCGCCCTGTTATCACGCTCACATATGCGGTTGGTGACGAGACGAAAGCCGTCGCGGCGCTGTTCGCACTCTAATCGGACAAGCGTCCCGGTAAATCGCCCGTTGACCTGCGAATTCTAATTACCCGCCGGTAGCTTCTGAAACGGTTAAGCCAAAAGCCGCCTTTGCAAGATTTGCAAAATCAGCAAAAGTCGTGGCCGAAATTGGCAATTGAAATGGCTGGCCAGGTGGGAACACGCTGTGCCATCGTCGAGTTAGCACAGCAGTGAAGATGCGCCGTTGGCAACCGCCGAAAGGGCGGTCAGGCGTCGGTATCACGAGGAAAACCGTTAAGGAGCAACCCAATGTCTAACGTTGGCACGCCTAAGAGCGCCGAGCAGATCCAGCACGACTGGGACACCAACCCGCGCTGGAAGGACGTCACTCGTACCTACACCGCCGAGGACGTCGTGGCTTTGCAAGGCAGTGTTGTCGAGGAGTCCACCCTGGCCCGCCGCGGCGCGGAGGTGCTGTGGGACCAGCTGCACGAGCTGGAATTCGTCAACGCGCTGGGCGCGCTGACCGGCAACATGGCCGTCCAGCAGGTGCGCGCAGGCCTGAAGGCCATCTACCTGTCGGGTTGGCAGGTCGCCGGTGACGCCAACCTGTCCGGCCACACCTACCCCGACCAGAGCCTGTACCCGGCCAACTCGGTGCCACAGGTCGTCCGCCGGATCAACAACGCGCTGCTGCGCGCCGACCAGATCGCCAAGGTCGAGGGTGACACCTCGGTGCAGAACTGGCTGGCGCCGATCGTCGCCGACGGCGAGGCCGGCTTCGGTGGCGCGCTCAACGTCTACGAACTGCAGAAGGCGATGATCGCCGCCGGTGTCGCCGGTTCGCACTGGGAGGACCAGCTGGCCTCGGAGAAGAAGTGCGGCCACCTAGGCGGCAAGGTGCTGATCCCGACCCAGCAGCACATCCGCACGCTGACCTCGGCGCGCCTGGCCGCCGACGTCTGCGACGCTCCGACCGTTGTCATCGCCCGGACCGACGCCGAAGCGGCCACGCTGATCACGTCCGACGTCGACGAGCGTGACCAGCCGTTCATCACCGGCGAGCGGACCAAGGAAGGCTTCTACCGGGTGAAGAACGGCCTGGAGCCGTGCATCGCCCGCGCCAAGGCCTACGCGCCGTATTCCGACCTGATCTGGATGGAGACCGGCACCCCGGACCTCGAGTTGGCGGCGAAGTTCGCCGAGGGCGTCAAGGCCGAGTTCCCGGACCAGATGCTGGCCTACAACTGCTCGCCGTCGTTCAACTGGAAGAAGCATCTTGACGACAGCACCATCGCGAAGTTCCAGAAGGACCTTGGCGCAATGGGATTCAAATTCCAGTTCATTACGCTGGCCGGCTTCCACGCCCTGAACTACTCGATGTTCGATCTGGCCTACGGCTACGCCCGCAACCAGATGAGCGCCTACGTCGAGCTGCAAGAGCGCGAGTTCGACGCCGAGGAGCGCGGTTACACCGCGACCAAGCACCAGCGTGAGGTCGGCGCCGGTTACTTCGACCGCATCGCCACCACGGTCGACCCGAATTCCTCGACGACTGCTCTGACCGGTTCCACCGAAGAGGGTCAGTTCCACTAAGGGACTTGGCCACGAGTGGCGCAGGTCACTCAATAGAAGTTGACAGCATAGGCCCCGCCCAGCGACCCTGGGCGGGGCCTATTGCACTGCATGCCAATACGACGAGAGAGAGATAGTGAGCGACGCAGCGATCCAGCGCGTTGGCGTTATCGGGGCCGGGCAGATGGGGTCCGGTATCGCCGAGGTCGCCGTCCGCGCCGGCGTCGGCGTCACGGTGTTCGAGACCACCGAAGCGCTGATCACCGCGGGACGCAACCGCATCGTGAAATCGCTGGAGCGCGGCGTCAGCGCGGGCAAGGTGACCGAGCGCGAGCGCGACCGCGCGCTCGACCAGCTGACCTTCACCACCAACCTCAAAGACCTGGCCGACCGGCAACTGGTGATCGAAGCCGTCGTCGAGGACGAGGCCGTCAAGGCCCAGATCTTTTCGGAACTCGACCGGGTTATCACCGATCCCGACGCGGTACTCGCGTCGAACACCTCGAGCATCCCGATCATGAAGATCGCCGCGGCGACCAAGAACCCGCAGCGCGTGCTGGGCTTGCACTTTTTCAATCCCGTCCCGGTGCTGCCGCTGGTCGAGCTGGTCACCACGCTCGTCACCGACGATGCCGCCGCAGCCCGCACCGAAGTGTTCGCCAGCGCGGTGCTCGGCAAGCAGGTGGTGCGTTGCTCCGACCGGTCCGGCTTCGTGGTGAACGCGCTACTGGTTCCTTATCTACTGTCGGCGATCCGGATGGTCGAGGCCGGGTTCGCGACCGCCGAAGACGTCGACAAGGCCGTTGTCGCCGGGCTGTCGCATCCGATGGGTCCGCTGCGGCTGTCTGATCTGGTCGGCCTGGACACCCTGAAACTGATCGCGGACAAGATGTTCGAGGAATTCAAAGAGCCGCACTATGGTCCGCCGCCGCTGTTGCTGCGCATGGTCGAGGCGGGTCTGCTGGGCAAGAAGTCCGGTCAGGGTTTCTATACCTACTAATAGTTATTGAAACGGTTGAGCGGCCCCGGCCGCGCTGCGCGTGAGAATCGAGAAACGAGAGGTATCTTCCGAGCATGACCCAGCTAAGGCCCTATTACGAAGAGTCGCAATCGATTTACGACGTCTCGGACGAGTTTTTCGCGTTGTTCCTAGACCCGACGATGGCGTACACGTGCGCGTACTTCGAGCGTGACGACATGACGCTGGAAGAGGCGTCCAACGCGAAGTTCGACTTGGCGCTGGGCAAGCTCAACCTCGAGCCTGGGATGACGCTGCTCGACATCGGTTGCGGCTGGGGCGGCGCGCTGGTCCGGGCGATCGAGAAGTTCGACGTCAACGTCATCGGAATTACCCTGAGCCGCAACCAGTTCGAGTACAGCAAGGCCAAACTGGCCAAGATCCCCACCGAGCGCAGCGTCGAGGTGCGGCTCCAGGGATGGGAAGAGTTCGAGGACAAGGTCGACCGGATCGTCACCATCGGCGCTTTCGAAGCGTTCAAGTATGACCGCTATCCCGCATTCTTCCAGCGCGCCTACGACATCCTGCCCGATGACGGCCGCATGCTGCTGCACACGATTTTGGCCTACACCCAGAAGCAGCAGGTTGAACGCGGCGTCAGCATAACGATGAACGACATCCGATTTATGAAATTCATTGGCGAGGTAATTTTCCCGGGCGGACAGTTGCCGGCGCAGGAAGATCTATTCAAATTGGCGGCCGAGTCCGGGTTCACGATCGAACGGGTGCAATTACTGCAGGAGCACTACGAGCGCACCCTGAAGATCTGGGCGGCAAACCTGGAGGCCAACAAGGAGAAGGCCATCGCCATCCAGTCGGAAGAGATCTACGACCGTTACATGCACTATCTCACCGGGTGCGAGAACTTCTTCCGCAAAGGCATCAGCGACGTCGGTCAATTCACCTGCGTGAAGTAGCCCGCGCGGTTACTTCTCCAGTGTGAACTGGTTGACGTCGGTGTACCCCTGGCGGAACAGCTTGGCGCAGCCGGTCAGGTACCTCATGTACCGGTCGTAGACCTCTTTGGACTGGATAGCGATGGCCTTCTCCTTGTTGGCCTTGAGCGCGGCGGCCCACAACTCCAGGGTCCTCGCGTAGTGCAGCTGCAGCGACTGCACCCGGGTCAGCTTGAAGCCCGCCGCGTCGGCGTACTCTTCGACCGACGGGGGTGTCGGCAGCCAGCCGCCGGGGAAGATCTCGGCCAGGATGAACTGGGTGAAGTGCACGATTTCGTGGGTCAACGGATTGCCTTGCGCCCTGGCGTCTTTGAAAGTGGGGCGCGTGATGGTGTGCAGCAGCGCGACGCCGTCGGTCGGCAGCACCTGGTGGGCCATCTTGAAGAAGTGGCCCCAGCGCTGGCGGCCGAAGTGTTCGAACGCACCGATCGAGACGATGCGGTCAACCGGCTCGCCGAACTTCTCCCAGCCCTCCAGCAACACCCGCGTTGACCGAGCGGTTTCCAGCTGGTAGAACGCCTGCTGGACGTGGCTGGCCTGGTTCTGGGACAACGTCAGGCCCACGACGTTGACGTCGTATTTCTCGATGGCGCGTCTCATGGTGGCGCCCCAGCCGCAGCCGATGTCCAGCAACGTCATCCCGGGCTCGAGGTTCAGCTTGCCCAGCGCCAGGTCGATCTTGGCGATCTGGGCCTCCTCCAGTGTCATGTCGTCACGTTCGAAGTAGGCGCAGCTGTAGGTCTGGGTGGGGTCCAGGAAAAGCCGGAAGAAGTCGTCGGAGAGGTCGTAATGGGCTTGGACGTTGCCAAAATGCGGCGTGAGCTGCACGGCCATGGCGGGAAGAGCCTTTCTGTTTCTCGGTGGCCGTTCAGGGCGTCGCGAACGATGCACTCTGGCGGGGCCCCCGATGCATTCCCAGCATGCTAGCCGTTCGGGCGGCGCTAGTCGCCTTCGCGCGCTTGCTTTTGGTCACATCAGGTGGAGTCGGAGTGCGCGCAACACGGCGCCGATCGCGAGTCCCACCACGAGTAACGCACCCGCCTGACGCACGTGCAGCCACGCCAGCGCAGCGTACCACAACGGCCACACCGGAAACTTCGGTGGCGGCTCCTCGGGCCTCGGGCGCCGGAAATATGGCCACACCTTCGCCAGCCGGGGCAGCGCCAACGCGGCGACCAATGCGGGCCACGGCATCGCCCCCGCCGCGACGGCCGCGGCGACCAGCACGTAGAAGCCGACCATCATCGCCAGCGTCACCACGCGGGCCCGCGCCTCGCCGAGCAGGACCGGCAGCGTCCGGATGCCGAGCGGCTCGTCGTAGGGAATCTTGTCGATGTGCTTGCCCATCAGCACGGTGGTGCACAGGAGCCCATAGGGGAGCGACGCCAGCACCACATCCCAACCGATCGCGCCCACCGCGGAGTAATACGTCCCGCACACCATCAGTGGACCCCAGACGATGAAAACGTCGGGTTCTCCCAGTCCGCGTTTCTTCAGTCTCAGCGGTGGCGCCGTGTAGGCGACGCTCAGTGCGAACCCGCTGAGCGCAAAGGCCACCACGGGCCAGCCGCGAGCCCATGCCAGCGTCACGAGGATCGCCAGATCGGCGATGTTCACCAGCAGAATCGCCATGCCCAGGGTGCGGCGGGTGACCAGCCCGGACAGCACCGGGTGCGGCGCGTACAGCGCGCGCGGGTAATCGGCGCTGTCGGTGCCGACCTTGGTGTCGTACAGGTCGTTCATCAGGTTGTTGGCGGTGTGTGCCAGCGTGATTCCCAGCACCGCGAGCACCAGCCAGCGCCAGTCCAGCCCGGGTTTGCCGACCGCCAGCAGCGCCGCCACCAGGCCGGAAAACAGCGTCATCGGCAGCAGCGCCGCGCGAGTCACGACAAGCCAGCGGGTGACGGCGTCGATGGGTCCGTCAGGGGGTGGGTTGGTGGTGCGCAGTGCGTACGCCCACGACCTCAGCCGTGAGCCGGCGCTCACCTTAGGCTCAAGCATCTGAAGTCCGGGGCGGGACGATCGGCGAGGGATGCGGCTCCTCGCGGAACTTCTCCAGCGATCCGCCGACCTCGACGATCCCGCACAGTGCGTTCCAACTGAGCATGGTCAGGTAGTCGATGAGCTCGTCGCGGCTTATCCGCGGGTCCGACATCCACGAGTGGGTGGCCAGCTGCACCCCGCCGACGATCAGGTAGGACCACGGCTCCGCGCCGCCGGTGTCCATCCCGGCCCGTTGCATGCGGTGGCGCATCATCACCGCGATCATGCGGGCGATGATCCGCTCGGAGTCGGCGATCACCTTGCTCTTGCTGGCCGAGCTGTTGGCCATCACGAACCGATACGGCTCGGGTTCGTTGGCGACGGTTTCGACGTACACGCGGATGACCTCGCGGGTCAGTTCGAAGCCGTCCAGGTTCGATGTCAGAGCGGCGGCCATGTTGGGGATCAGCGTGGTCTGCGTGAACCGCATCATGACGGCCGTCGTCAGGTCGTTCTTGTCGACGAAGTAGCGGTACAGCACTGTCTTGGAGACGCCGATCTCGGCCGCGATCTCATCCATGCTCAGGAAACGCCCCTGGCGGCGAATCGCATCGATGGTTCCGTCCACCAGCTCGTTGCGGCGCTCGACCTTGTGTTTGTGCCAGCGCCGCTTACGGCCATCCGTTTTCGCTGTCACAGCCGGGATTTGCTCTGCCACCGTCGCCGATTTCCCATTCATTAGACGCCTCGATACTACGGCTTCCGGCGGCTCGTCTCCTGTTTCGGCGGCACCTGCGCGGGTTGCGGATGTTGTCGTCGCAAAACCGGGCCCGGGCAATACATGATGGTGTAGTGGCACACAGGGCCCCAGTGAGAGGCGGAGCGCCGGGTGCGCCGGCGTCCCCGCCGGACACGTCGACCCCCGCA
Organism: Mycobacterium sp.; assembly: GCF_052144515.1. GTDB lineage: Bacteria > Actinomycetota > Actinomycetes > Mycobacteriales > Mycobacteriaceae > Mycobacterium. The sequence continues at coordinate 6,369 of NZ_JBKQQD010000339.1, read as the reverse complement.
CTGGAGGCGGCGGGCGCGGTGCGTGCGTCGTTCGCGGAATCGTTTGCCGGGGCCGATCCGGAGGCCGATGCCGAGCGGCGGGTGGCGCTGCGCCGGATGAAGATGGTGGCGCTGGGCTTTCTGGTCGGTGCCAGCTGCGTCTTTTTGGCCTGCCGGTGGGCGCAGGCCCACGGCGCCGCCGCCGTCTGGGTGGGTTATGTCGGTGCTGCCGCGGAGGCCGGCATGGTGGGCGCCCTGGCGGACTGGTTCGCCGTGACCGCGCTGTTCAAGCATCCGCTGGGCATACCGATCCCGCACACCGCGATCATCAAGCGCAAGAAAGACCAGCTGGGTGAGGGGCTGGGGACCTTTGTGCGGGAGAACTTCCTGTCGGCGGCGGTCGTCGAGACCAAGCTGCGCGACGCGCAGGTGCCCAGTCGGCTCGGCAAGTGGCTGTCAGATGCCTCCCATGCCCAACGGGTCGCCAGCGAGACGGCGACCGTGCTGCGGGTGCTGGTGGAACTCCTGCGTGACGAGGACGTCCAGCACGTGATCGACCGGATGATCGTGCGCCGCATCGCCGAGCCGCAGTGGGGTCCGCCGGTGGGCCGGGTGCTGTCGACCATGCTGGCCGAGAACAGGCAGGAGGCCCTGATCCAGTTGCTGGCCGACCGGGCGTTCCAGTGGTCGCTGAACGCGGGCGAGGTCATTCAGCGGGTCGTGGAGCGTGACTCGCCGACCTGGTCACCGCGGTTCATCGACCATCTCGTCGGCGACCGCATCCACCGCGAGCTGATGGACTTCACCGACAAGGTGCGGCGCAACCCCGACCACGAACTACGACGGTCGGCAACCCGCTTCCTGTTTGAGTTCGCCGACGACCTCCAGCACGACCCGGCCACCGTCGCGCGCGCCGATGCGGTCAAGGAGCAGCTGATGGCGCGCGATGAGGTCGCCACCGCCGCCGCGACGGCGTGGAAGACGCTCAAACGGCTGGTGCTCGAAGGGGTCGACGACCCGTCCAGCACGTTGCGCACCCGCATCACCGACACCGTGGTGCGCATCGGGGAATCGCTGCGCGACGAGGCAGAGCTGCGCGACAAGGTGGAGAACTGGATGGTACGCGCGGCCGAGCATCTGGTGTCGCAGTACGGGGTGGAGATCACGGCGATCATCACCGACACCATCGAGCGGTGGGATGCCGAGGAAGCCAGCCGGCGGATCGAACTGCATGTGGGCCGTGACCTGCAATTCATTCGGATCAACGGAACCGTGGTAGGCGCCCTGGCGGGGCTGGGGATCTATGCGGCCGCGCAGCTGCTGTTCTAAGGTGCGCTAACAAGTGCTTGCAAAAGCAAGCACTTCTCCGTAGTCTGGGGCGCGTCAACATCGGTCGGCATCGGTCGGCATCGGCATAGACCCAGGAGCACGCAATGGCACCCGAGGAGAAGCTCTCCGTCAAGGTGTCGACAGCGGCTTCGGAAGTGGCGTCCGACATCGGCGGCTTCATCAGGAGCCAACGCGAAAACGCGCAAGTCTCGGTGCGACAACTCGCCGAACGTGCCGGTGTCAGCAATCCGTACCTGAGCCAGGTCGAGCGAGGCTTGCGCAAGCCGTCCGCCGATGTGCTGGCCCAGATCGCCAAGGCGCTGCGGGTTTCCGCGGAGGTGCTCTACGTGCGGGCTGGAATCCTCGAGCCAAGCGAGACCAGCCCGGTGCGTGACGCGATCATCACCGACACCGCGATAACAGAGCGGCAGAAGCAAGTCCTGCTCGACATCTACGGGTCGTTCACCTTCCAAAACGAATCCATCCGTGCGGAGTGTCAAACCCAGTTCGACACCCCGCCCGACCCCGCCAACGGTTCGAGCACAGACGAGTGACCTATGGCGCAAATCACGTCGGCGATGTCTAGATGGCCGGCCACTTGGTTACCCCGTACGAGGGGTTCCGGCCTCAGGTGGTCACGGCTTCCCAATAAGTGAGGAGAACACCGAGATGACGATCGGTACCGACGGCGCGGCCGGCTGTCGCCCGGCCTGACGTCTCCGGTCCGGCCCGGCCCGGTCCCGCCACGAACCCGACCATGAACCGACCCGACGAATCAGGAGGTCACCTGCGAGCGCGTGCCATGTCAATCCGTGGGTCTTGACAACTTCTCGCCGAGGAGCCGACGCTTGCCCCAATCTTTAGACCAAAGCAGTAATAACGCCGATAACGAAAATTCAGGAAAGGAAAAACTATGGCTGACAACCCGAACATCGACGACCTGCGGGCTCCGTTGCTGGCAGCGCTGGGCGCGGCCGACTTGGCCCTGGCCACCGTCAACGAGCTGATCTCGGACCTGCGTGACCGCGCCGGGGAGACCCGCAGCGACACCCGCAGCCGGGTCGAGGAGAGCCGCGCCCGCCTGACCAAGCTGCAGGAGGACCTGCCCGAGCAGCTGCGCGAGCTGCGCGAGCGGTTTACCTCTGACGAGCTGCGCAAGGCCGCCGAGGGCTACCTGGAGGCCGCCACCAGCCGGTACAACGAGCTGGTCGAGCGCGGCGAGGCCGCCCTGGACCGGCTGCGCAGCCAGTCGACCTTCGAAGACGCCTCGGCCCGCGCCCAGGCCTCCGTCGACCAGGCCGTCGAGCTGACCCAGGAGGCGCTTGGCACCGTGTCGTCTCGGACCCGCGCGGTCGGCGAGCGTGCCGCCAAGCTGGTCGGTATCGACCTGCCCAAGAAGGCGCCGGCTCCGGCCGCCAAGAAGGCTCCGGCCAAGAAAGCCCCGGCCAAGAAGGCCAATAAAGCCTTAGCCAAGAAGGCTCCGGCGAAGAAGGCCGCGGCGAAGAAGGTCACCCAGAAGTAGTCCACCCACTCGACTCCGAGTTGCCCGCGTGTTACCTGGGCAACTCGGAGTCGACGTTTTGGGCACTCCCCCATACGCTTGTTACGTGCCTCCCCTCGTGGAAACCGTTTTACGGGTCTTGCAGCTCGCCGTCCTGGTAACGGCCGTGTACGCGTTTGTGCACGCGGCCATGCAGCGAACCGACGCTTACACCGCCGCCGACAAGCTGACCAAGCCGGTGTGGCTGATAATCCTCGGCGTGGCCGCGGCACTGACCTTGATCGGCGTATTCGGGATGGCGATAGCCGCCTGTGCGGCCGGCATATATCTGGTCGATGTGCGGCCCAAACTTCTGGACATTCAAGGTAAGTCGCGCTAGCGGCATGAAAGCCGTCGTCGCCGCGTCGGCGGCGGTGCTTGTCGCGCTGCTGGGCGCCGCGCCCGGGCTGGCTGATCCCGGCACCGGGGTAACCGGCCCGACCTTTTCCCCGCCGTTTGTCGACCACACCGAGTGGAAGCACTGGGGACGTCTGACCAGCCTGCGGGTGTACCCGACACCGTTGGCGCGGGTGGCCGCCAGACAGCCCGGGACTTCGGTTAGTGGGGCCGCGTCCGATGAGGCCTGGGCCGAGGTGCTGGCACGGTCGCCGGACGCCGACACTCCAGGCATGCGCGCGCAGTTCATCTGCCACTGGCAGTTCGCCGAAATCGCGCAACCCGGCAAGACCAGCTGGAACCTCGAACCGTGGCGGCCCGTCGTCGACGATGCCGAGATGGTGGCGTCCGGCTGCAATCCCGGCGGCCCCGAGGAAGCGTTCTAGTGGCGCACCAGCCCACCCGCGCGCAGGTGGCAGCACTGGTAGACCACACGCTGCTCAAACCCGAGGCCACTGACGCAGACGTGGTCTCTCTGGTCACCGAAGCCGCCGAGCTGGGCGTCTACGCGGTATGCGTCTCGCCGTCGATGGTGCCGGTCGCGGTCCAAGCCGGTGGCGTGCGGATCGCCGCGGTGGCGGGCTTTCCGTCGGGCAAGCACGTATCCACGGTCAAGGCGCTCGAGGCGGCCCAGGCTGTCGCAGCCGGTGCCCGTGAGATCGACATGGTCATCGACATCGGGGCCGCGCTGGCCGGTGACATCGACGCGGTGCGGAGCGACATCGCAGCGGTACGCGACGCTGCGGCCGGGGCGGTGCTCAAGGTGATCGTGGAGTCGGCGGCGCTGTTGGGACACGCAAGCCCACGCACGCTGGCGGAGGTGTGCCGCGCCGCCGAGGACGCCGGCGCGGACTTCGTCAAGACCTCGACCGGGTTTCATCCCGCCGGCGGGGCGTCGGTCGAAGCCGTCGCGGTGATGACCGACGCCGTCGGCGGGCGACTAGGGGTCAAGGCCAGCGGCGGCATCCGCACCGCCGCCGTCGCGGTCGCGATGCTCGACGCCGGCGCCACCCGGCTAGGCCTGTCCGGCACCCGGGCGGTGCTCGACGGGCTCAGCCCAGACCCGTAGGCGTCAGATGTTGGCGAAGCAGGGATCCGCGGTGCCGCCGGCGGGGATGGTGGCGTTCTGGGTCGAGAAGTGGCTCTGCACACCGGTCGACGTGACCTGCACGCTGTCCGCGTGAATGCCCAGCGGGTAATTCTTGGTCAGGTTGGAGGTGAAGTCGTCCAGTGTCGACTGGACGGTCTCCTTGGGCAGGGTGAAGCCCAGGGTGTTGAAGTCGATGATCTGCAGTCGCAGGCCGTTGCCGGAGATCACCGGCTTGGCCTTGATGTCGTTGAGCATGCCCTTCAATTCAATGGTCCCGTCGGCAGGGGACGTGACCACGCTGTTGGTGACGAAGGGACCCAGAATCGGAATCGCGTTCTGCACCGACTCCTTGATGCCTTCAGACGTCCAGGTGATGTCGGCGTTCAGTGCGCCGATGGTGCCCTTGGAGTTGGGGGTCGACTTGAGCTGGACGTTGTCGATGGTCAGTTTGATCTGCATGCCCTTGGCGTCGCGGATCTGGTTACCGGCCGTCTCCACCGAGATGTTGGTGAAATGCTGCGTAACGACCTGCCACAACACCAACGGCGCCACACCGAACTTCGCGGTGGCCTTGTCTTTGACCTCGCACGCCACCGCTTCGGCGACCTTGTTGTTCGCCTGGTTACGGACATACAGCTCGGCTCCGATCAGTCCCGCGACGAGCAGCGAGACCACGATGATGAGCACCAGCAGGATGGATAGCGGGTCGCGAAGGCGGCGTTTCTTTTTCGCCGGCGCCGGCTCGGCGTCGGGTGCCCCCAGCCGATTCGTCGGCGCCGCGGGCGGGACCGGCGGCGGCGGGTAGCTGGGCCGCTGTGGGTTGGGATTGGCCGCTCCGAACTGCTCAGTCTGCTGCTGCGCCGGGCCGGTCTGGCTGGCCGCAGTCGGAGGTTCCTGCGCGCGACTAGCTCCGGGATCGCCCGGCCGCATCCGCTCGGTGGGTGCTTGCGGCTGGCCAAACGGACCCTGGTTGCCGGGCGGCCCCCACGGCGGTGGGCCTTCGTTTGGTGGTCCTTGCGGGTTGGTCACCCAAGCGATTGTGCCCTATCAAGCTGAGCAAAGCTTGAGTGGTTGCGCAACACCGCGATGCTTTCGCGGGCCGCCGCGACCTGGTCGACGTCGATGTCGGCGAGCACCAGTTGCGGGTTCGCGCCGGCGGAGGCCACAACTTCGCCTAGCGGTGACGCCACCAAGCTGCCGCCCACCCCGGTCGGCGCGCCTGAGCCCGAACCGGGGCTGGTCAGGGTGTCGCCGGGGTCGGCCTGACCGGCCGCGGCAATGTAGCTCATCGAGTCCAGTGCCCGGGCGCGGGCCAGCAGCGTCCATTGTTCGAGTTTGCCGGGGCCAGAACCCCACGATGCGCAGATAGCGATCAGCTGGGCACCCCGGCGGGCCAGCTCCGTGTAGAGCGCCGGAAAGCGAATGTCGTAGCAAACAGTCAGTCCCACCCGGACGTCGTCGACGGTGATGACGACCGGTTCGTGTCCGGGGGCGACCGTACGCGACTCCGTGAAGCCGAACGCGTCATAGAGGTGGATCTTGTGATAGTGGCCGTCCGGCTGATTGGGGGTGCCCGGGCCCGCCGCAATCAGCGTGTTCGTCACCCGCCCGTCGTCAGCGGGCGCGAACATTCCGGCAATCACGGTGATGCCGGCCTCGGTCGCGATGCGCCGGACACCGTCTGCCCAGGGCCCGTCGGGGCCGTTCAGGGGCTCGGCGATCGGTCCCAGCGGGACGCCGAACCGGCACATGGTCGCCTCGGGGAACACCACCAGCTTCGCGCCGGCGTCGGCGGCCTGTCCGGCGTAGTCGCGGACCAGCTCCAGATTTGCGGTCGGATCGGTGCCACTGAGGATCTGCGCCAACGCGATTCGCATGGGTGCCAGCTTAGGCCCGGCGACGATGCGCGCCGCTGTGCGGCGTGAGGAGGAGCTGGGCAATTGGGCCTAGGCCCGGCGACGATGCGCGCCGCTGTGCGGCGTGAGGAGGAGTTGGGCAATTGGGCCCAGGCCCGGCGACGGGCGGCCAACTCAGG
>NZ_JBKQQD010000338.1:0-6485 GCF_052144515.1 Mycobacterium sp. | reverse complement strand
CCCCAAGGAAGCCCGCCCACCGCAGCGACACCGGCCGACCTGTCACACCCACCTGCAACAATCAAGCCCGACAGGCGACCAGCACCGACTTCAACCCCGCTGAATCACGCCGCACGAAAAATCGAGGTTAGTGGATTCCGATCAGGGGTTGGTCGGTCCGTTGTGCATCGTAGAACGCGGCTTCGAACTCGGCCGGAGGGACGTCGGCCAGATAGCCGTGTAGGCGGCTGGTGTTGTGCCAGTACACCCAGCTCAGGGTGGCCAGCTGGACGTCTTCGACGGTCTTCCAGGGCCCGGTGCGGGCCGGTCCGTAGATCAGCTCGGCCTTGTAGTAGCCGTTGACGGTCTCGGCCAGAGCATTGTCGAAACTGTCCCCGATGGTGCCGATCGAGGGCACGGCACCGATCTCGGCGAGCCGTTCGCCGTAGCGGATGGACGTAAACTGCGATCCGGCATCGGAGTGACATGTCAAGCCCGGCAATGTGTTTCCGCGTGACCAGCGAGCCATCTCCAACGCGTCGAGGACCATGGTGGTGCGCATGTGGGAGGCCACCCGCCACGCGACGATCATGCGGGAGTACGCGTCGACGATGAAACAGACGTAGGCCACCCCGGCCCAGGTCGGCACGAACGTCAGATCGGTTACCCACAACTGGTTCGGCGCGGTCGCGGTGAACTTCCGCTTGACCAGATCCGGGTGCCGCGCCGCTGCCAGGTCCGGCTTGGTGGTGCGCACCCGTTTGCCGCGCCGCGCCCCTTGGATGCCGGCGGCGCGCATCAGCCGGGCCACCTGGTCGCGTCCGACGTCGTGGCCGGCCCGACGTGCGGTTTTCCACAGCTTGCGGACCCCGAAGACGCAGTAGCTGTCCTCCCAGAGCTGGCGCAGCCCGGCCCCAGGACTGCATCGCGTTGGGCCCGCGCTGACGGGGAGCGGGTCTTGGCGTCGTAGTAGCTGCTCGGGGCCACCGACACCCCTGCGGCGCGCAGGACGGTGCAGATGGGCTCGACCCCGAACTCGTCGCGGTGGGCGTCGATGAATTCGACTATTTCTTGTGTTGGCGGTCGAGCTCCGCCCCGAAGAAACTCGCCGCTCGTTTCAGTATTTCATTGGCGCGCTTGAGTTCTCGGTTCTCCTGCTCGAGCTCTTTGATCCGTTGCGATTCCGCGGTCGACACTCCCGGCGCGTACCCGTCGTCGATGTCGGCTTGGCGCACCCAGGAGCGCACCGACTCCACGCCGTAGCCGAGCTGGCGGGCAACCCGCGACACTGTGCCCTGCTCGGTGCCCAGCTCAGCGCGCAGCGCCCGCACCATCCGCACCGCCGCAGCCTTCTCCTCAGGGCTGTAGCGCCGACTGGTTGGCTTGCTTCCCGATGACGATTCCGTCGGCATATACCTGCATCCTTGTTTCCAAGGTCAGGAGCCTCCGTGATTTCCAGGGCGATTCAGCCCTCGTCGATGGGCCGCTGGGCGGCAGAATACCTATCGCGTGCCTCAAGCAACGATGTATCACTGGCCCCGATCAACTCCAGGGCATCGGGAAAGTCACCCGGCCTTGGGCATCCGTGGTGGGTCTTGCCGGCCGGCGGCATCTCCGCGCGGGGTATCGCTGGTTGGCGAGTCCGGATCGACCTTGTCGGCGCGCTCGAACTCTCGGTTCACCTCGCTGCGGGAAGTAGCCGCTTCGGTGTGACGTGCTTGCGCCTGGTGTTGTAGGCCGGCCGAGTGCGCTGCCAAGGCTTCGGCCTCGGCCTGCGCAGCGCGGGCCTTGGCTGCCGTCTCGTCGGCGAGCGCTTCGCGTTGCCCCACTTCGTGGGACTGTTCGACGGCTTTGTCGCGGATGTCGCCCGCTTGGACGCGGCGGTGTTCGGTGCGTTTCTTGCGCGCCACCCACGCGATTGCGGCGACGAGCAGAACTGCCGCGATCACGATGACGACGATCCAAACGATAGTGCTGGTAGTCATGTCGGCTCCTTGGATTGGTTGAGCGGTTGATTGTTGAAAATCGGTTGGAATTGAGCTGTGGGAGTTATGCACTGGGCTGGGGCACGTGGCAGTCCGTCACCTTGGGATTGACACCCACGTAGTTCAGTGGTCCCACGATCACGGTTAGCGCGATCGTCCCCGCGCTGGCACAGTTTTGTGTGGCATGGGTGAGATACCCGCGTTGGGCGGCCGCGATTACGCCTACGACCAGCCATACGACTACCAGTATCCCTGCGTACCGCATGATGTGGCTCTCCTTGCATTATTCGACCCGCGGGCGCCGACGATGAGCTGTCGGGCCCACCCGGTGGGTTACGTGTGGCCGGTTTAGTAGTAGTGGCGGCGGCCGCCGACAGCGTGTCCCATCCTTCCCGCGAACATCAGCACCACGCCGATGATGAGCACGACGACCCCAATGGGCACTAGGGGCAGGTTGGTGTGGAACACGAATCCGGCGATGATAAGAACGATTCCGAGGATGATCATGGCGTTTACCTGGTTTCGATGGAGATAGGTTAGGGGATGACAGGCTTTTGGGTCAGTGTTTGAAGGCGTCTTTGACCTTGGCCCCTGCTTGTTTGGTGTTGCCCTTGAACTGATCGATGCGTCCCTCGGTGCGCAGGCGGGTATTGCCGGTGGCGCGGCCGAAGTCCTTCTTGGTAGCGCCCTTGGCCCCTTCGAGCTTGTGGGCGATCTTCTTACCTATGCTCATTGCTTCTTACCTATGTTCGTTGCGGATTCTTCGTTTCAGGGATCACAGCTGGCAACTGAGAACTCCCTGTATCGACTGGATTCGGCGCCTACCGGCGTCCGCCGCCAGCGCCTGGTGCCGTCGGTTGTCGACCCCACGACCGGCGACCGAGCAGGGAACCCCTCCTCCCTCTCGTTCCCTCTCGGTCGGGTCGGGGCCAATTCTGAGTTCGCCGTTGGGCCGGTGGCCGCGCCGACGGGCTGGTGTTCGAAGTCTCGGTTTACAAACGCCGCTTCGCGCTGGGACCTTTGAAGTTCACGGCGGGCGTCGCGCCCGCGGCCCGCGGTGCGGTGTGCACCGGCCAGCAACACGCTCATACCGAGCATCGCCAGCGCGCCGATCACGATCCCGAAGAGGAACAACGTGCCGGTCGACCCGGTGACGTGATAACCCAACACCGAGAAGTTCTCGCTCAACGGATGAGCGGGCCCGGCATTATTCAGCATGCCGATGAATCCGACGATGACGGCGAAGAGTAGAACAACTAATCCACCGATGACAATCACGTCGAGGTCTCCAATCGCAGTGCTTGATATTCATTAAACGCCGCACGTGGGGTAGTGTCAACAGTGTTAACAGACAATGATACTTAACATCGGTGACTAATAATGTTGAATTAGGATCGGTGGCCGCTTCGATGGTGAGGCAGAAGGGGAGTGCTGAGGCAATGACGAGACAGTCGGCCGGGCCCGAAGTGGGCGCTGACGACGAGGACCCGTCCCCCGCCGGCAAAGGCAACGGTCAGCTCAACCGGGCGATAATCCTGCAGACCGCGCTGCGCATCGTGGACCGCGACGGTGTGGACGGACTGTCGATGCGCCGTCTCAGCGAAGCGGTGGGCCGAGATCCGGTGATGCTCTACCGGCACGTCTCCAACAAAGCCGCAGTGCTCGACGGTGTCGCGGAGATGGTGCTCGCACAGCTATCTGTGGACAGTACGGACCCGGACTGGGCCGGCCAACTGCGTGCCGTCGCGCGCGACTTCCGCCAATTGGCCCTGAGGCATCCCAACGTGGTGCCGCTCCTGGTCACTCGACCCTTGGCCACCCCGCTCGGGCAGCGGCAACCAGGAATGCTGCGGCCGTTAGAGGACGTCCTCGCACTGCTCACATCTGCCGGCTTCACCGGCGAGGATGCCCTGCACATCTACCGAATCCTGTTCGGCTACCTGTACGGCCACATCCTCAATGAGTTGCAGGAGATTATCGAGCGACCCGAGGAAACCGACGATGTGCTCCGGCTCGGTCTGCACCGGCTCGCGATTACGGAATTCCCTCAACTGCGCCAGCTGGCACCCGTCCTAGCCTGCTACGACGGCGCCGCCGAACTGGACCGCTTCCTCGACCTGCTGCTCCCCGGCATGATCGCAACCCTCACTGGCCGCGAGGGACAATCCGCAACCGTCTGAGATGCATGCGTCGTCCGGTCAGCTCACCGACTGGGTCCGACCCGCCGCACGGGCGTCATCGTCACCGACGTGTGGGTGCCCGCGTACGACCTGGTCAAGGCTGTCGGCACGTGCGACGGGACGACGCCGAGCGCCGGTTCAGTCAGACGCATCGGACCCGTACGTGCGCAAATTAAGCGGAATTTGATGTGCTGCAACAACATTGAATCATTCGACTGCGCTCGAGAGTGCGTCGGTGTGCCCATCGGTGCGTGATGGTCGCCCACCGCTCAACCACTTGTATCGGGGTGAAACGTCAGAACATCGCGAAGTGGCCGCCGCGGCGTCATGGGGGGTACCTCGCCAAGGTCCGGGTTTTCGCCGACGCGGATCAGAAGTTGCGGCATGGCTGCCCGTCCGGTCAAGGTGGCGATGAGGTTGCGGCTGGACTCTAGCTCCGTGATATGGGTCAGTGTGCATGTCGCCATCCCGGCCAACGTGCACTCCAGCAGCACCGCGGACAACGCTTCGCCGCAACGGAATGCGTCATTGCGGGTGTCCTCGTCGGTGGACAGAACCAGCACTGTGGACTGGTCTTGTCCAATGCTGGCGCGCCGCTCGTTGTAAGCGCTAACCGGGAATGTACGTCCGACGTCGACCCGATCACTTTCGGCCGCCGTCGCAAGTGAACTGCGCGGAATCCCATCAGAATTCTCGAAATGACCAGTCCACCAGTCTAATTCGAAATGATACGAGGAATCGTACAGTCGCAGCGATTCGGTAAGTTGTGACGCCCTCGCCAGTTCCGGACGCAGCTCATCGGCTATTACGTCGAGGTGAACTGTCCCGGCATCGACGGCGTCGCGCAGCACGGGTTCGAAGGACTTCCAGTTACTCGGCGCGGCGAAGGGAAGCCGATCGGTGCGGCGGTGCAGGATCGCATCGGCCCGGCGGCGATGGCCATCGGTGACGAGGCTCAGTGGGCTGAAATCGAGTGACGCGAGATGATCGACGTTATTCGGGTCGGGAAATCTGTCGACGTTGGCAGTCCACCCGGTTGCCGCCATCGCGACGCGTAGATGGTCGAGGACTGCGCCGCAGCTGATGTGAGCCTCCCGCCCCAACTTGTCGGCGGAGTACAAAATCCGACTGCGATCGACGTACAGGCGCAACCCCGTACCCTCGGCGACCCAACGCCAGGGCTGGCTGTTGTGCAACGACGGGGCCCGGCACGCCAACTGCACCGCGGCGCTAAGTAGGTCGGGATCCACCAACGTGTCCGGCATGATCAACCTCCCGTCGCTGGTCCTCGAGTGCGAGCGCTAGTGGGCCCTCGCCGCCCGTCGACTCCCTGATGAGTACCCCTGTGGGGCTGCGTTGTCGGGGTGTGGTCCCGGCAGTGCCCGCGAGCAGTGCCTGCGCGTCGGCTAGGGCGCCGATGGTGGCCGGGCGCCCGGTCGCGATGACGAACCGACGGTAGGCCTCGATCTTGGGTCCCATCGATCCGGCCGGAAATCCCATGCTGCCCAGGTAATCTGGATCCAGGGTCGTCAGTGGTGTGGCCTCCGGTGTGCCGTAATGCTCTATGACCGCGGACACGTCGGTGAGCACCAGCAAATGCTGGGCTCCGAGGACGATGCCCAGCACCGCCGCGACGTAGTCCTTGTCCACGACCGCGTCGACACCCCTCAGCTGGCCGGCGGTGTTCTCGGTCACTGCCGCGCCGCCACCGCCGCCACAAATCACCACCGAACTGGCGTCCAGAAGCCCGGGGATGGAGTCTTGCTCGACGATGCGGAGCGGTTCGGGTGAGGCCACTACGCGGCGCCACTGACCATTGTCGGCGGCGATGGTCCAGCAATGCCGGTGGGCCAGCGGCTGGGCCCGGTCCTGCCGGTAGACGGGTCCGACGAACTTGGTCGGGGCGGCGAACGCCGGGTCTGCGGCGTCGACCAGCGTCTGCGTAATCAGGCCCAGGACCGGCTTTTTGACCCCGGCGTTGCACAATGCCTGGGCCAGCCAGTAGTCGATCATGCCCTGAGGACCTGGCGCCACTCGATGTTCCCGCCCGCCGGGTGGTCCGGTTGGTGCCTCGCACACACCACGACTGAAGATCTTCTCGATCGTCAGCCGATGGTGAGTGCTCAAGTGCGAATTCACTAGTTGGTCCTCTTGTTGTTGTCCCACTGGATCATTCTTGTCACAGAGGCGCGGGCGTCAGGTCGTGAACTGGTTTGGACTTTTTCTTTGCCTTCTTTGCCTTCTTTGCCGGGTCGAGGACGCGGTAGGCGAGAAGTTTGATGCGGTCGCTGACGAGGAACCAGATGAGGGCGTATCCCCATACCGCGGCTGCCCACGTCCA
>NZ_JBKQQD010000337.1:0-3331 GCF_052144515.1 Mycobacterium sp. | reverse complement strand
CCCGGCTCCATCGCATGCATCGCGCCGTCAGACAACGATTGCACACCGGCAGTGGCCGGCTGCCCTGTCATCATGCCGGTCGCGACCGACTGCCCCATCGGTCCAGGCGAAAAGCCCTGTCCGAGGGAAGCTGGCGAGAGGGGTGCACCAGGCGTCGCCGGGATCGCCGGCGCTGTTGGTCCACCAACGCCCGGCATCGACGGACTACCCAGCGGCGGCGCGGCTGGTGCCCCAGCTGGCACATTCCCGGGGACACGCGCACCGACACCTTGGGCACTCCCAGGGCCGCCACCGGCGCTAGCCCCGCCGGTAGCAACTACCGTCGGCGGCGATGCTCGCGCGCCAGCACCCTCGCTACTCCCCGGAGGGTGGCCCCCACCACTGCCACCGCTGTCACCGCGAGCACCGAAGCCTTGCGCTGCCGCGTCCAGGTCATCCTTGCTGATCTGGCGCGGCGGGGGAGCATCATCGGTATTGAAGCCGTGCTCACGCGCCCAACTTCGGGCGTCTCCATGGATGCCTTCGGCGTCGAGGACCTTCTGTGTGGCCGCCATGATTTTGTTGACGGCCGCCGCGGATGCCTTCGCCGCATCAGCATTGCACCGCGCTTGGATCGCCTGGATTTCTGCTAATTGCTCGGGCAGTGGTTTTTTCGAGGCGAGAACGTCATCTATTTCTTTGTTCCCTTGGTTCGCTATTTCTGTCAATCGGCTCCGCAGATAGTCGATTTCGTCGGCAGCGGAATTTAAGGCGTCTACTTTTATTTTGTATTTTTCTGCTTTATCTAGCTCAGATTTCTCACCCTGGAAATACCTAGAAATCAGATCCTCGGCTGTTTTGCCCTGATTCTGCGACAGGAGCTCCCGCTGGTTCCGGAGAGTCTGAGCTAGTTCTTGTTTTTGGGTTGACCATGTCGCCCAGTGTTGGGCGGCGTCGCGGAGGGCCGTCGACGGACCCGGCCACCACGGACCGATCAGCGGCGCTGTCCAGGTACCCTTCGGCAGGTCAACCCCCACCGCATACCTTTTTCATCACAGCGTCCTTGGCGACCACGTCATCGATTGCTGCCCGAAACTCGGCGTCGCTGGCAACATCCGCGTTCCCCTTGGCCGTAGCCATTACGTAGGCCGTCGCCAGCGCACGGGCGGCGTCGCGGTGTGTAGCGTCGAGAGCCGGATTGGCCGCTGCCATGTCAAGCATGACGGCGCCGTTCGTGTCGGCGATGCGCGCCAGCGCCGGGTTATTGCCGTTCGTGTCGATTTGGACCGCGCGCGCCGCTAGTTTGTACGTGTCGCACAGCTGCCGTTGGGCGGCGGACGTATCGGCAGCCGTATAGGTCGGACCCGTGGTCGTAGCTGGCGACGCGGCGTGCGTCGAGTGTGTGAGGGCAACAATCAGTGCGGCGACTGCCACAACTAACGCGATCGCGGCCACGGCGACAGCTGGCCATGTGCGTGAGCGCGGTGGTAGATGGGTGGCATGGGGCGGCGTCCACTGTTCCGCGGGCGGCCGGTTCGTCGAAGACTCACCGAAGTCCGAAGGCAGGTCCCCCACCATGCGCCCTCCTGATAATCCGCACTTCGGGACGGTTTCCCGAATTGTCCCTAGACCTTCCACCCATTCGTGGAATCACAACATCAATAGTGGAACAAGCAACGGGACGGCAGCAAATCACTGGCGCCGCCATTTGACTGCTCCGAGACTCTCCTGACCCCAGCAACCGTAACGTGCATGGTCCCCGTCAATACAGCTGTTGCATTCCCCGCATCCGTCCACGATCGCGATTGTCCGAGATCGCATCAAGGCGACGATCGCCGCCGCGTCCGTAGTCACGCTCAGCGCGGCTGGCTGCATTTCGCATACTTTGGCCGGCAATCCCACCACCGCGAGTCCGACTACGACGTCGGTCACGCTCCCCCAGGCGGAGCTGTTGCGCGATTTCGCCGAGCAAGACCCGATGGGCGTCTTCAAAGAGGGGTTCTACCACCTGCTTCGCCAGCCGATGGCCACATCCGTGGCAATCACTGGCTATCGATACCAGGTGGCCACCGACGGCGCGACGTCCAAGGTCACTGCCTTCGCTTTCATCCCACCGGCGCCTGGCAACCGATCCCCGACCGAGAGCTGGTGTGGTCACCCAGTCAGGCGAAGTGGGTGGAAACCGACCGCACAGAGGCGTTGTCGCCCGGACCCGCCGGCAGTCGCGGCTGGCCCACCGTCAAGGGCGTCTCCGACGCCGGGACAAGCTATTACACCTTCAGCTACCAGGACCTGGGCGGGCGGGCGCTGCCGCACGGGTTGGAGGCCGGTTTCGACGAAGGGGTGGGCCTTCCGCAGTCAGCGCAGGCTGGGAAGTTCAGCCCGGGTGCGCGCGCCTACCTCATGACGGAGACGTCCGTCGACCCGTTCTATACGATCCATCGCATCAAGCACGCCGATACCGGCATAGATGATTTGCAGCTCGTCTACTCCTGCGTCCAGCTCTCACCGGACTGCAAGGCACCCACCCCGGATCTCGTCGTACTCGCCACACTAGGCGGGGAGTTCACCAATCTCTCCGGCACCACACGACTCGAGTTGGACGGCCACGGACACCCGACGCTGCGGCCCGTCGGCGTGCCCGATATACCGTTCGCCACCCTGACCTACGGCTCCGTCCAAAACGACAAGCCCGAACGCATAACCCTGCAGGCCGCCAATCCAGACGACGCTGACAAGTTCGCCAAGGCAATGGGCATCAGCGTGGAGAATTTCGCTTTCGTCGACTACGACGGTCAGGTGACGGTCGGATTCGCCGAACCTGCCAACACCACGACCACCGTATTCGCCGGCTATAACCGGGTTGCTGCCAACGACCTTCTCACGCAATGGACTCCGGCGCTACCTGTGGTGCTGCCCTAGCTGCGGTACTGAAAAGGCTTGCACGACAGTTCCGTTCACCGATAAGCGTGCGGCTAACCCGTTGGTCCGCGATGACGATGTCCGGTGGTCGCAGGTCGCAAGGCTTCGGGGTCAAAGCCCTCCCCCATGAGGTATTCGCCGCGGTGGTGTGCGGTCATCCCGTCGTGTTGTAGCGCATCACCATGCCCGGAGACCACGTCGGAGATACTGAACAGCGATTCCGACCCGTCGTCAAAGTAGTGAAGATGGTCGTAGATCGGGTTGGCGGTATAGCCGGGAACTTCGGCTTTGAAGCGGGTGGAGCCGAAGCCGTCGACGGAGGGGTCGTCTCCGAGTCCCCCTAATGTCGGCCCTATCAGGCCGGGCCGCACACGACCAGGAGACCACGTGACCGCGTCTCCCGAGGCCGCCCCGACGTACAGATGCCCAC
>NZ_JBKQQD010000336.1:0-4208 GCF_052144515.1 Mycobacterium sp. | reverse complement strand
GGCACAATCGATGCCGACGGGTTCCTCACCGTCACCGGCCGGATCAAGGAGATGTTCAAGACCTCCGGCGGCAAATACATCGCCCCGCCGGCGATCGAGGCGAAGTTCATGGCGATGTGTCCCTATGCGAGCCAGTTCCTGGTGTTCGGGGAGGCCCGCAATTTCTGTGTGGCGTTGATCGCCCTGGATGCCGACCTGATGTCGGGGTGGGCAGCCGAGAACGGACTCGACGGCGCGACCTACGCGGAGCTGGTCAACGCACCGGCGGTGGGGGAGATGATCGATGAGTACATGGTCAAGCTCAACGGCGGACTCAACCGATGGGAAACCATCACAAAGTGGGTGGTGATCGACCACGATCTGTCCATCGAACGCGGTGAACTGACACCGTCACTGAAGGTGAAACGCTCCGTAGTGGCCGAACAGAATAAGCAAGTCCTCGATGCCTTGTACACCTGATCGAGCCCTGGACCCGCGAGGTGCCCACCGCGCAAGGCGCGCTGTTCGGCCGGGCCGACTCACCGCCGGTCAGCGTGTCCTGATTCACGGCGGGTCCAACGGGGACTTGTCACGGTCGCGGGTCGTCCGTCCTCGCTGTCGTCAGCGCGTCAACCCGAACGGGTGCTTCGGGGCCGAGGCCGCGATTTCGAGAAGTCGGTTGTATTTCGCGACGCGCTCCCCTCGCGCCGGTGCACCCGACTTGATCTGGCCGCATCCCGAACCTACGGCCAGGTCAGCGATGAACGTGTCGTCCGTCTCGCCCGACCGATGCGAGATCATCGCTGCGTATCCGGAGGCCCGGCATACCCGAAGCGCCTCAAGTGTTTCGGACACGGTTCCGACTTGATTAACCTTGATTTCCGTTGGCCACCGCTGCCGGGATGGCAATTGGTGGCTGTGGCTCTGGCCGGGCTGCTGCGCCGCTTTCCCGGGCCAGGAAGGTCCCGAGTTCGGCGATGGTCGACATCAACGGTGCCGGGAACACGACGGTGGTGTTCTTGTCGACGCCGAGCTCGACCAGGGTCTGCAGATTGCGTAACTGCAACGCCAGCGGGTGGGCCATCATGGTGTCCGAGGCGTCGCCCAGGGCGGCTGCGGCCAGCGATTCACCCTCGGCGGCAATGATTTTCGCGCGTTTCTCCCGCTCCGCCTCCGCTTGGCGGGCCATCGCCCGCTTCATGCTGTCGGGCAGTTGGATGTCCTTCAGCTCCACCAAGGTGACCTGCACACCCCATTCGATGGTGGTGACGTCGAGGATCGCGCGGATGTCGAGGTTGATCTTGTCGGTCTCCGAGAGCGTCTCATCCAGACTGTGCTGGCCGACGACCTTGCGCAGCGTCGTCTGGGCGATCTGATCGATCGCGGAGTAGACGTTCTCGATCGCCACGACCGACTTCACCGCGTCGACGACCTTGAAGTAGGCCACCGCGGAGACGTCGACACTGACGTTGTCGCGGGTGATGATCCCCTGGGATTGGATCGGCATCGTCACGATCCGCAGCGAAATCCGGTGCAGCACATCGATGAACGGAATGATGAGCCGCAACCCGGGTTGGCGTTCTCCGATCACCCGGCCCAGCCGAAAAAGCACGCCGTTCTCGTATTGTTTGACGATCCGCACCGCCATCGCCAGCACCAGCAGTGACAGGACGACCAGAACAACGACTACGAAGCCCAGCGCTTTCATCGGCGTGCACTTGTCGGTGAACCGTGCTGAAGGGTGCCCGCGACCGAGTCATGCGCGACCGTCGTTGTTCGGGTGTTGTAAGGGGCCGATCGAGTGGAGAAACTTGGTGGAGTAGTCATGGTGATCCTGATGTGCAGACGATCACCGGCGCGTAAGGGCCTCGGAGCCAATGCTCCTCAAGTTCTGCAGCGGACAGCTGAACTCATCCCGAACCAGCTGAGATTCTCAGCACTTCCCAGGCTACACCCGTGGGACTAACTAGCCGTGTTGGGCCCGGGCAGGCTCGATCCGCGCTCACTTCGAGGTCCATTGAGCACGGGACATCACAGAACCAGCCGCGGCAGTCCACGCCCGCGGGGTGTAGCGTCAACGACGTTGGGAAGCTTAACCAGTCCGGGACGAGGTCAGCCGTCCGCCGCTGTCCTCACTGAGCAGTCGCTAGTGACGGACGTTCCGGTGACAACCGCGCACCTGGGGATCACCATGACCATTACACCCACTCCGGGGACACCGAAACCGGCTCCTGCACAGTATTTTCCGATCGATAGCGTCTTGTGTCTGCTCAGGCATGACCGCCCAGATCGCCTCTGCTGCGAACCGACCGCTGACGTACGCTTACGGACCGGACGCCATGACCACTGACACACCGCATGTCACGCTGCCCCACTCGGCGGGCACACCCGAACCGGGCCACGACTTGACATCGGCGCCCATGCCCGAGCTGGAAGAGGAGCTGGGCTACTCGCCGGACGGATTGAGCAAGGCCGAGGCGGCGAAGCGGTTGGCGCAGTACGGGCCGAACGAGATCGCCGAACATAAGACCAACCCGCTGCTGAAGTTCCTTAGCTACTTTTGGGGCCCGATCCCGTGGATGATCGAGATCGCCGTCGTGCTGTCCGGCGCGGTCGGGCACTGGCCGGATTTCTTCATCATCCTGCTGCTGCTGGTGGCCAACGGTGTGGTCGGCTATACCGAGGAACGTCAGGCGGGCAACGCCATTGAGGCCCTCAAAGCCAAGCTGGCGATCAACGCCCGCGTCACACGTGACGGCGAATCGGTCACCGCGCCCGCGCGAGAGCTGGTGCCCGGTGACGTGATCCGGCTGCGCCTGGGTGACATTGTGCCCGCCGACGCCCGGCTACTCGACGGCGACGAGATCGAGGTCGATCAGTCCGCGCTCACCGGAGAGTCACTACCCGCCACCCGGGTAGCGGGTGAGGCCGTGTTCTCCGGGTCGATCATCAGGCAAGGTGAGATCGGCGCCCTGGTCTATGCCACCGGCAGCCACACCTACTTCGGCAAGACGGCCGAGCTGGTGCAGGACGCGCACACCGTCAGCCATTTCCAGCGCGCCGTGCTCAAGATCGGCAATTACCTGATCATCCTCGCGGTCGCGCTGGTCACCGTCATCGTCGTCGCCTCCCTGCTGCGTGGTAACGCGATCCTGACCACGCTGCAGTTCGCCCTGGTGCTGACCGTCGCCGCGATCCCGGTGGCGATGCCCACCGTGCTGTCGGTGACGATGGCCGTGGGCTCACGGCTGCTCGCCAAGAAACAGGCCATCGTGAGCCGGCTGGTCGCCATAGAGGAACTGGCCGGTGTGGACGTGCTGTGCGCGGACAAGACAGGCACTCTGACCCAGAACTCGCTGACGTTGGGCACCCCATTCAGCATCGACAACGTCACGCCCGCGACGGTCATCCTGGACGGCGCGTTGGCCTCTCGCGCGGACAACGACGACCCCATCGACCGCGCGGTGCTCGGCGGCCTCGAGGATACAAAGGTTTTACAGGCTTACACCGTCACACACTTCAAACCCTTCGACCCGGTGCACAAACGCACCGAGGCCACCGTCACCGGCGCCGACGAAACCGCCTTCCGGGTCACCAAGGGAGCCCCGCAGGTCATCCTGGCGCTGGCCGCCAACGCCGCGCAGATCAAACCCGCCGCCGATAAGGCGGTCAACGATTTCGCCGCCCGCGGCTTCCGATCGCTGGGTGTAGCATGCCGTGACCGGGGCGGCGACTGGCAGTTCGTCGGTGTGCTGCCCCTGTTCGACCCGCCCCGCGACGACGCCGCAGCGACCATCGCCACCGCAGCAGCGATGGGCGTCACCGTCAAGATGGTGACCGGGGATGCGCTGGCCATCGCGAAGGAGACCGCGGGCAAGATCGGTTTGGGCACCGACATTCTCGACGCCGCAGCCTTGGGCGATGCGAAGAAGAACGAATCGGCGGCAGTGGCCGAGTCCATCGAGACCGCCGACGGTTTCGCCCAAGTATTCCCCGAGCACAAATACCACATCATCGACGTGCTGCAGAAACACGGCCATATTGTCGGAATGACCGGCGACGGGGTCAACGACGCCCCCGCGCTGAAGAAAGCGGACTGCGGCATCGCCGTATCCGGAGCCACCGACGCCGCCCGTGCGGCCGCCGACATCGTGCTGCTGACCACCGGCCTGTCGGTGATCATCGAGGCTATCAAACAGAGCCGCAAGATCTTTCAGCGGATGAACAGC
>NZ_JBKQQD010000335.1:0-4286 GCF_052144515.1 Mycobacterium sp. | reverse complement strand
TGTGGAAGAAGAATACCAGTGCGCGCCCTGACCTCACGAGTCCGTTGTCCAGTGATAGGGTTAGTAAGTGGCACGAGCGGGAAGCCGCTCTATGCGAACTGGACAGGCGGTGGCACGCCGCAATCTACCACTGGAAGTGGGCCCTTGTGAATCCCGCTGTCAATCGCCGCCCAGTACTTCTGGCCCGTCGAGCGCGCGCTTACAGCGAACTGAAGGATTGGGGGCATGCCGAGCACGATCTTGATGGCGCACTCAGCGAAATCTCGACGGACAGCGAGCTCTGGCAGGCGCGAGGCTATGCACGATTTCAGCAGAGCAACCAGGGGAAAGACCAGGATAAGCTCAAGCAGGCGATCAGCGATTACCAGCAAGCGCTCAAAACGAACCAGGATAACGGCCTGGCCCGAGCCCAACTCGCCGCTGCGTTCGTGTTGTCCCGCCGATTCAAGGAGGCTTTGGCCGAGTATGATCAGGCAGTGGAACGCGACAGGAAGAACCCAGATCTTCTGCTCAAGCGTGCACAAGCTCTCATGCAGTCGGACGACCGCCGATTCGACCGCGCTTACGCCGACTGCCTGACCGCGGGCCAGTTGTTCAGGGACCGGCAACGCTTCGACGAGGCGGTTCAGGCCTACTCTAGGGCTGTCGTCCTGTTCAAATACGGCGTCGAGAGCTCAAGACAGCTTCAAGCCAAAGTTCACGCCGAGCTAGCGGAAGTACAGGCGAACCGCGCGGATGTGACGTTCGACATCACGCGGAAGCGCAACATCTACGAAGATGCCTGCAAGCATTTCTTGGACGCGACAAATTTGGACGGCACGGTTTGGAAATACTGGAGCGGGCTTGCGCGTTGTCACGAACGCCTGGAGGAATGGAAGGAGGCCAGCCAGGCGTGGGAGAAGGCGCTGAAGCTGAATCCCGGCGATCCCACTCTGACCGTTTCCCGGGCCGGCTCACTGGTCAAGCTCAAGGACTGGGACGAGGCAGCCAAGGCGTATTTGGCGATTATCCAGCGTGAGCCCAAGGTACTGTCGTACCGTCTCCGCTTGGCCGCAATCTACCTTCAGCCTATCGCGCCAGAGAAAGAGGTGCGTCCCGAGCGGTTGGAAGCGGCTCGGCTCTGCCTCGCCGAGGCCGTCAAGGACGAGTTCCTGGCGAAACAGTCGATCCTGTGGTCTCACCTTGCGGTGATTGAGGTGGCAGCGGGAAAAATCGATGATTACCAAGCCACCCGCGCTCGCATGTTTGAGCTGTTCAAAAGCCCAATTGGGAATGATGCGAACAACGTGGCATGGGTTGCCGCGCTCTTCAAGGACACGCCCGCGAGTGCCGAACGCGCTATCAAGTTGGCCGCCAAGGCGGTTTCCGTCTCCCAGCAGAACTTCGGCTATTTGAACACTTATGGTGCCGTGTTGTACCGGGCTGGCAAGCGGGAGGAAGCTATCAAGAGACTTGAGGAGGCGACGAATAGGCGGGCCCTGGTTTCTAACCTCTCCCCGGACGAGCAGGCGTACGGCAACGCGTTGGACATGTTGTTCATCGCCATGGCCCAGTACACCCCTGAGCAGCCTGAGCAAGCTCGGCAGACGTCGAAGTTGGCTGTCCAGACGATCAATCGCGTCAAACCCGCCCAGCAGTACGAAAACCCTGAGGAGGGCCTCGGCCGGGTCTGGGCGCGGCTCGAATTCGAGGTCCTGCGGCGTGAGGCCGAGAGCTTGATCAATCGCTGACGTCAAAGCACGGAGCCAGCCAATGTCCACCGGTGGCGGCTGCCAAGCCGGCGCTCAGAGCTGTCGCGACACCTCCGCGAGGTGCTCTCGCAGCGACCGCGAGGCGTAGGGTGAGGCGGCCAGCCCCGCGACGAGATGCTTGAGGGTGAAGCGGTCGAGCGGGTCCTTCTGGTAGTCGGCGCCGCCGGTGATCCGCTGAAGATCGAGGGACTGCTCGTAAATCTGCAAGGCCTCGACCTCGAACATAAGGGCCCGTCCCGACGGCGGGGCCGCTTCGAGGACGCCGAGCAGGCGCAGCCAGGGGAACGAGACCTCGTCCTCGGCCGTCTTCGGGAGGTCGGCGCGGAAGGCAACGTCCAGGGCGGCGTTGGCCCGGAGCAGGCCATTGCCGTAATAGGTCGAGACGTCGGGGACATTGTCGTCGGCCGTCGTGAACAGGGCATGCCGGACCGCCTCAACCTTCTGCCAGCCCTGCAAGCCCGGCACGGTGAGGTTCTTCTGAAACCAAAGTGCGGCGGCGGCAGCGGCCTGCGGCGTCGCCGACGAAGTCCCCGCGCCATCGATCGTGATGAGCTCGTGGCAGCCGAGGATCGACCACGGCGTGTTGGGCGTGTACGCCGCGATCGCCGTGCTCATCTTCGCCGGGGGGCCGAAACAGCCTTGCATCTTGCGGTGCAGTCCCTCCTTGAAGTAAGGAGTTCGGTCGGCCGTCACCCCGCAAACGGCGACCACGCGGTTGAACCGCGCGGGGTAAACGATCGTGCTGGGTGGCGACGCGCCGATGCGATTACCGGCGGCCGCGAAGATGACCACCCCCGCCTCATAGGCCCGATTCACGGCCGCCGCCCAGGACCGGGCGGGGACACCCCCCATACTGATCGAAACGACGTCGCACCCCTTCGCGATCGCGTATTCGATCCCCTGCGCCATGGCACGGGTGCCGAAATGGATCACCGAGTCGGCGATTCGCACCGGCACAACCTCGGCGTGAGGTGCTCCGCCCAGGTATGCGTCGAACCCCGGGAACGCCGCCAGATGCACCTTGGCGCCGGCGAGGAGGGCCAGCGTCGCCGTCCCGTGGCCTGGGTTGTTGGTCGGGAAGTGGCGGTTCGGGTCGCGAGCGTCATTGTTGTCGTCGACGAAGTTCCACTGTAGGGCGGTCATCAAGTGTTCTGGCAGCGAGATGTGCTCAGGGTCATAGCCGGTGTCGAGGATCGCGATCCGCACCCGCTTGCCGGTCGGGTCACCTACCCGATTACGGGCAGCCTGAAGTCCCGAAAAGTTGTCGCCCAAGTGCCAGGCGAATGGAAACGATGGCCGTGGTATGGCCGGCGGCCAGAAATCGTCCGGCCCGCTCAGCACGCAAGCCCCGGCCGCCCCGAACGACTCGAGGCCCATGTCGTCGGGCCCCTGGTAGGGGAACGCCTGGACGAAATCCGGCTCGGCGTAAACCGGCGCTGACTCCAGCCCGAGCGACTTGTGATGGGTCAGGGCGGAGTGCGCCTCGTCCCAGGGATGGAGGTCGGGACGCCCGGTCGGTAGCTTCAAGGCCCCCCAGGCCCTCGGCGGCCCCGAACTTCCAGCCGGTATGACGGACTCCAAGCCGTCGAAACCGTCCGTGGCCCTGGCTATGCTCTCCAGGGCGGGTCCCTCGGCAACCTCGACCATCAGACGATGGGATGACGTGCGCTGGATCGGCATGGGGGAGTTCCCGCTCGCTTGTAGTGGACTCGGAACCTTGGTGGATGCCGGTGTCGGGCACATTCCCGGCGTGCGAATAACGGCGGACCACCCGTTATTCTCTCCCATCGGGTGGGAGAATACACCTGCAAACCAGGCTTGGCCGATTTCGCGTGAGAAATCCTCTGGACCGCGGTAGAGTTGCCGTCGCCGCCCCGTCGGCCGCCATCTAGAGGTGAAACCGATGAAAGATTCCACCGCGAAGGCATCTGTCGTCGATGAGATCCTCGAGTTCAACCGCGATCGCGAACCGAAGCTGGTACGGCGCAAGTTCCGCCGGATGACGAAGGACCCGTTCGCCTTCTTCCGGGGCACCGATCAATTGTTCGCGACCCACTGGCCCCGCCTGGCCCCGCCCGACGTGGCGCCCTCGGTGCTCATCTGCGGCGACTTACACCTAGAGAATTACGGCGCCTACCGGACCGACGAGGGTTACTTCCTCTACGACATTAATGACTACGACTCGCCCTCAGGGCTTACGCATCACAACAGCGAATCTGGGTTATATGGGAAGTTTCGTATCCCGAGCAAACCCAGACTTTTGCCGTACAGTCTTGCGACTTTCCGATAGTGTTGTGACCAATACAGCGCAGTGCTATTCACGTAACATCACATGAATATCTTGCATTTTTCATGAAAACCCCAGAAAACCCAGGGAAAAGTGGTGCGTAAGCCCTGACATAACCCGCTGGCGAGCCAAGGGCCTCTGGATGGACGTGTTTCAGTTGTTGGGGGTCGTGCCACATTGAACCGAGAGGTTCTCGAACGGGTAATCCCTTCGGGGATCACGTATTCCTGGGAGCTGCAACTGCGGTG
>NZ_JBKQQD010000334.1:0-17295 GCF_052144515.1 Mycobacterium sp. | reverse complement strand
CTTGGCGCCCTTGATCCGCAGCGCCTCGACCGCCTTGTCGAAGTCTCCGTCGGTTTCGGCCAGCGCGTTCTTGCAGTCGAGCATGCCGGCACCGGTCAGCTCCCGAAGTCGCTTGACGTCGGCAGCGGTGAAATTCGCCATCTCAGCCTTCCGTGGGGGTTGATTCGGGTGCGCCCGCAGCGGCATCTTGGATAGAGGGGGTGGCGGTGGCGGTAGCGGAGGCCAGCAGCTCCTGCTCCCATTCGGCGAGCGGCTCGGCGGTCTCGGCCTCCGGCTTGCCGTCGCCGCGGCCCACGCCGGCGCGAGCCTGCAGCCCCTCGGCGACCGCGGAGGCGATCACCTTGGTCAGCAGCGCCGCCGAGCGGATCGCGTCGTCGTTGCCCGGAATCGGGTAGTCGACCTCGTCGGGGTCGCAGTTGGTGTCCAGGATCGCGATGACCGGGATGCCCAGCTTGCGGGCCTCGCCGACGGCGATGTGCTCCTTGTTGGTGTCGACGACCCAGATCGCCGAGGGCACCTTGGCCATGTCGCGGATGCCGCCGAGGCTGCGGTCCAGCTTGTTCTTCTCCCGGGTCAGCATCAAGATTTCCTTCTTGGTGCGACCCTCGAAGCCGCCGGTCTGCTCCATCGCCTCGAGTTCCTTGAGGCGCTGCAGCCGCTTGTGCACGGTGGAGAAGTTGGTGAGCATGCCGCCCAGCCAGCGCTGGTTCACGTACGGCATGCCGACGCGGGTGGCCTCGGCCGCGACCGACTCCTGCGCCTGCTTCTTGGTGCCGACGAACAGCACGCTGCCGCCGTGGGCGACGGTCTCCTTGACGAACTCGTACGCCTTGTCGATGAAGGTCAGCGTCTGCTGCAGGTCGATGATGTAGATGCCGTTGCGGTCGGTGAAGATGAACCGCTTCATCTTGGGATTCCAGCGACGGGTCTGATGCCCGAAGTGGGTGCCGCTGTCGAGCAGCTGCTTCATGGTTACTACGGCCATGCGTGTGCCTTAACTTGTGTCGGTTGTCGCCCGGCGTCGGGTGAAGCCGGGCCCTGGCGTCTGCTGCATGCCGGACCCTGTTACGGGACCGCCCGGCATGCTGTTGCGGCCCTAAGTGGAACGGGGCCTTCAATCGAGCTCAGGTGCAGACACGCGAAGTCAGCCCGCAGGTGCGAGCTGCGCCGAGAAGTCTACACGCCGTGCTCCACAGATCTGGCAGCGGTGACTGGCCCGGCCAGCGCCGCGACGCTGAACTGAACCGATGCGATGGGCGGCGGTTGTGCTGTGCTGGGCGCTGCTCAGCGCGGCGCCGGCGGTCGCCGACGACGCTCGGCTGGAGTGGCCGCTGCGGCCGCCACCCGCGGTCGTGCGGGGGTTCGACGCGCCCTCGCCGGACTGGAACCCCGGGCACCGCGGCGTGGATCTGGCCGGTGCGCCCGGCCAGCCGGTGTACGCCGCCGGCGGCGCGACCGTCGTGTTCGCCGGGTTGCTCGCGGGACGGCCGGTGGTCTCCCTGGCCCATCCCGGTGGGCTGCACACCAGCTACGAGCCTGTCCGGGCGGCCGTGCGGGTCGGTGAGTCGGTGACGGCGGCGACCGTGATCGGTGAGCTGGTGGCCGGGCACGCGGGCTGCCGGGCCGCGGCGTGTCTGCACTGGGGCGCGATGTGGGGTCCGGCTTCGGGTGCGGACTATGTCGACCCGCTGGGCCTGCTGAGGTCCACGCCAGTCCGGCTGAAGCCGCTGGGCGGCTGAGCGGCATCGAGTGTGCGCTCACGGCGGGCCGCCTCGGCGTGTCGTCTCCGTCAGCGCACACTCGACGCCGTCAACGCACACTCGACGGGGCTAGGCCCGTGGGTGGGCCTGATCGTGCACCGCCCGCAGCCGGGATACCGCGACATGGGTGTAGAGCTGCGTGGTCGCCAGGCTGGAATGGCCGAGCAACTCCTGGACGACCCGCAGGTCGGCGCCGCCCTCGAGCAGATGGGTGGCCGCGCTGTGGCGCAGTCCGTGCGGCCCGATGTCGGGTGCGCCGTTTACCGCTGCGACGGTCTGGTGCACGACGGTGCGGGCCTGCCGCACATCGAGCCGACCGCCCCGCGCGCCCAGCAGCAGCGCCGGGCCGGACTCGGCGGTGACCAGTGCCGGACGGCCCTCGGCCAGCCAGGCGTTAAGCGCGTCGGCGGCCGGCACCCCGTACGGCACGGTGCGCTGCTTGTTGCCCTTACCGAGGACACGCACCAGCCGAAAGCGAGTGTCCACGTCGTCGATGTCCAGGCCGCACAGCTCGCTCACCCGGATGCCGGTGGCGTACAACATCTCGACGATCAGCCGGTCCCGCAGAGCCAACGGATCACCTTGCTGGGCGCCGGATTTCGCGGCCGCCATCGCCTGCAGCGCCTGATCCTGGCGCAGCACCGACGGCAGTGTGCGGTGCGCCTTGGGCACCTGCAGCCGGGCGGCGGGGTCGGCGGCGAGCAGACCGCGCCGCGCGGCCCACGCGGTGAATGCCTTGACCGCCGAGGTGCGACGGGCCAGCGTTGTGCGGGCCGCCCCGGCGCCGGCCGAGGCGGCCAGCCACGACCGCAAGACCGGCAGACTCAGCCCGTCCAAGCCACGGCCCTGACCGTCGAGGAAAGCGAACAGCGAGCGCAGGTCACCCAGGTACGCCCGGCGGGTGTGCGCCGAACGGCCGCACTGCAGCTCAAGGTATTCGTCGAACTCCTCGAGGATCGCCTGCACTCCCCTACGCTCGCAGACATGGCGCGGCGACCGTCAGTCGACGCGCCGAAGTGTGTCCGGGGTGAGATCTTCGCGGTTGGGATAGCCGTCGACGGCCATGATCAAGTCCGCTTCGGCAAGTATCGTGCGCAGCACGTGCACGACGCCGTCCTCCCCGCCGAGCGCCAGACCGTAGGCGTACGGGCGGCCGACACCCACCGCAGTTGCGCCCAGCGCGAGTGCCTTGATGACATCCGCGCCGCTGCGGATACCGGAGTCGAACAACACCGGCAGCCCGTCGGCCGCCTCGACCACCGCCGGCAGGCAATCGATCGCGGGCAGGCCGCCGTTGGCCTGGCGTCCACCGTGATTGGAGCAGTAGATGCCGTCGACGCCGCCGTCTTTGGCGCGCCGGGCGTCGTCGGGGTGGCAGATGCCCTTCACGAGCAGCGGCAGGTCGGTCAGTGAGCGCAGCCAGGGCAGGTCGTCCCAGGTCAAGGGGTTCCCGAAGACCTGAATCCAGCGCAGCGTGGCCGCTTGGCGATCCTCCTCCGGCGGGCGTTGCAGGCTGGCGCGGAAGACCGGGTCGCTGAAGTAGTTGCTCAGGCAGTGCCCGCGCAGCTGGGGGAAGTTCGACGTGCGCAGGTCGCGCGGGCGCCAGCCCGTGACCCAGGTGTCGAGTGTGACGACGATGCCCTTGAAGCCGGCCGCCTCGGCGCGGTGCACCAGGCTGGCGGCCAGCTCCCGGTCGGTCGGTGTGTACAGCTGGAAAAACCCCGGCGTATCACCCAAGGCGGCGGCGACGTCTTCCAGCGGATCGACGGTCAGCGTCGAGGCGACCATCGGAACACCGGTGGCCGCGGCCGCGCGTGCGGTGGCCAGGTCGCCGTGGCCGTCCTGCGCGCACAGCCCGATGACGCCGATCGGCGCCATGAACAGCGTCGCCGGCAAGGTCAGCCCGAACAATTCGACGGAGAGATCGCGCTGCGCGGCGCCAACGAACATGCGCGGCATCAGGCCCCAGCGCTCGAAAGCCTCGCAGTTGGCCCGCTGCGTGCGCTCGTCACCGGCCCCGCCCGCGACGTAGGACCACACCGACGGCGGCAGTGTCTGTGCGGCCCTGGCTTCCAGTTCGGCGTAGACCATCGGCAGCGCCGGCAGCACCCCGCCCAGGCCCTGCAGGTAGATCTCGTTCTGGTAGTCCCCGAATGCCATGTCAGCCTGCTGCTTCCGCCTCGGCCAGCTCTTTCTTCCACTCCCGGAACGTCTCTTCGGTACGTCCGCGCCGCCAGTAACCGGAGATCGACGACGCCCATTTCCGGTCCACACCGCGTTCGGTGCGGATATACGGCCGCAGGTTGTGCATGACGGCTTGCGCCTCGCCGTGGATGAAGACGTGCACCTGCCCCGGCAGCCACTGGGCGGTGGTGACCGCCTCGATCAACGGCGCGAAATCACCGGCACGGTCCTCGGAAACCAGATCGGCCCGACCACCGCGGTAGACCCAGTTCACCTGGACGGCCTCGGGTGCGGTCAACGCGATCTCGTCCTCCGGGCCGGCAACCTCGATGAATGCCTTGCCGACCGCGGTGGGAGGCAGCGCTTCCAGCGCAGTCGCGATGGCCGGCAGCGCCGATTCGTCACCGGCCAGCAAATGCCAATCGGCGGCCGGATCGGGGGTGTAGGCGCCACCGGGCCCCATCAGGTAGATCGGCTGGCCGGGTTGGGCCGAAGCCGCCCACTGCCCCGCCACGCCGTGCTCACCATGGATCACGATGTCCACCCCGATCTCGCGGGCCGCGACGTCGACCCGGCGCACCGTTATCGTCCGAACCGACGGCTTCTTCTCGGGCGGCAGGCCGGCGAAGCTGTCCAGGGTCAACGGGTGCGGCAACCCGGCCACGTCCTTTTCGCTTATGTCGTCGTGGACGAAGACGAGCTTGACGTAGGAGTCGGTGAATTTGCTGGGCACGAAGGCGTCGAAGCTGTTGCTCCCCAGCACAACCCGGACCATGTGCGGTGTGAGTTGCTCGGTACCGACGACGTGAAACCTTTGCAGAGGTCGACCTGCCACTTCTCCTCCTGTCCAGACCCGACCCCAGTCGACTATACGAGTCGCGCGTCTGACACCCGGGCCGCAGCGTGGCCACGACGGACGCTGACGATCCGCCACCGGCCGTCGTGGCGCTCGGCCAATCCGGTGATCTCGAGGATCGCCAGCGGGCCCAGCACCTGTTCGGGCGCCAGCCCGGACGCGACCGCGATCTCGTCGATCGTGGCCGCGCCGCGGCCCGGTAATGCCTCGTAGACGTGGCGTTCGGCCTCGGTGAGCCCGTCGAGCGCGGTGGTCGGGTGCGGTTCTTCAGGCGCCAGCTCGCCAATGCGGCCGACGAGCTCGAGAACGTCGTCGGCTCGGGTGACCAGCTCCGCGCCGTTGCGCAGCAGCGCATGGCAACCCGCCGACGCCGACGAGGTCACGGGTCCGGGCACCGCGGCCACCACACGGCCCAGCGCCCGCGCCCAGGCGGCGGTATTGGCCGCGCCGCTGCGCAGACCCGCTTCCACCACGACCGCCGCCCCCGCGACGGCCGCGACCAAACGGTTGCGGGTCAAAAACCGGTGCCGGGCCGGGCGGACACCCGGCGGGTATTCGGTGAGCAACAGTCCGTGCTGGCCGATGCGATGCAGCAGCGCCGAGTGACCGGCCGGGTAAGGGACGTCGAGCCCGCCCGCCAGGACGGCCACGGTGATTCCGCCGGCGGCCAGCGCCGCACGGTGAGCCGCGCCGTCGATGCCGTACGCGCCGCCGGATACAACCGCGACGTCGCGTTCCACCAGTCCGGCCGCCAGGTCCGCGGCCACGTGTTCGCCGTAAACCGTGGCGGCCCGCGTTCCGACGATGGCGGCCGCGCGCTGCGCCGTCTCGTCGAGGCGGGCGGGCCCCAGCGCCCACAACACCAACGGCGGCCGGCCCTTCTCCCGGACCCCCGAACCGCTGGGACCGCCGAACGCGGCAAACGCGAGCACGGGCCATTCGTCGTCGTCGGGCGTGATCAATCGCCCGCCGCGGCGGGCGAGCAGCTCGAGATCGTCTGCGGCGCAGTCTATTGCGCGCCGGGACTCGGTGTGCTGCGCCAGCGCGTCGTCGACCAGCCCGCGCCGCACGCGGTCGGCCGCCTCCACGGGCCCGACGGCGTGCACCAGGGCGGCGAGTTCCGCGCATGGCGGTTCGGCCACCCGGGACAGGTATGCCCAGGCTGCAGTCGCGCTCATCGCCGCGCTCCGGGCTGCCGGAAGCTCAGCGCGGCGGCTACCTCGTCCAGCCCGGGCGAGACCCGGCCGGCCAGGTCGGCAAGGCTCCACGCAACTCGCAGTGAGCGATCCACGCCACGGATGCTGAGCAGCCCACGGTCCAGCGCCGTGCGCAACGGATTCATCGCGGCGTTGCTGGGGCGGAACTTCCGCCGCAACAGCGCCCCGCTGACTTCGGCATTGGTGCGGAATCCGTGCGGTCGCCAGCGCTCGGCGGCCGCGTCGCGCGCCGTCGCGACCCGGTGGCGCACCTGCGCCGTCGACTCGCCGTCGGCGGCCGAAAATGCGCCTGCGCGAACCGGATTCATCTGCACCCGCAAATCGACCCGATCCATCAGCGGCCCGGAGAGTTTGCCCAGGTAGCGCCGCTTGACCGCCGCGGCGCAGATGCAATCTCGGGGATCGGCCGGCGCGCAGGGGCACGGGTTGGCGGCAAGCACCAGCTGGAACCGAGCGGGATAACACGCGACCCCGTCGCGGCGGGCGAGGCGAATCTCACCGTCTTCCAACGGTGTTCGCAACGCTTCCAGCGCGCTGACGCTGATCTCGGCGCACTCGTCCAAGAACAACACCCCGCGGTGCGCCCGGCTGACCGCGCCCGGGCGGGCCATCCCCGAGCCCCCGCCGACGAGCGCCGCGACGCTGGAACTGTGGTGCGGCGCCACGAACGGCGGCCTGGTGATCAGCGGGGTCTCCCCCGACAGCAGCCCGGCCACCGAGTGTATCGCGGTGACCTCCAGTGACTCGCCGTGCGACAGCGCCGGCAGTATTCCCGGAAGGCGTTGCGCCAACATCGTTTTGCCCACTCCCGGCGGTCCGGTCAACATGAGGTGGTGGGCCCCTGCGGCCGCAACCTCGACCGCGAACCGCGCCTGCGCCTGACCCACCACGTCGGCCAGATCCGCCGCCGCCTCCGCAGAGGTGGCGGCAGCGGTGACCCTGTCGTCCAGGCCGGCCGACCCGCACAGCCAGCCCTGCAGTTGCTTCAGCGTGCGAACGCCCCAGACATCGATGCCGTCAACCAGGCTGGCCTCGGCCAGGTTGTCGACCGGCACGACGACGGCCGGCCAACCGTCACGTTTGGCGGCCAGCACGGCGGGCAGCACTCCGCGCACCGGCCGGACCCGACCGTCCAGCGACAGCTCGCCCAGCAGGACCGTCTTTTCCAGACGCTCCCACGGATTCTTTCGCTGCGCCGACAACACGGCCGCGGCCAGGGCGATGTCGTAGACGGAACCCATTTTCGGCAACGTTGCCGGTGACAGCGCGAGCGTGAGCCTGGCCATCGGCCAGGTGTTGCCACAGTTGGTGACCGCCGCGCGGACGCGGTCGCGCGATTCCTGCACTGCAGCGTCGGGCAGACCCACCAGGTGCACGCCGGGCAAGCCCGAGGTGATGTCGGCCTCGATTTCCACGATCTGTCCGTCCAATCCGCGCACCGCGACCGAGAACGCGCGCCCGAGCGCCATCAGCCGATTCCCTGCAGGTGCGTGATCTCCGGGGTGCGGCGGCGCCCGATCCGCACACCGATCACGTCGATGCGAATCGCTGTCCAGCCCGCGTCCTGGCCGGCTAGCCACAAGCCGGCCAACCGCCGCAGCCGGCGGACCTTGCGGGGGGTGACCGCGTGCGCGAGCCCCCCATATCCGTCGCCGGTGCGGGTCTTGACCTCGACGAACACCACCGTGCGGCTGGCCTCGTCGCAGGCGATCACGTCCAGCTCGCCGTAGCGGCAGCGCCAGTTGCGGTACAAGATCCGCAACCCCATCCGCGTCAGGTGATCCACGGCGAGCGCTTCGCCCATCGTTCCCAGTTGAGCCCGAGTCAAAGTTGTAGGAGTCGTCATGCGGCCAACCTTCACGGCGGGATCCGACAATGACCCCCGCGGATGGCGTCCGGTTGCGCGCGCGAGACCCAGTTATCCCCAGTCGCGTGTCTATCCACAGGCTCAGCCGTGCGCCGACCCCACTAGTCGGTGATGCGGTCCGCCCTGGTGTAGACGTTCATCGAGTCCTCCCGCAGGAACGCCACCAGCGTGATCCCGTACTCCTCGGCCAGCGAGACCGCCAGCGATGACGGCGCCGAGACAGCGGCCAGCACCGGAATCCCGGCCAGCAGCGCCTTCTGGGTCAATTCGAACGACGCCCGCCCGCTGACCAGCAATACCGACGCGCTCAGCGGTATCCGGTCGTGCTCCACCGCCCAGCCGATGACCTTGTCGACCGCGTTGTGCCGGCCGATGTCTTCACGCACGACGTGCATGGTGCCGTCGACTCCGGACAACGCCGCGGCGTGCAGGCCGCCGGTGCTGGCGAAAACCTTTTGCGCGCCGCGAAGTTGGCCGGGCATCGCCTTGAGCGTGATCGCGGCGACGGTGGCGGGATCGTCGCCGGGTGAGAACCGGCTGATCACCCGCACCGCATCCAGCGACGCCTTGCCGCAGACCCCGCACGACGAGGTGGTGTAAAAGTTGCGGGTGATATCCAGACTGGGCGGTTCGACGCCTGGGGCCAGCGTCACGTCCAGCACGTTGTACGTATTGGCACCGTCATCTCCGCGGCCGCCGCAGTAGCGGATCGTCAGCACCTCCTCGCGGCCGCCGATCACCCCTTCGGTGAGCAAAAAGCCTTGCGCGAGTTCGATATCCGAGCCGGGTGTACGCATCGTGACCGTGACCGGCGTCCCGTTGACGCGGATCTCCAGCGGCTCCTCGACGGCCAGGGTTTCCGATCGGGTGATCGCCTGATCAGCGCTGAGATGCCTTGCCCGCCGTCTCGCGGTTACGTGGCCCACTGGACCATTGTGGCTTAGCGGTGCTCACACCGCCTGGGCCAGCGCCGCCAGCGTCTCCGCCGACGAGTGCGTCAGGCGCCAGCCGCGTTGCCGCTGCGCCTTTCTGGTATCCATCACCACCGAGGTCCGCGCGACGTGCAGCCATTCGACCACGGAAGGGACGACGGGCAACCGGGAAATCGCCGCAGACGCCGCCGAGGCAGCGGTCGCGGGAACCCCTACCGGTCGGCCTCCCAGCGCCTTGGCCACCTCCGCGATCGCCACTTCCCCGTTTCCGGCGATGTTGTACGCACCGGCGGTGCCGGAGCAGTGGCCGCCAGCGCGACCGCCGTCGCGACGTCGTCGTGGTGGACCAGCTGCAACGGAAAACCCGGATCCGGCACGACCGGCTTGAACGCCGGCACCGCCTTTGCCACGGCCCGCACCGGGCCGGGCAGCCCCTTCCACTGCAGCGCGTTCGCCAGGGCCTGGGGCCCGGCGACGATACACGGCCGCAGCACGAACACGCCCAATGACGAACCTTTGGTGATGTCGGTGAGCGCAGCCTCGCACGCCGCCTTCTGCTCGGAGTAATAGTGCTCCGCGGAGCCGCGCGTCGGCACCTCCTCGGTCAGCGGCAGCGGGTTGTCGCAGTGGTAGCCGTATGCCGCCACCGACGAGGTGTAAACCAGACGCCGTGGGCGCTGTGCGCAACCGTGGCCTCGAACACGTTCCGGGTGCCCTGCAGGTTGACCTGCGTGCTCTTTTCCCGCGACCCCATGATGAGGAACGCCAGGTGGATCACCACATCGGCCTGCGCGACCAGCGCCTCGACCGCGTCACGATCCAGGATGTCGCCCTGTTGATAGCTGGTTTTCACACAACCGCGCGTGGGCGGCTCAAAAGGCCGGCGCGCCATCGCGACGATCCTCTCCACCGCGGGTTCGCGCTCCAGCGCCGTCACCGCCGAGACGCCGATCTCTCCGGTCGGCCCGGTGACGGCGACAGTGATTCCCATTCGAACTAACTTCCCCACCAGCGACGTCGGCCAAACACCGGCGAGGTTCGGGAACCGAACTGTGTGAAGCCGCCCGGCATGGCTATTTAATGTAGAGGTCGGTTGCTGGAAGAAGGAGTATGGAGTTGTGACACGCTGGGCCGACGACCCCGGGCAGCACCAGAAGCGAGGGACAGACTTGGCGGACGAACCGAACGCCGGCTCAGAGACGGCACCACCTGGCGGGACGATGGCGGACCCCGCGACAGTGTTCGCCGCCCTCGCCGAGATCATCTACCAGGGCTCGGACGCTGCCGAGATGTACTCCGCCATCTGTGTGGCCGCGACCCTGACCGTCCCTGGCTGCGACCA
The DNA here is from genome assembly GCF_052144515.1 of Mycobacterium sp. Classification (GTDB taxonomy): domain Bacteria; phylum Actinomycetota; class Actinomycetes; order Mycobacteriales; family Mycobacteriaceae; genus Mycobacterium. The sequence goes on along the minus strand of NZ_JBKQQD010000334.1, from coordinate 7,137 downwards.
CGCCAGCCTGCTGGTTCGTCAGAACGACAGCTACGTAACAGTGGGTGCGAGCAGCCAGCTCGCGCAGCGGATCGACGACCTGGAACGGCGCGTCGACGACGGCCCGTGCATAGATGCGATCGAGGAGGAAGCTCCCCAGGTCGAAACCGATCTGACCACGCCGTCCCAGTGGCCCCGATTCGCGGCCGCCCTGCTCGCCGAGACGCCGGTGCGCGGCGCCATGGGCTTTCGGATCCTGGTCGACAAGCGCAAAGGCGCTGCGCTCAACCTGTTCAGCGAGACCCCCAACCTCTTCGACGCCGAGTCCGCCGGACGAGCGGCGGTGCTCACATCGTTCGCGAGTGTGGCCATCAATGCCGTCGCCAAGGGCGAAGACGCCGCCAGCCTGCGACGAGGGCTACTCAGCAACCGCGAAATCGGCAAAGCGGTCGGCATGTTGATGGTGCTGCATGATCTGACCGAGCACGAGGCGTTCGACCTGCTGCGGCGTCACTCGCAGGGCTTCAACATCAAGCTCGCTGACGTGGCGCGGCAGATCATCGAACGCCGCGGCCAACTGCCGTCCGGCGACCAGGATCAGCCTCCGGCGACCGCATAGCTCCGGGGGCTCGGGGTCTATTCGGGCAGCCGCAGCTCGGGCTTCTCAACTTCTTCGATGTTGACGTCCTTGAACGTGACCACCCGCACCTGCTTGACGAATCGGGCCGGCCGGTACATGTCCCACACCCAGGCGTCGGACAATCGCAGCTCGAAGTACACCTCGCCGTCAGCGTTGCGGGGCACCATCTCCACGCTGTTGGCCAGGTAGAAGCGCCGCTCGGTTTCCACGACGTAGCTGAACTGGCCGACGATGTCCTTGTATTCGCGGTACAGCGAGAGCTCCATCTCGGTTTCGTACTTTTCGAGATCCTCTGCACTCATCTGCCACTCATCTGCTCAGACGTCCTTCTCCCTGCCTTCTTCCCTGGCCCCATCTTTCCTCACCGGTATTCGCCATGCTCGTCCGGAGGGTCCGGTTTGCATTCGGCCACCAGCCGGGCGTTCGACCCGCTCGCCACGCGGCGGACGTTGATGAACGAATACCGGTGCGCGGGGCACGGACCCAGCCGGCTGAGCGCCACGCTGTGCGCGGGCGTGCTATATCCCTTGTGGTCGGCGAAGCCGTAGCCGGGGTGGTCAGCCTCCATCGCGACCATGAACCGGTCCCGGCTCACCTTGGCCAGCACACTGGCCGCGGCGATACAGGCGGCCGCCGCGTCGCCGCCGACCACCGGCAGCGATGGAACCGGCAGCCCGGGCACGCGAAACCCGTCGCTCAGCACATAGCCGGGCCGCACCGACAGGCCGGCCACAGCGCGGCGCATCCCTTCGATGTTGGCCACGTGCACGCCGCGCCGGTCCACCTCGACCGACGGGATGAACACCACGTGGTAGGCCAGCGCGTAACGGCAGATAAGCGGGAACAGCTTCTCCCGGACCTTCTCCGTGAGCTTCTTCGAATCGTCAAGACCTGCAAGGCTTTCCAGCCTCCCCGGCCCGAGCACGCACGCCGCCACCACCAGCGGTCCCGCGCAGGCACCGCGGCCCACCTCGTCCACCCCGGCCACCGGTCCCAAACCGCTGCGGTGCAGCGCGGACTCCAGGGTGCGCAAGCCGGAAGCTTTACGGATCACGGTCCGCGGCGGCCACGTAGTGGCCATGGCTACTGACCCTGCTGGGGGTTCACCGAACCCACGCCACCCCATCGCGACGGCGGCCAGACGATGAACCTCGCCTTGCCGATGACATTGGACACCGGCACGGTCCCCGACGCCGGGTCGCCGGTGCACAGAATCCCCTTGACCGCGTCGGCCGGACTGCTGGTGCAGTGCGCTCGCGAGTCCGCCGAATGCGTCCGGTTGTCGCCCATCACCCACAGACGCCCCTGTGGGACGGTGACCGGCCCGAACTCGCTGCCCAGGCACGGATAGACCACCGGGTCGGCCATCATGGTGGCGGTGTTGAGGTACGGCTCCTTCAGCGGCTTGCCGTTGACGGTCAATCCGGTGTCCGCGCGGCACTGCACCGTCTGCCCGCCCACCGCGATGACCCGCTTGACCAGGTCGTTCTCGTCGGGAGGCACGAAACCGATGAACGATAGCGCGTTCTGCACCCAGCGCAGCGCGGTGTTCTTCGAACGGATCGACTTGTACCCGTAGTTCCAGTTCGGCGGTCCCTTGAAGACGATGACGTCACCCGGGTGCGGTGAGCCGAAGTGGTAGGTGAGCTTGTCCACCATGATGCGGTCGCCGACGCAGCCCGCGCATCCGTGCAGCGTGGGCTCCATGGATTCCGAAGGGATCAGGTAGGGACGCGCCACAAACGTCAACATGACGTAGTAGAGCAGTACGGCGATGACCGCCAGAATCGCGAGTTCCCGCAGCGTTGACCGCTTCTTGGGCTCCTCGCCTTGCCCTGGAGGCAGCGGCGGCGACGGGCCCTCGGGCGGCGCTTCGATTTCAGAGGTTTCAGCTATGGAGATCTTCGGCTCCGACTGACCACCGTCGGGCTGGGGCTCAGGTGACGAGTCCGTGGTTTCGGTCACGACATCACACTAGCCAGCACCGGGCAACCACCGCGGCGCGCCGGTCAGCGCTTCTCCTTGATCTTGGCCTTCTTGCCACGAAGTTCACGCAGGTAGTAGAGCTTGGCGCGGCGAACATCGCCACGCGTCACCACCTCGATGTGGTCGATGTTGGGCGAATGCACCGGAAAGGTCCGCTCGACGCCGACGCCGTAGCTCTCCTTGCGCACGGTGAAGGTCTCGCGGATACCGCCGCCCTGCCGGCGGATCACCACGCCCTTGAACACCTGGAGACGCTCCTTGGCGCCCTCGATCACCTTGACGTGCACGTTGATGGTGTCGCCCGGGCCGAAGGCCGGGATATCGTCGCGCAGCGACGTCTGGTCGACGAAGTCCAGCCTGTTCATGAGCTAAGACACTTCCTTGGGGTGTTCGGGCTTGGTGGGCTATCTCTGGGCGGGTCTCTGGGCGGGCGGAGCGTACCGGCCCGCTGACAACCGCTCGAGACAACTGGTCAATTGTGCCAGACGCCCCGCGTGCTTTGAAAATCACACGTAAAGGACGCGGTTCATGACGCGCCAAAGGCGCTGGTGAATGGTACACATTACTGGGGCCAAACGCGCTAGTCGGACACCGGAGGATGCCACAGGAGCCGCAGAGCCACACGAGCCGAGGAGCCAGAGGAAAAAGATGCACGCACGCCCGCTCGCGCTGCTCACCGCCATGGCGGCGGTGACGCTGGTGCTGGCCGGGTGTGACGAGGCGATCCTCGAGGCAACAGCGCTGAATAAGGTAGCCAAGCCGGCATACAGCGCACCCGGCTCGTTGCAGTCCCAACCGAAGCTGGCCAACATGCTGCTGCAGGTCGGTGCGCCGCCCGCGGTGGCCGAGCGCCCACCGGATATCGGTTTCGTCGGCGTGCAGGCACGCATCCAGCAGGCCACCGATCAAGCCGCCGCCGCCGGCGCCACCCTCTCGGTGGCCGTGCTCGATCGGTCCACCCACCAGCTGCTCTCCAATGGCAACGCCCAGATTCCCGGCATCGCGTCGGTGGCCAAGCTCTTCATCGCCGACGACCTGCTGCTGCAGGAATCCGCGGGCAAGACCACGCTGTCGCCGGAAGACCGTCAGGCGATGGACATCATGTTGCAGTCGTCCGACGACGGCGCCGCGGAGAAGTTCTGGGGCCAGGACGGCGGAGACGTCATCGTCAGCCAGGTCGCGAGCCGATATGGCCTGGCGTCGACCACGCCGCCCGGCGACGGGCGCTGGTGGAACACGCTCAGTACTGCGAGCGACTTGGTCCGCTACTACGACATGCTGCTCGACGGGGCCGGTGGGCTACCGCCGGAGCGGGCCAGGATGATCATCAACGATCTGGCTCAGTCGACCCCCAACGGAATCGACGGCTACCCCCAGCGATTCGGCATCCCGGACGGCCTCTACGCCGAACCGGTCGCGGTCAAGCAGGGCTGGATGTGCTGCATCGGCGCCGACTGGATGCATTTGTCGACGGGCGTGATCGGCGCGGACCGGCGCTACATCATGGTGATCGAGTCGCTGCAGCCCTCCGATGACGCGACCGCGCGAGACACCATCACCCAGGCCGTCAAGACGATATTCCCCAACGGCCGGGTCTGACCCGCTAGTCCGGGCCCGCCTGGCCACCGGACAAGTCGGGGCGGCGCTCCCGGGTGCGCTGCAGCGAGACCTCCCGGCGCCAGGCCGCGATGCGGGCATGGTCACCGGACAGCAGGACTTCCGGGACGTCGAGGCCACGCCAGCTCGGCGGGCGGGTATAGCTGGGCCCCTCCAAGAGCCCGTCCAGGCCCGGCGAATGTGAATCATCGTGCAGCGACGCGGGGTTGCCGAGGACCCCGGCAAGCAGGCGCAGGACGGCCTCGATCATCACCACGGCCGCCGCCTCGCCGCCGGGCAACACATAGTCACCGATCGAGACCTCTTCGACGCGTACTCGCCGGGCGGCGTCGTCGATCACCCGCTGGTCGATGCCCTCGTAACGTCCGCAGGCGAACACCAGGTGCGACTCGGTGCTCCAGCGCTGGGCGGTGGCCTGGGTGAACAGCGCGCCCGCGGGGGTGGGAACGATCAACAATGTCTCGCCCGAACAGATTTCATCCAGCGCGTCGCCCCACACCGGCGCTCGCATCACCATCCCCGGCCCACCGCCGTAGGGGGCGTCGTCCACCGAGCGGTGCACGTCATAAGTCCACCGCCGCAGGTCGTGCACCCTCAGGTCGACCAGGCCCGACTCAATCGCCTTGCCCGGCAACGATTGTCGCAGCGGGTCCAGGTAGGACGGGAAAATTGTGATGACGTCAATACGCACGACTAGCTCAGATCCAGCAGTCCGTCGGGCGGGTCGATCTCGACGGTCCCGTCGTCCAACGAGACCGACGTGACGATCGCGCTGACGAACGGCACCAGGACCTCCCCGGAATCGCCCTTGACCGCCAACAGTTCACCGGCCGCGGTGTGCAGCACCTCGGCGACGACGCCGACATCGGTTCCCGTGACGGTCCGGACCCGAAGGCCTTCCAGCTGGTGGTCGTAGTAGGTGTCCGGCTCATCGATGGGCGGCAGGTCATCGGAGTCGACGACGAACAGACTGCCGCGCAACGCGTCGGCGCCGTCGCGGTCGGCCACTCCGGCCAATCGCACCAGTAGCCGCCCACTGTGCTCACGCACGCTGTCGACGACATAGCTGCGCTCTTGAGCGCCACCGTCACGGGATCCCTTGGCGCGCAGCGTATTACCGGGCGCGAAGCGTTCAGCGGGATCGTCGGTGCGGATCTCGACGACCACCTCGCCGCTGATGCCGTGCGCTTTGACGACGCGCCCGACTACCAGCTCCATGAGCTACTGGTCGGTGTCCACCACGTCGACGCGGATACCGCGGCCACCAATGCCGGCGACCAGCGTGCGCAACGCGGTCGCGGTGCGTCCCCCACGACCGATCACCTTGCCCAGGTCGTCAGGATGAACATGCACCTCGACAGTCCGCCCACGGCGATTGGTAACCAACTCCACCCGGACATCGTCGGGGTTGTCGACGATCCCCCGAACCAGATGCTCAACAGCGTCCACGACGACCGTGCTCATCGCGCCCGTCAGCTTTCCGCCGAAGACTCGGCCTGCTCGGTCGATTCGGGCTCGGCCGGCGTCTCGGTGGCTGCAGGCTCGGCGGCAGGCTGTGCCTCGGCTGCCGGCTCCTCGGCTACGGGCTCCTCGGCGGCCTTGGCGGCCTTCTTGGCCGGCGCCTTCTTCTTCGGCCGCGCGGCCTCGGTGGTGGGACTGCCCTCGGCGGCCGCCAGCGCGGCGTTGAACAACTCCAGCTTGCTGGGCTTGGCGGGCTTGACTTTCAGCCGGCCCTCGGCGCCCGGCAGGCCTTTGAACTTCTGCCAGTCACCGGTGATCTTCAGCAGTTTGAGGACGGGCTCGGTGGGCTGAGCACCCACGGAAAGCCAATACTGCGCGCGCTCGGAGTTGATCTCGATCAGGCTCGGCTCTTCCTTCGGGTGATAGCGGCCGATGACCTCGATGGAGCGGCCGTCGCGGCGCGTGCGCGCGTCAGCGACGGCGATGCGGTACTGGGGATTGCGGATCTTGCCAAGCCGAGTGAGCTTGATCTTCACAGCCATGGTTACGCGATTTCTCCTGTATGTGTCACGCTGCAATTCAGCGAAACGGGCGGGATGCCCGGATCCGGTTTTGCCTCGCGTGTATGACCACCGGGCCCCGAAAAAAACGGTAATCGCGCGGCGGACAGCCGCCCATTGTGCCAGAGCGGAGTGGTCCGGCGGAAATTCGCGGCGATCGCGAGAGCGGCGGAGCCGGGCGCGGCGGGTCGCCGCCATCGGGTTCGCCTACATGACCTTCTGGAAGGTCTTGGTCTCGACGCGCCGCGTCATCCGCCAGCCCTCGGGGGTGCGTACGAACTCGTCGTCGTACCACAGTCCGCAGAACAGCACTCTTTCCTTTTCACCGTCCTTGTTGCCGCTTAGCACCATCGGGTTGAAGCAGATCACCCGCGACGACGCGGTGTCCCCGTCGATGCGCACCGAGAAGTTGCCCAGCATGTGCGCGTACACCGGGAAGTTCGGCAGCACCTCAGAGAGCCACTTCTTCACCTCGGGATAGTGGCCGTCGATGCCGCCGAGGGCGCGGTAGTCGATGTAGGCATCGGGGGTGAACACCTTGTCGAGGTCGTCGAATCGGCGCTGGTCAATGGCGGTGGAGTAGTCGACCAGCAGCTGTTGGATCTCCAAGCGGTCGGAAATTTCGGGAAGGCTCAACATGCCTCGATTCAACACCGGGGCCCACCCGAGCTGTCGCCGGTGGTGGGCTCCTACCTGTGAGTGCGGCCCCACCGCGAGGCCCGGTGCCCGATATTGGGATCGGTATCAGTGCGGGCGGGTGTCCACTTGCTAGTGCTCCGTCTGCGATTTGATCTGGTGAAGGGTCTCGCGGCCACGTTGGACTTTCGTGATGATGTCGTCGGCGCTGGCTTTCCAGATGAACGGTTTGGGATCGAGGTTCCAGTGCTGGGACCA
>NZ_JBKQQD010000333.1:0-6326 GCF_052144515.1 Mycobacterium sp. | reverse complement strand
GGTTCAGATCGTGTGGTCCTCGCGGAAGGGATCACGCAAAATCGAGCACCTCGGCTCAGCACACGGCATGTCGGTGATGTCAACGACGTCGTCGACGCCGGCCATCATCAGATCCGCGGTGCGGTGCTGGAGGTCGGCGCGGCCGCGCAGGTAAGCCGAGGGCGCGAACTCGAGCACCCGCCGCGGAAAACCGTGCCTGGCCGCCTGACGGCGAAGCTTGCGCGGGAAGCTCCAGAAGCGAACTCGGCTCCCGCATATGTTGCACCGATCTGGGCCCACGAAGCATAGGCGCAGGACGAGGCGGCCGGCGCGACGGCCGGTGTCCGAGATCAGCATGCATCTCGTTCAACAACAGCCGAGTCATTCTTGGCTGTCGCCGGAAAACTCGGATGTTACGATCGCGATTCGCCCAGGCTGCGCCGTGCTTTGGGCCATCATCCGCTGAGGAGTTCGATTTTGGCTGACGGCGACCTGAGTGCGCGCGAGGCCGAACGCGTCGAGTGGGACGTGATCGTCATCGGCACCGGCATGGGCGGCGGAATGCTGGGCTACCAACTGGCCCGCTCAGGCCGGCGGGTGCTGTTCGTCGAGAAAGGGCGCTCGACACTGCCCGGGACACCGAGAACGATCCGTGCTGCCATTCCCGAGCTCGCCGAGCCCCTTTCGGCCCGTTCCCCAGAGGCGTACTACGACGCCTTGGCCCGGGCCGGACGCACAACCGACGAAATCGAAGACATCAGCGGGCGCTTCCCGAAGCGTTTCGTGCCGTTCATCGGTAGCGGCACCGGCGGATCCTCGGCCCTGTACGGCATGGTCTGCGAACGATTTTTCGTTGCCGATTTCACTCCCCGGCAGAATTTCCGCAACCCCGGCGATTCCACCGTGCCCGAGGCCTGGCCGATCAGCTATGAGCAGATGGCGCCCTGGTACGCCGAGGCCGAAAAGCTGCTGGGGGTTCGCGGCCAACCCGATCCCCTGCGCCCGGAAGCCGCCGAGGTCGGCCTGCCCGCCGCACCGCCGTTTTCACCCGAGAATCAATCGCTGGTCAACTATCTGGCGGGCCGCGGGTTGCATCCCTATCACCTGCCGATGGCCTGTGATTACACCGACGGGTGTGCCACCTGCCAGACCTATCTGTGCCCGCAGTCGTGCAAATACGACGCCGCCCGCAACGGCGTGCTGCCCGCGGTTACCGAGCACGGCGCCCAGCTGCTGGCCGAGTGTCGGGTGGTGCGCCTGGAGGCCGACCGCACCCGGATCCAGCAGGTGATCTGCCAACGTCGCACCGACATGCTGGCCCTCAAAGCCAACGTGGTGGTGCTGGCCGCCGGTGCCCTTGCGACCCCGGTGCTGTTGCTCAACTCCCGCTCCGGTGAGTGGCCACGCGGACTGGCCAACGGCTCGGACTGGGTGGGCCGCAACCTGATGCGCCATTTGCTGGACCCGATCGAGGTCTGGCCGCACCCCGACCACAAGACCACCGCGGCAAACAAGGAGATCGGACTCAACGACTTCTATTTCTGGGAGGGGCAGAAATACGGCACCCTGCAATCATTCGGCGCGATACCGCCCATGCAGTGGCTGACCAACCGCCCCGACTGGCGTGGCAAGGCGCTGCGCATGATGAGCCCGGCGGTGCGCCAGATCTACAAGCGGTTCTTCACCGGCGGACTGGTGCTGGCTGCGATGACGGAAGACCTCCCGTATTTGGACAACCGCGTGCTGCCCTACGACCGGCCCAGCCTGGATGGCCGCCAGCGGCTGCGCATTCAGTACCGCTTACATCCCAGTGAGATCGAACGCCGCGCGGCGTTTATGCGCCAACTGAAAGAGGTGTTGCAGCCGTTTCGCAATATGCCCGTTGGGAGCGGCAAAGACAACGCGAACCTGGGCCACGTCTGCGGAACGTGTCGCTTCGGTACCGATCCGAAAACCAGCGTGCTCGACCCACAAAACCGGGCACACGAAGTGGACAACCTCTACGTGGTGGACACATCGTTCTTCCCTTCGAGCGCAGGTTTGAACCCCAGTTTGACGGTCGCGGCCAACGCCTTGCGGGTGGCCGCGCACGTCAACCAGGCGCATTTCGCCACCTGACCCGATCGATCACCTCCGCCTATGTCTCGAGGTGGCACGCCGCGTGTTATCCGAAGTGCGCACTGGGCGAACGGATTTCGCGTTCAGGCCGGCTCGCGGAGCGCAAGGCCGGCGGCGCGATAGACCGCATCGATCAGCCTCATGGTCTCGACCGTGTCTTGCGGCGTCGTCTTCACCGGTTCCCCGCGCAGCACCGCCGCGGCGAAGGCCTCCAGCTGATACGCATAGGTGACGCGCCGCGGGAAGCGCTCCACCCGCTTTCCGTGGGCTGATCGGACCGAGAGCCGAGGCAAGAGGTGCGGTGCCGCCGGACTGAGCCAACGCAGCTCTCCGCGGTCACCCACCACCTTCGCGCTCGCCCGGAACAGGTCCGACGACCACAGCGCGCAACGGACCCGGCCCGTGTGCCCGCCGGCAAACCGCACCTCGGCCGTCATGGCCCGGTCCACCTCATGCCCGCGCAGCTTCGCCCGCGCCGAAACCACTTCGGGGGTCGAACCGCCGAACGTGCGCACCATGTCGAAGGCATAGCTTCCAGCGTCCATTGTCGCCCCACCGGCAAAGGAATACTTGTAGCAGTTGCCGGAAAATTTCGGCAGCAACACGCACACGGCGACATCCACCCGCTGCAGGGTGCCCAGCTCACCCGAGGCAATGATCTGCTCGACGCGCAACGTCAACGGATGGTAGCGGTATTGCGTTGCCGTCATCACCACCCGGTCTGACGTGGCGGCCAGGTCGGCGATCTCGCGGGCCTCGGCGGCGTTGGCGGTGAACGGCTTTTCGCACAGCACGTGCTTGCCCGCGGCCAGCGCGGCCCGGGTCCACCGGCCGTGCAAGCTGTTCGGCAGCACGATATACACCGCATCCAGGTCCGGGTCGGCGACCAGCGCCTCGTAGCTGTCGTGCACACGGGAGATGCCATGTTCGGCGGCAAAGGCTTGCGCACGGGAGCCATCGCGTGACGCCACCGCGGCCACCATCAACTCCGGGTTTCCCCGGGCCGGGTTGATCAACGTCGTCGGTGCGTGGACAGAAGCCCCCAGGATGCCGATCCGCACCGGGACGCCGCCGTCAACCATCCAACGTCCTCATTCCTTGCGCCAGAACACACCGGTCCCGTCTATGTCGACGATCTCCGCGGATATCCCATGTTGAGCGCGGTAATCGGTGACAGCTTGCTCACACGCCTTCACCGCCAGGTAGTCATCGACGATGCCGAATCCCCCGGGGGACAGCCGCGGGTAGAGCGCGTCGAGCGCTTGAATCGTGGATTCATAGAGGTCGCCGTCAAGCCTCAGGACGGCGATGCGATCGATCGGGGCATCGTGCAGCGTGTCTTTGAACCAGCCGGGAAGAAACCGGACTTGGTCGTCGAGCAGCCCGTACCGCTCGAAATTCGCCCTGACTTCCGCTTGGGACACACCCAGAATGCCCGCAACCAACTCCGCCCTGATCCCTTTGTCTGCTTTGTAATTCGCGGGATCCGAGCGCGGCACGCCTTGGAACGAATCGGCGAGCCACACGCGCCGCGTCGCATCCCCGTAGGCCGCCAAAACCGCACGCATCAAGATGCACGCCCCGCCGCGCCACACCCCACATTCGATCAAATCGCCGGGGATGTCTTCGGCCAGCACCGTCTCAACGCACTGCTGCAGACTGGTGAGTCTCTGCATCCCGATCATCGTCTCGGCCTCCGCCGGCCAGTCCAAGCCCAAGTCGCGCGTCGTAGCACCCGTCAAGCGATGCGCATTAGTCCGCTCGAGGATGCGGTTGGCGGCTTTGAAAAAGACACGCCGGCGCAAAGGCCACTGCTCCGGAATTCGCTCGTGCATGCCGTATCGGGTGAGGTTGCGTCGGATCAGGTCAAGGTAGAGCGCGCGGACGTCGTACTCGGTCACGGTTACAACTGCCCCTATCTCGCAAGCCGACGCATCGGGCCTGAGTATAAGCGCCCCGGGTCAGCGTGCGGATTCCGCTGCCACGCGATAGCTCCTGACGGCCAGTGGCCCGAGCACGGCAGCCAGACCGAGAACCCACCCCAGTGACAACAGGAGGTGCCACAGCACGGGACCGCCCTGGGCGAGCGCCCGCATGAACGCCATCGTCGGGGCCATCGGCTGGATCGCGATCACTGGCCGCATCCACGCCGGCGTCGATGCGGGGGCGGACACGCCGGAACTGGCGAACACCAAGCTGATGGCCGGCACGACCAGCCAGAACAGCGCGGTGCCGCCCCTCGACCGCACCGCGATCGCAATGACCGCCATCGCGAACACACAACCGACGAGCACCGGCATCAGGATGAACGGGATGACGGCGAGCCAGCCGTGGGCGAACCGAAGCCCGAGCCCGACGCCGACCGCCGTGATCAACGCGGAACCCACCAGCGTGCGGGCAGCCTCGGCGAGCAGCCTGCCGGTCAGGGCGCTGGCCCGGTGCACGGGCAGTAACCACAGCTGGCTGAGCAGGCCGCTGTCGCGCTCGGCGCCGAGGCTCAGGCCCGCCGCCAGCGACCCGAACATCGCGCCAGCCATCGCGCACATCGGCACCAGACTGTAGAGACTGTCGGTCCCGGCGATCTTCATGATCGACTTGCCGACCAGAAGTTTGTAGGTGATCAGCAAAAAGGTCGGATAGAGCAGGGCCTGGATGGTGATCGCCGACGACCGCCGCCAGTGGGCCAGTTGCTGCCCGGCAAAGAGCAGGCTTTCGACGGCCAGCGAGCTCCGCGGCGGCGCCGTGCCCGCGGTTGCGGTCGTCATGGCGTCCGCCGTTGCATCCGCACCGCGATCGCGCCACACACCACGAGCAGCCCCAGGCACCATGCCACGCTGGTCGCCAGGTTCCCGGCCGCGACGTGGCCGGTGGTGAACCCGCGCAGGGTTTCGGTCACCTGGGATACGGGCTGGTAGCGGACGAAGGGATGCAGCCAGTCGGGGAACGAGTCGACCGGCGCCATCCCGGTGGACAGCATGACCAGCAGCATTTGGGGAACCAGGAGCAACTGACTGGACGCCCCGCTCCTGCCGATCTCGCCCCGTGCGGCCTTGGTCCCCGTGGCGTCGGCGGCGAGCGACAGCGCCAGCGTGAACGTCAGGACAAGAAGGACGAAGGCGGCGGCGTAAACGGGCCCCCCGAACATCCGGAACCCGAACGCATACCCCACGGCGATCGTGGCCAGCAGGCCGAGGGCGCCGCGAAAAAGGCAGTACACCATGCGAGCCGTCAGCGGCGCGACGGTGGAGATGGGCAGCGTGCGGAGCCGGACCCCGAAGTCGGACTGCTGGTCGCGGGCGGCCCGGTCGACGGTGGTCAGCGCCCCGAGAAACATCACCTGGACGATGATCACCGGAAGGAGGTACTGGGGGTAGCTCATCCCGCCGGTGTCGATGACGTTGCCCAGCATGAAGTTGAAGATGACGAAGTTCCCGGCGGGAGCAAGGATCGCGAACGGCAGATCGTCGCGCAGCGTGGAGAGGACGATGCGCTCGGTGAGTGCAGCGAGCGCCGTCACGTGGTGACGCTCTTCGTGAGGTGCAAAAATGCCTCGTCCAGGGACGGCTTGCGCAGCGAGATGTCGGCGAGCTCGACGCCGAGCTGGTCGACCCGGCGAAACACCTCACTGAGTGTGGCGACGCCATCGGGCGCCAGCACCGACACGGTGTTCGCCTCGTCATCGGCCTGGGCGTCCGCGAGGTCGGCGACCGCGGCGAGGATCGCGGGCAGGTCGGCCGGATCGACGGGACTCACGGTGCAGTAGCTGATTCCCACGCGGCGCTTGAGGTCGTCGGCGGTGCCGCTGGCGATGACGCAGCCATGGTCGATGACGACGACCGAATCGCTGAGCAGGTCGGCTTCCTCCAGATACTGCGTGGTGAGCAGGACGGTGACTCCCTGGGCTCGGAGCGAGGCGACCAGGTCCCACACGTCGCGGCGGCTGCGCGGGTCCAGCCCGGTTGTCGGCTCGTCGAGGAAAAGCACCTTCGGCCGAACCACCAGTGCGGCGGCGACGTCGATGCGGCGCCGCATGCCGACCGAATAGGTGTTCACCTTCCGATCGGCGGCGTGCGACATATCGAACTGGTGGATCAACGCGTCGGCGCGCAGTTGCGCATGTTTGCGCCGCATGCCCCGCAGCCGGCCGAACAGCACCAGGTTCTCCCGCCCGGTGAGCTGCCAATCGAGCGCGGCGAGCTGCCCGGTACTCCCGATGCTTGCGCGTACCA
>NZ_JBKQQD010000332.1:0-7554 GCF_052144515.1 Mycobacterium sp. | reverse complement strand
CACGACCACGTCCATGATCGGAGCCAGCGCGTTGGCCAGGTCCAGCCAAGCTCGAGCGTCCTTCGGCGAGAACCGTCGCAGCTCGTCGGCGGTGCGACTGGCGTCCTTCCATATCGCCAGGGAGCTTCCGTCCGGAGCCAACTGGACGTGTGCGGGGTCCACCGAGATCTGCTGCAGCCCGTACTTATGCAGCTCGAGGTCCTCGGCGACCCCAAAGAGCCGAAAGATTCCGGTCAACTGGATCGCGCCCTCGTTGAAGTAGTGGCCTGGCGCGCTCGACAGGGTGGCATTGGTGGAGGTCATGCCGCCCACGGTGGGCGACGCCTCCAGGACGGCTACGCGAAACCCGGCGCGGGCCAGGTAACACGCGGCGGTCAACCCATTGTGTCCGGCCCCGATGACCACGTAGTCGGCTTCGGTGGGCAGGTTGGTTTCCGTCATTCCTGTGATCCTCATCGAACTCGATTATAAAATCAAGATTGAGGCATAGATCGAATGCGATACTGCTGTCGTGACTCTGTCTACTGCCCCGATGGGACGCCGCGATCGCCGTAAGGCCGAAGCCCGGCAGCGGCTCCTGACCGCAGCCCACCGGCTGATCGCCGAGAATGGGGTGTCAGACCTTCGAATTGGCGATGTCACCGATCTCGCCGACCTCGGCTTCGGCACCTTTTACACGTATTTCGAATCCAAGGACGCGCTCATCGAGGCCGTCGTGGCCGAGGTGCTTGCCGGCCTGGCCGCAAGGATCGGCGCGGATGCGCTCGAGTTCACCGATCCCGCCGAGGCGGCATCGGTGTCTTACCGGCGTTTCCACCGCTTCAGCCGAGACGAACCCGAACTAGCGCGGGTTCTCGTCGAACTCGACCGCGTTAATGCGATTTTCGAGGACGCGGTGACACCCTGGGCCATGGAGACCCTGTCCCGCGGCCGGAAATCTAATCGATTCGCCATCGACGATCTAGACCTGGCCCTTACCTCGATCGTAGGGGCGGCGTTGGCCGCCATTCGGGCGATTTTGGCCGGCCGCGTCCCGCCGGGTCGGAAGACAGAGTCGCGCGGCGCGGAGATGATGCTGCGCGGTTTCGGCCTCGACCCGGCCGCTGCGAAAGAGATTGCCCGCCGCCCACTACCGTAGCTGCACCCGTACCGAGCCCGCGCCGCCGTCGACGGTCACTCGGTCGCCTGTGCGCAACGTGCGGCTGCCGTCCACAGTATTGATGACACAAGGGATTCCGAGTTCACGAGCAACGATGGCGCCGTGGGACAGCGACCCGCCGATGTCGATGACGACCGCTGCGGCAACCGACAACAGCGGAGCCCACGACGGGTCGGTGATGCGGCACACCAGGATGTCGCCGGGTTCGAAATCATCGGCCTGGTCGCTGTCGGCGTCGTGGACGACCCGCACCGTGCCTTCGGCTATTCCGGGGCTGACACCCATGCCCGAGACGATGTCGACGCGTTCGCGCGGTTCGTCGCAGCCTTCCAACGGTATCGGTGCGGGGTTGCCTTGCCAGGTGGGCGGCAAGTCCAAGCTCCGGTAACGGG
This sequence comes from Mycobacterium sp., assembly GCF_052144515.1. Taxonomy (GTDB): domain Bacteria; phylum Actinomycetota; class Actinomycetes; order Mycobacteriales; family Mycobacteriaceae; genus Mycobacterium. The sequence continues at coordinate 6,003 of NZ_JBKQQD010000332.1, read as the reverse complement.
TGTAGAGCGCGCGGCGCTCGGCGATAACGGCATCGCGCTCGACGCGTGGGTTGGCGACCAGTTCGTCGAGGGTCAGGAAGAACACATCCTCGGCATCGTCAAGCACACCCTCAGCAGCCAACGACGCGCCGACGGCTCGGGCACCGGCACGCATCCCATCCATGGCCAACAGGAACCCCGCCTTACCGACCTCGCGGCCCAGCACGAACCGGCGCGTCAGCGCCAGCGTGGGCGCTACCAGCGGCCGGCGCGACCACGGGAGGCATGCTCGCAGTTCGCGTTCGGCCGATTGCCGTGCAGTTCGGGTGGACGCCGCATTGGCCAATGGATCGGCCCCAGACTTGCGGTACGACTCGGCTAATACGCGGATCGGCGTGAGGTCCTCGCGCCAGGAGCGGCTCGACACGTCGCCCTCGCCGCGGCCGTGGTAGCCGTGTCGGCGGACGAACTCCTCCTCGGTGAGCTGCCCACTGGCCAGCTCGCGCACGTCGGCGATCACGGCCGACTCCTCCATACCGCCGTACCCACTCACCAGAGCCCGTTCTCCGCCCTCCAACCCGGCGGCGGCGCACAGCTTGGCGAGTTGGTCATAGAAGGCCTGGGCCAGGAGCGTGACGATGCAGTGCGCACGCATCACCGGGATGTAGCGCCGGCTGGCTTCGGAAAGCACCGCGACACCTTCGGCCACCCCGGTGGGTGAACGGTCACAGACCTGGTCCGTCCACCACGTGTAGTTGTCTGCCCGGTAAGCGGCGACCTGGCGCGGAGTCTGGACCACATTCCATGGCATCTTCGCTGCGACGATCGGATACCGTTGGCGCACTGGATGATTGCGTTCTTGCGACATCTTGGCGCCAAAGAATTGGGTCTCCACCGCGTCGCCCGAGGTGCCGGGCATCCGATCGCCGAAGGCGCGAAACGTGTTGACGTTGGCTGCGTATCGTCCGTAGAAGATGCAGCCGAATCGCCGGTTGACATCGGACACGTCAGGTGGGCGTGACCACGCGCCAAGGGTGACGACGACCTCGGATAGCACCTGCTCGGTCAGGCCGCCCCAGATACTCCAGCCCAGCGGCGTGTGCACGCCGGGAGCCGCCTCGGCGACGTTACCCGTCGAAAAGAAGGTGTTCGGCGAGCTGACCATGTGCAGAAGATTCGGCTGCTCGGCGATCGGTGCGGTCTGGTTACTCATCGGGGTCAATGTACGACATTGGAACGAAGTACGCTGAGCGTTCCATGTGTTATGTTCCAGTGATGGGTGCCGGCGTCGATGCGGTTGTGGTCATCCGAGACACGGATGCGGTGAGCACCAAGCCTGCGCGGCCGTCCGGCAAGGTATGGCTCTGGGCCGCTTTGGGCCTGGCGCTGGTGGGACTGGCGGTGACCTGCTGGGCCAGGTGGTTGTTCTCCCCGCAGGCCACACCCGTGGATCCCGGGCCCGATCCGTACTCCTTCGGGTGGGTCATTCGGTTGACGGAGGTGATCAGCCTCTCGGTGTTCGCAGTACTGTTCTGGTTCACGCTGTTGCGGCCGGCGTACCGTCAGCGGACCGTCACCTTGGACGGAAAGCTGTTTCTGGGCGGATTTTTCGCATCGGTTCTCGACGTGTTGTGCCAGATGTTCAACCCGACATGGGCGATGAACGCTCATTCGCTGAACTTGGGCACCTGGGCCCGGCAGCTCCCGGGGTTCGCCGCACCTCAGGGCGACCGATGGGCATGGAGCCTGGGCTGGTGCATGCCCGCCTACATTTGGTTGGGAGTGGGCGCCGCCATTGTGGGATGTGCCTACTTGGACGCCTTACGCAGGAGGCTCCCGCGACTGAGCACGGTCGGTCTTTACGCGGTCGTGCTGGTGACTTTCATGGTGGTCTTCGGGTGCCTGGCTACGGTATGGAACCGAACGGGCGTCTACACCTACGTGTCTTCGCCGAACGCGCTGACCTTGTGGGCGGGCACCACCCACCGGCTACCGCTGACCGAGCTGCTGTTCATTTCGTCCTATTGCTTGATGTTCACGTGGTTGCGCGACGGACGCGACGCGAACGGGCGTTGCGCGGTAGACCGTGACGTCGACACGCTGACTGTGAGCCCCTGGATCAAGACGCTGCTGTCCACCCTGGCGGTGTGTGGCTGGGCGGGCTTCACCACCCTGGTGGCCTACCAGATACCCAACGACTGGATAGCGATGAGCGGCGACGTGAACAGCATCCCGGTGCTGCCGTCCTACCAACAGGGGAGTATCTACTGCGGGCAACCCGGAAAACCTTTGTGCCCCAACCAGTATTTGAATCAGCTGAAACATACCCAAAACAGCGGCGTAACCGGAGGCGGTTAGATGGTCGCCATGCTTACCGAAAATGAGGAACCTGCCCTCCCGGAGCGGGTAATCGCCGCTGCTCGGCGCTGTTTCGCCCGCAACGGCGTGGACCGGACCACGATGCATGACATCGCCAAGGAATCAGGTATCGGGCGCACGGGTGTCTACCGGCTCGGCCTGACCCGGCGGGAGATCACCGAAGCCGCGATCGTGACCAGGCTGCGCGAACTCGGCGAGGGCATCCGGCCGATCGCGGACCGCGACGCCCGGTTTGTCGAGCTGCTGCTGGAGACCTCGATCGCCACGGTGGACGCGGCCCGCTCCGATCCGGAATTGCGCCACCTGCTGGACACCACCGCAACGGTTTCCCTGCACCGGTTGATCACCGGCCACGAATCCTCCATGCAGGGAATCGTTTTGGATGTCCTCGGCCCAATGCTGCGGCGTGCCCGCGAGCGCGGCGAGATCCGGCCTGAAGTCAGCGACGACCGTGTCGTCGAGTGGCTGCGTGGCGTCTACCTGATGTTGATTCTGCGCGAGGATCTCGATGCCGACGCCGAAAGGGCGCTCGTCACAGACTTCGTGCTGCCCTCCCTCGTCGTAACCGAAAAGTCCCCGAGAAAGAGAGCGAAGAGATGACAGCCAACGCCAACGACGGACTTGCTGATCGCGGACCGGTCTTCATCGTCGGTGCCGGGCCATCCGGCCTCACCGCAGCGTATCGATTACGGGCTCAAGGGATTCCGGCTGTCGTTTTGGAGAAGCGCGACCGCACCGGTGGCATGATCCACACCCACCGCGAACAGGGTTACCTCATGGAGGAGGGCGCCACCATCTTGCCGAGTGCCTACGAGCCCGTGGTCAAACTCGCCAACGAGATCGGTAGCGGTCCCGACCTGATCCCAGCCGGGTCGATCATCGGCTTCGCGCGCGATGACACCATCTACAACCTGCGCTCGGATACTGTTTCTCGACGTCCTCAAGACGCCGCTGGTGTCCCTGAAGTCCAAGGCGCTCATGGCCCGTTTCGGTGTCGACGCGACCCGGGCGAGTAAGCTGCTCAACTACGAAGACCTCTCTCGCGCTTCGGCATTCGACACCATGACACCGCGTGAATACTGCTCACTGCACCTCGGCCTGTCCGGGGAGGTCTACGACTACGTCATCAACTCGACGGTGCGCGGAGTGCTGGGTGTGCGCGGCGACGCCATCTCGAACCTAGAGCTGTTCTTCATGCTCTACAACATCCTGGGCAGCAAGCTGTACGCATTCCGCGAGGGATACTCGACCTACGTCGATCGCCTCTCCGAAGGCATGGACATCCGGCTGGGCACCACGGTGCAAGAGATCAGGGAGAACACCGACGGGGTGACCGTCACCTGGACGGGCGCAGATGGCGTCACCCACACCGAGTCCGGCTCAGGCGCGGTAATTACCGCCCGCGGCGATACCATTCCCGACCTCGTACCCGGCCATTTCGACGCGGCTTCGGAGGCGTTCCTGCGCGGTCTGCGTTACACCAAGTGCGTGGTGATGAACACCGGTGTCACCCGCAAACCCAAAGGCATCGTGGCGTCCGTGATCAACATTCCCGAACCAGTCGATCCCGATCTGATGGGCTTCACCTGCGAGCACAACAAGGCGCCCGGCCGCGCACCGGAGGGCCACGGTCTGCTCGACATCCTGACGATGACTGAATTCGCCGAACAGATCATCGACGAGGATGACGACACCATCCGCACCCAAATCCTGCGAAGGATGGAAAAGTTGATCCCCGGTGTCACCGACACCGTGGACTACACGCGAATCGCCCGCTGGAACGAGGTCATCGTCTACAGCAGGCCCGGGCTGTACAAGGAACTTGGGCAGTTCCAGGCCCGGCAGGCAGCCGTCACCTCTCGTATCCAGTTGGCCGGGGTGTTTCGGTCATCGTCGAATATGTGCACCGCCACGGTGTCGGGCGAACGTGCGGCGGCGGAACTGGCGGACCAGCTGCGTGCGCCGCGATCGCGTTTTGTCGCGGTGTAGCAGCGCCGCCAAGCGTTCACACCGATGTTCGCCTGTCACACGGTGACTGAATGCCACACCCAGAAAAGGTCGAAGCCCAGGCGCCGCTGAGGAGCGATGACGGGAATCGAACCGCCCTATTCAGCTTGGGAATTCGGTTCAGTGGGTCCGCATGAGGTGGCCCGTTCGCCACGGGCAGCGGCCTGGCGCTATGCGTGCGGGACAGTACGTCCCGGATGAGAGGCGGACTCTCAGCCGGAATATCCGCCCGCGCCTCGCGATCAACAGCCTCGGCGATCTCGCTGGTGATCACGCGCTGCAAGCTGCGGACGCAAGACCTGAGCCGGCGACGAGAAGGAGTACCGTACCCCAACTGTTGATCTTCGGCCTATTTTCAGGCATGTTATGTCAGAACTAAAGAGTCGTCGTTCCCTTAGTTGGGGTGAGTGACAGGTTTTTGTTACCGACCAGGAGGACCCCTTGTACGACGTGGTCATTGTGGGTGGTGGCCACAATGGATTGACGTGTGCGGCCTATCTGTCCCGAGCGGGCCGGCGGGTGCTGGTGCTTGAGGCGAATGCCGAGCTCGGTGGCTTCGTCGTGAGCGGGGACGTTCCGGGTGCGCCGGGATTCCGGATGAACACGTTCGGTTTCGAGTTCCCGTTCGTCCAGCTCAAGCCATCGATCGTCGACGAGCTCGAGTTGTCGCGGTACGGATTGAGGTGGACACTGCCGGACCCGCACAACACCTACCTCAGCCCCCAGGGCACCCAGTTCTCGCTCTACCGCGACCTGACCAAGACCTGTGAGTCGATCGCGCGACTGTCGAAGAAGGACGCCGAGACCTACCGGGAGCTCATGACCACGCTGATGGCCTGCGCCGACGCCGGGATCCCTTACCTGGCAGACCATCCCACGCGTCCGAGCGCGCGCACGGTCCTGGAGCTGGCCCGGCGTGCGCGGAAGCAGCGGCGGCACCTGCTCCCCGGAACCCGCATCCTGCTTCAGACGCCGTTGGAGATCATGGATGACTTCGAGCGCGATGAGATGAAGGCGTTCATCGCGATGAACGTCGCGACCGGGAGCTTTCGGCCGCTCGACGAGCCCATGAACACGTCGATACTCGCGTACTTCGCGCTCCTGCACCTGGTCCCCCTGCACCGGCCAGTCGGCGGCGCAGGGGCATTCGTCGATGCGCTCGCGGCCTGCGTGCGCGCGTCGGGCGGCGAGATCCGCGCGTCCGCGCCCGTCGAGCGAATCCTGCACCACGCCGGCAAGGCCCGCGGCGTCCAACTCCAGGGTGGGGAGGAGATCCTGGCGAAGGAGGTGGTCGCCGCGATCGATCCGACATCCCTCTTCACCCGGCTGCTCGAGCCTGACGCGGTGCCGCCGAAGGTGCAGGCGCAGGTCGCCAAGATGCAGGTGCTCGCCAGCGGCGTCAGCCACTTCAAAGCTGACTTCGCGGTCAGCCGCCGTCCCACCTTCCCCGGACACGACGTGACCGACGATCAGCTCGCCGGGCTTAGCTTCGCGCCAAGCGTCGACTACGTGCAACGGCTGATGGCCGGCATCAAGCGCGGCGTACTCGCCGACGAACTGCCGTTCTACATCGCGATCCCGTCCGTCCTGGATCGCACGCTGGTTCCCGACGGCAGCGACGGCGACAGCATTGCCGTC
>NZ_JBKQQD010000331.1:0-13516 GCF_052144515.1 Mycobacterium sp. | reverse complement strand
ACCAAATGCCGAAGTGGGAACGGGTCGCCAAACGCGAAGGCAAAAGCGCCGAAGAAATCGCATACGCGACGGTTGCCGCCGCCTTCGAGCAACTTCGACGCTCTTGAGTGATGGCACGCACTAAGGGATCACGCGGTTGGGGGCACATCCGCCGCTTGCCATCCGGCAACCTGCAAGCCAGCTACATCGGCCCCGATCTGCGCCGCCACAACGCGCCGGTCACCTACAGCAACACCAAGGCCGGGAAGGTCCGCGCCGAGGGCTGGCTGGCCGACGAGCGGGCGCGGATCGAAGCGGACACCTGGACGCCGCCCAAACAGCGCGCAGCGGCCCGTACAGCCCGCGCAGTCAGCCTCGCAGACTATGCGGCGAAGTGGATCTCCGAGCGCAAGGTCAAGCCCCGCACCCGGCTGATGTACGAGTCGCTGTTGAAGCACCACATCCGCGACGGCATCGGCGCGTCGGAGATCACCGCCGTCACGCCCGACGCGGTGCGCACATGGTTCGCCGCTCTCGGCTCCGAGCACACGCGCCGGAACAGCCACGTCTACGGCCTGCTGCACGCGATCATGGCGACGGCGGTCAAGGATGGCCTGGTGCTGGTCAACCCGTGCCAGATCGAACGCGCCATGAACGTGGCCCGCAAGCGTGAGCCGGTCATCCTGACTGTGCCTGAGCTGGCCACGTTGGCAAGCACTGTGCCCGAACGGCTCAAAGCCCTTGTGCTGCTGAGTGCGTGGTGCGGCCTGCGGTGGGGCGAGGTTATCGAACTGCACCGCAGGGACTTTGAGAACGACTGCGAGGTTATTTTCGTCCGCAATGCGGCCACCCATCGCGGGGAATGCCGGATCGACAGCCCGAAGTCGGGCAAGCCGCGCGCCGTGGTGATCCCGCCGCACATCCGCGCCGACATCAAGCACCACCTGGACGTTTTCACCGAGAAGGGTTATGGTGCTGTGGTTTTCGCCCCGCTACGCGGTGGCTGCCACCTGAACGACAAGGTGTTCCGTGACGCCATCGCCAAGCCGCTGCACGACATCAAGCGCGCGGATCTCCGCATTCACGACCTGCGGCACTTCGCCGGTACCCAGACGGCCCGCGTCGGCAACCTCACCGAATCCATGGCCCGGTTGGGGCACAGCACGGTCAAGGCCAGTTTGCTTTATCAGCAGGTTGTTTCGGGCCGGGACGCGGAGATGGCGGCGGCGCTGTCGGAGCTGGCCACTGCCGGGAAGTGACGGAGGGTGTGGCGATTCGCCACAGGCTCCCCAGTTGTGGGCACAAAGTTGGGAATTTCCTGAGACTTTCGGCTGGTGAGCAATGGCCAGTCACACGCGGGCGTAGCGTGGTCGCCAGTCTTGCCAAAGGGTCTGAGAGGCCGCTACGCGCGGAAAAGGATCGCTCCGAGGGATGACCTTGAGAGTTGAAGGGTTAAGCGCCTTAGCCGCCGCTTGCTCTTTTCATTCTCGGAGGAACCGTCACCATGGCCGCAACTGCCGCCAAGCAAAAGCGTTCTGACACACCGCAATCTCCGCATCTGCGCCCGTCCGCGAATGTTGCGATGCTGCACGAAGCCAGCGGAATTCCGATATCGACTCTGCGGCAAATGGATTCGCGAGGGGAAGCTTCCGGCGTACAAGGTCGGGCACAGTCACCGCCGTGTGCGGCGCTACCTGCCGACCGCCGATGTCGGCTGGCTCTACGGCTACCTGGGCGCGGTCGCGGTGGCCGCTGACGACACCATCAGCCCGTCCGTTCCCGGCGTTGAAGTCTGCCCGTGAAGCGGTTGTCAGGGCTGCTCGTACACGCAGTATTCCTGGGGAGTGGCGTTCTGACCGGACGACAGGGATCAGACCGCTTTGGTGACGCCGACGTAGGACAGCACCACGTCGGATTCATCGGTCACTCGAGTCAGCACCGCGTAGGAGCGGATGAACGACTGGCCCACACATCCGTCGATCTTGACGTGGAAGTTATTGATCATGACCCAGGGATTTGCACCCTTGAACTCCTTTTTGTCCACAGGCACCACGATTACGATGCCGGGCTTGAGGCCCACGGTGATTACGCCGTTGACCGGCGCAGTCACCAACGGCACAACACCCGGCACACCGGTCAACAGGCCCGTTAGGCCGAGGCCCGGGCTGACGCCAGCGCTACCCGCCATCGTGACGCCGTTGGAGGTGCTCATATCGATTCCGCAGCCGATCTCGTAACCCACCTCCAGGACGCCGCGAGGCTGTCCCGGTCCTCTCAGCGAACCGACGAATGTTCCGCTGGCGAGGTATTCGCGAGACGAGACCGCAGTGGTCAACGGCGCAACGGGAACTTGCATCTCGTCCTTCGCTCCGAGGCCCAGGATCCAGCCGTCAGGAGTGTTGAGGATTGCTGGATCGGCTGACGGCACCCGCCCGTCGGGTGGTGGTGCCGCAGCAGCAGCGGCAGGCTCAGCGTCAGGATCAGCAGCCGTTGAAGGCGCGGTGGTCACTGACATGACGAAGCAGACGGCCAGAAACGCAGCGCGACGAACGACCACGGCTATGGGCCTCACGGGCGACACCGTACGCACGGTCCGATTCAAGGTGCGAAATTTGCTGGCCGGCTCACCAAAGTTGTTGTGGGTTTGTAACTGTTATGCGACATGGGTGCGGAATGCTAGGGGGGCCGTTGGCGCTGGTCGGCGTTGGCCAGGAATCCTGCACTCGCTTCGCTTACCAGACCGCTAGAATCGTTCGCTGGCGGATAATCAGAGATCCGGGCCGAGGACGGAGAGGGCGGCGATGAAACTTCACACGTGCGCTCGCGGACTGCTGGCCGGAGCGATGAGCGTCGTGGCTCTCGCGGGCGGCACCGGCGTAGCGCACGCGGATTCAGACCCTTTTCTGCCGCCGGGGCCGGGGATAATCGATCAATTACTGACGCAGACTCCAGCACTGTTTGTGGATCCGGCGGATGAAGGCGGTCCATCAACCAACTGGGGTGGTGTCGGAATGTATTGCGAAAATCAATTTGTCCGATGCCGGTAAACAGATCGCCAGGGCTCCTAGGGGCTGCGTAGGCCGCGCCGACTAATCCACAGGTGCTGGCCAGTGCTGGCCACTGATGGCTATGCGTCGCACATATATCGCACGACCACGGTGGGTCGACCCACAGAAATATTTTCTTACCAGGCATTTCGCCTTGTGCCCCCGGCAGGATTCGACCCTGCGACAGCGGCTTTAGGAGAGCCTCCAAGCCCTCCCGGTGGTGGTACCGAAAGGTGTTCTCAACTGGCGATATAACGCCATCCGGCACCAACCGAAACACGGCGTGTCGCGGATTCACCGACCAAGCGCCGACCACAGATGGACGTTGGCTTCCGGACTCGGAAACGAGGAGCCCTGGAATGGCTGGCAGCTTTTCGTTCGCGCCGTGTCGTCTCATAATCGACCGGTTGCAGGATTGCTGGCCATTGCGACGCACCTTGCTCCTTTACCGCAGCAGGCGGACCCGGACGGGTAGGTCGAGCTGGGACCACGCGCGATCGGCGGTCAGTACCTCGGCGGGCGTGCTGCGCACCGTCAAGGCGAGGCAGCAGCGATCACCCAAAGACAACCCACCTCCGCCGGCCAGGGACCGCATTGCCCCGGCCAGTTCAGCATCGGCTTCGGTCAAGGGCTCGATCGTGACACCAGCGGCGGCGAGCAATTCACGGACCCGGCTGACATCGAGATCGGCGTCAACCAGCTTGCCAATGACTTCCGCCAGATTCGCTGCGCCCAGGGACGCAGAATTTAGTTCGGTCGCGACCAGGTCGGCGCCGGGCTCGTCGTGAACGAGAGCCAGCACCGCAGACGCATCCAGGACTGTCACTCGGCCTCGGCGGCCAGACGCCGGTCAGCAAGCAACTCCTCGACAAGTGAGCGGTCCTTGGGAAGTTCGGCTCCTAGGGCCCGTAGCTCAGCCACGGCGTCCTGCTGCCGTTCCAGCACCAGCCGCCGACCAGTCACATGCAGGTGCAAGCGATCACCGGGAGCCAGCCCCAACGAGGTCCGGATGTCTGCCGGGATCACCAGCCGACCTTGCTGGCCCAGCACCAATGTGGCATCCATGGCCTAAGCATGCCACATATCGTATCGGCGTGCCACAAAGTGCGCTGCAGGAACCGCGCCCGTGGTCGTTGCGTTGCGGGCTCGCGAGCTCGTATCGAGGCAATCGTCGACGTGCAGGCCAGGTCGATTCGAGAGAAGGCACAGCTCGAAAGTCATGGCTGCCCTGCTCGACTACGCCGCGACGGCGACACCGTGGTGGTGTGGAATCTCGACCGACCTTCTGGGTCTTGCATATTCGTCAGCGAGTTGAGGTTCCCCCCCAGAATCGCCCGCAACGATCATTTTTCTCGGGGCCATTGCGCAGAAAGTTAATCGTTCTCGGGTTTGACGCTGGCTCATGTTCGAGGGCTCGCCGGCCGCGCCGATGCGACTAAATCAATGGCGTACATCGCGAAGGCGTACAGGCTGTAGCGTTCGGAGAGGCTTTCTAGGAGGCCAAACCGCACGGAATGTGGCAGCTCGTAGGGTGGTGCACTCAATCGATGACGGCGGCGTCCTTGCGTTCGGTAATCGGCCGAGCCAGTTGCTGCTCATCACAGATGCGCTGCAGCTTGTCCAAAGTGTCTTCAAGCCCGGCGCCACGGGGTTTGCTTGGGGTGAAGGTAGCCGGCAGGTGCCGCATGCCCTGGATGACGCCGATGGTGTCATAGTGCACCGTACCGTCAGTGTCACATCGGTAATCGGGCATGCGATCGAGCACCGCGGTCACCATGGCCTTGAAGAGGGCACGTGCGACGTTGGATCCGACGCAACGGTGTACTCCGATGCCGAAGCTGAAGTGCCTGTTGCCTTTACGGTCAAGAACGACTTCATTGGGGCTGTCGAAAACCGATGGGTCGCGATTCGCCATGGCCCACGAAATCCACAGCCGTTCTCCTTCTTTGAAACTCATTCCGTCAATCTCGACATTGTCGGAAAAGGTGCGACCATCGCCAGGCGCCGGAGTAAAGAACCGCAGGAACTCCTCGGTGGCTGGGTTGAGGAGATGTTCGCGTTCTCGTGACAACAGCTCGCGCTGATCCGGGTGTTGTGAAAGCCATTCCAACGAATGTGCCGTCAGGGCTGTGGTGGTATCAAACCCACCGCCGATAATGAGTGCTAAGTTGCCCAGTATTTCGAGGTCGGGTGCTGGTTCACCATCAATCCGCATCGAGAGCAACGCGTTGATCAGTCCCGGGCGGGGGTTCTCGCGGATCTCTAGCATGTTGGCACGTAGATCCAGCCCCATTTGACGGTGCATTTCGGCAACCCGGGCGGCGTCCGGGGAGTGCTCTGGGGTGTAGACCGCGGCGTGAGTAGGTTCGCTGTAGAGCTCCCACTTCTTGAGGGGGATGCCCATCATCGCCAGTGTGAATACCGCGGGTACGACGTTGGCCAGATCGTCGACGAAGTCGATGCGTCCCGATTCGATTCTTTCGTCGATGGCGGCGCGGACGATTTCATCGATGAACGGCTCCCAGCGCTTGACCGCCGCTGGGGAGAGGTACGGGTTGAGTACGTTGCGGTACGACCGATGCTCCGGGTCGTCCATTTCCAGGATGCCGCCGCGCGTTGCGCCCTGGCGTTGGGCGGTAGGGATTGAGATCCCCTTGTACCCCTTGCGCTCTCCATGGATGTCATGGTCATTGGAGACTGCCGGGCAACGGGCGAGTTCGAAGACCTCCTTGCTACCCGCCGCGACCCAATGGCCGTCGTAGGTTTCCGACCATGCCACCGGACATTTGGCGTGCATCTCCCGGGTGATCTCTTCGAACCGGTATCGGTATTCAGGTGTATGCCTGTCGAAGTGATACTGGTTGCGGCGACGGTCATCTCGGGGGGCGGACCCGTCAACGGTCACGGCAGTGCCTTTCGTGTGTTCCTGGTGAATCGACCGCTGCGTCAACTCAGTCGGCGAGTCTTATTGCTCTCTCGGGACACGACCGCGCAGCCTCGCGAACCAATTCCTCTTGGTCGGCGGGTACCGCATCGCCGATGGGCGACGCGCTTCCGTCGATGTCGTCGAGCTGGAATGAGTCGGGGGCGATCATGGCGCACAGGGTGTGGCCCTGACACCGGCCCGAGTCAACGAAAGCCCTCACAACGAGTCCTCCCTCATCCGATCACGCACTGAAGCGCGGTTGGTTTTAGGTTTTGGCCAGTTGCTTCTCCTGGTACAGCCGGGCCCATTCCGTGCGCGACCGGATCGACACGTCGACGTCGGTGGCGGTGGCCCGCAGCGCGCCGACGGTCGCCTGCTCTACGGCAGTGCGGGCGAAGGGGTCCCAGCTGAAGAACCGGCACGCGTTCTGCCAACCGATCTTGCTGATCTCCTCGTCATTGGCGCCGGCGCGCTGCAGCTCAGCCAGCATCTGTTCGGGGGCATCGGGCCAGAAGCAGTCCGAATGCGGGTAGTCGCACTCCCAGGCGATGATGTCCACACCGATCTCGTGGCGGAACTTCAGCGCCGTCTTGTCGGTGACGTAGCAGGCCAGTGAATGTTCGCGGAACACCTCGCTGGGCAGCTTGCCGCCAAAGTCGCGGCGCAGCCACCTCTGGTTGGTGTAATGCCGGTCGCAACGATCCAGGTAGAACGGGATCCAGCCGATACCGCCCTCAGAGAACGCGAACTTCAAATTCGGGTAAGTGCGCATCGCCGGCCCCCACAACAGGTCCTGAGCGCAGATCGCCGAAATCTGGGTGGCCAGCACGATGAGGTTGTCGATCGGCGCATCAGGGGCCATCGAGATCGCTCCGAACCCGGTGCCGATATGCAGGCACATCACCACGTTCTCGTCGGACAGCGTCTGGAACACCGGCCCCCAGTAGTTCAAGTCGTGGTAGCTGGGCAGGCCCTCCAGATGCGGCAGCTCCGGCATGGTGACCGCGCGGCAACCCTTGGCGGCCACCCGCTTGATCTCCGCACACATCGCTTCGGGGTTCCACGTCGGCAAGATCCCGATGGGGATGAAGCGGCCCGGATAGGCTCCGGCCCACTCGTCGATGTGCCAGTCGTTGTAGGCCGACACCATCACCAGCGTGACATGTTCGCGGTGCATGTTGAGATGGCGCGCGGAGAATCCAGTGAAGGTGGGGAAGCACATCGAGGCGAAGATCCCGTTGCGGTTCATGTCGCGGACGCGCTCATCGACGTCGTAGACACCGGGGCGCATCTCGGCGAAGCGCGCCGGATCGCGGCCCCATTCCTCGGCGGGCCAGGAGACGACGGCGTTGAGCCCGCTGACCCCCTGCGGCCTACCCTGGTACATCCACTGGTCGACGCCCTTGTCGTCGGTGACGACGATCGGCGCCTCGTCGCGGTACTTGGCCGGCACATGGCGCACGAACATGTCCGGCGGCTCCACGACATGGTCATCGATGCTCACCAGAATCAGATCGTCAACGTCCATCAGAGCGTCCTCTTCTGTGCGGCGATTTAAGGCCCGCGGGGCTACACCGATAGGAACGTCGCAGCCTCGGCCCGGTCCTCAAGGATTGATCATACTCTAATTCTTTAGAGTCGACGGTCGCAAGCATCGGTCGTGGCGCGGATGAGGCTCGGCGGCTCGGGGTCTCACCACGGATGTGGAGCGTGTGGGCGTGCCGAGTTTACTGGCCCGACTTGTCGCACGCGACGTCCTCATATGCAATGGCAACGCCGTTGACGATGCCGGCAAGTAGCCGGTCGAGGTGTTCACCACTGTCGAACGCTCGATCCCCGGCAACCAGCCGCATGAACAAGCCGCTAACGAAATTCAAAGTGGCCGAGGCCTGCTCGCGTACAACCACCGGATCGAGGTGTCGACCCGGCTGTGAGCGAATGACGATATCGCGTTGAGTCTCAGCGAACAGCTGCATGTTGTCATGGAAGACCGCAGCCAGAGCGGGATCTCGGTTGGCTTGAAGTATGAGCTCGAACCGGGCCTTGGTGCGACTCAGTCGCGGCTCTTGCGCCGCCAGCATGATCAACGCCGCCAAGGGAGAGATATCAGACGACTTCGCCTTAGCCCCTTCCACTTCAGGAGGACGCAGGACCGCGGACAGGTCGGCAAGATCGAGTTCGCACACACGTTGGGCAGTGGCCAACAATAGTGCAGCCCGCGTCCGGAAGTAATACGACGTGCTACCGGCGGGAAGGCCCGCTCGCTGGTCCACTTTCGGGTGACTTAAGCCCTTGAGTCCGTCGTCGGCGAGCAGCTGAATCGCCGTATCGCACAGCAATCTGCGACGTTCTTCACCATCGGGCTTTCGTCGGTTCACGATGGACGAATCCTACCGGCCAGACCTTCAGCGAGAATCGCGCACCGTTTTGCGGCATTCCCTTATCGCGGGGCTATCACCGGCAGGATATGAGTCATACGACGCGGTCGGCGCGATCCGCTTCTTGCGTCGATGAACCGATCCGGTGGCCAAGACTTAGGACGGCGCCACGTCTTCGGCCGGTCGGCTTCTTGCTACGCTACTTAACTGTCTCGGGCGGTTGCTAGGGGCGGGTGACCGGTTCGCGCGCGGTCAGTGCTGGCAAGGCACAGGACCGGTTGGCGCCTCACCGCGAAGTCAGAATCACGACACGTGGGCCGGCCATTTGTTGATTGCGCCACACCCTCTAAGCATTTAGAGTGTGTGGCGCAGGGCGTCGCGGCGAAGGCTGAAGTGCCCTAACGGTGTAGCCCCGCGGGGCGTCAACCGCCGCATAAGAACAGGACCCCGTCATGAACATGGATGACCTCATTGTGGTCGGCGTCGAAGACCACATCGGGGAACCGCCGGACCGATCAGTGTCTTGTGTCGGCCAAGTCGTCCACCGGCGATGAGGGCGTCGACCAGTGGGCTATAGTCGGGCACGCCACCGCGGGGGGCAGCGGGTGCGATGCCGTGGCTTGTGCGCATCGCCATCGCACCGACGCGGTATTGGCGAGGGCGTTCGACGCGGCGGATTAGAACCTCTACGGACAGCGTATCGCTGCACGGACCGCCAGGAATTCGATTGTTGTGAGGTGTGAGCGCAGATGACAGCACCAACGGACATTCAGCGGATCAGCGACGAGCTGGAGATCACTGCACTGCTCCACCGCTACGCCCGCGCGGTCGACACCAAGGACTGGGAGCTCTACTGCTCAGTCTTCACCGACGATGCGGTCATCGACTACTCCTCGGCCGGGGCGATCGCTGGCTCGCGCGATGAGGTCACCGACTGGCTCAGTAATGGCTTTGCTGCGATTCCGTGGACGATGCATTACATCACCAACGTCGAGGTCGACATCGACCGCGACAGCGCGCGGGTGCGGGCGATGTTCTACAACCCGATGCACCTACCGGGCATGGCAGAGATGAGCTCATGCGGCGGCTATTACCACCACCAACTCGTGCGGACCAAAGACGGCTGGCGCAGCTGTAAGTTGCGCGAAGAGAACGTCTGGTTCACCAACGCACCCCAGAACTGACCGCCTAGGGGACGGGAATGGAGATCTGGACTGGCACGGCGTTCATGAAGCCCGCCGAAGCGATTCCGGTGTCGCGCATGCTCGATGAGGCCGGATTCGACGGAATTGTAGTTTCCGATCACATGATCTACCCACGCGAACTGTCGTCGCCATACCCGTCACCGACCGGCAAGCCGATGTGGACCCCCGATACTGCCTGGCCCGACTCCTGGGTGCTCATCGGCGCGATGGCCGCGGTGACACGTCGCATCCGGTTCACCAATGCCGTCTACATCGCGCCGGCTCGCCCTCTGTTGGAGGTCGCGAAACAAGTGGCCACTGCCGCAGTTATTTCTCAGGGTCGCGTGGCGCTGACCGTCGGGGCAGGATGGATGCGCGAAGAGTTCGAGCTGATGGGCCAGGACTTTGCCAATCGCGGCAAGCGGCTCGACGAGATGATCCAAGCCCTGCCTGCGTTGTGGCGCGGAGGCTGGGTGAGCTGGACTGGGAAGCACTATCAGATACCGGAATTGATGATCGAGCCGCACCCGGACGCACCGGTGAAGATCATGTGCGGTGGAGAATCCGAGGCGGCGTTGCGGCGCGCAGCGCGGCTGTGCGACGGCTGGGTCGGCAACGCCTACACCTGGCAGGACGCGGTTGAGAAGGTCCGAACACTCACCGCAATGCGACGCGAATACGGGCGTGAGAACGACTCTTTCGAGATCATGCTGGCGCTTCGCGAGCCCGCATCAGTCGATCTGTTCAAACGAGCCGAGGACATCGGCGTGACAGCAGTCATGTGCAGTCCCTGGGCGATGGCCGATGCCGTGTCCTCCGGCGCACATGATGTCTTCAAGTTGACTGCCGACCGTTACCGAGCACCTATCGAGCGGTTCGCCGAAGACGTCCTGGCCAAGATGTCCTAGCGGGCGCGGTGAGGGCAGTTTCAGAAACGTTTGGCAAGAAGGAGATTGATGACAGAGACTTCAGCTCAACCGCGTGGCCCGAAACCGCCTGAAGGTGACTGGCTCGGAACTCCGTTCTTGAAGTTCACCCGTGAGGGCGCGTTCGGCGTCTGCACCCTCGACCGGCCCGCGGCCCGCAACGCGATGACCCCGGCGATGTACTTCGGCATCAAGTACGCGGTCAACCATGTGGGCTCCGACTCCGATCTGGCTGGCCTGCTCATCACCGGCACCGGCGACGTCTTCGCGCCCGGCGGTGACATGGGCGGCGGCGGTGCGGACAACTGGCTGACGTTCGGCTCGGCGCTGGGAATGGACGCCCTGCCATTCGACACCCTGCGCCAATCCGTCAAACCGGTGGTCGCCGCGGTCAATGGGCTGTGCCAGGGCGGCGGCCTGCAGATCGCGTTGTGTGCCGACATGGCCGTCGTCAGCGACCGCGCTACCTTCCGGGTCCCCGAGCTCTACCGCGGCATCGCCGACACCTACTACAGCCAGATGCTGGCGCGGCTCATCGGCCCGGTCCGCACCCGCGATCTGATGTTCACCGGCCGCACCCTATCCGCGCAGGAGGCGCTGGACTGGGGCGTGGTGGCGCGCGTCGTTCCGCACGACGAGTTGGCCGACGCCGCTAGGGAGGTGCTCGCCCAATGCTGCCGCACGGCACCGGGTGCCCGCGCGGTGATCAAGTCCAGCCTGGACAACTATCTCGGCCTCTACGACCGGATCGGGATGCAGTCGAGCCTCGGTGCACCGGAGTCGATCGAGGGCTTCCTGGCTTTCAAGGAACGCCGATCTCCCAATTGGGTGCACCCGGAATTGAGGGTGGAGGGGCGGCTGTGAACCTGCTATCGAATGTGTCCGCCAGCGTAGACGAGACACCTTCAACGTTGGCAAGTAGCCTCGACGACTTGTTCGGGCTGACCGGCAAGGTAGCGGTCGTCACGGGCGCGGCTGGCGGCATTGGTCTGGGCATCGCACAGGTACTCGCGAATGCCGGGGCCACGGTCGCGCTTGCCGACCGAGATCATGCAGAGGCCATGCGCCAGGCCGCAGCCATCACCGCAGCCGGGCATGATGCCCTCGCAGTCGCCGTAGATCTCGCTGACGAAGACTCCGTCGTGGCAGCATGCGCGCACATCGTCGCGAATATTGGCGTGCCCTGGCTGTTGGTCAACAATGCCGCGCTGCAGGATCGTGAACCGTTATTGGAAGCGACCGCGGCGGAGTGGGACCGAATCCATTCGGTCAACGCCCGCGGCGCCTTTCTCATGACGCGAGAAACGGCGCGCGCCATGGTTGCATCCGGACATGGCGGCAGGATCGTCAACATCGCATCCAACGCATTGCGGGGCGGCGTGATCAAAGGCCTGACCTCGTACGCATCGTCCAAGGGAGCCCTTGCGGCGCTGAGCCTCGCGACGGCGTTCGAACTCGCTGAGCACTCAATCACGGTTAACACGATCCTGCCAGGGGCGGTCATCACGCCCGGCGCCATCAATGCCAAGGGAGCGATCAGCGATGGCCCGGCGACGCGTCAGACGCCGTTCGGCTTCCAGGAGCCGCACGAGATCGGCGCCGCCGTCCTGTTTTTCGCCTCGCCTGCGGCACGCCCCATCACCAATCAGGTGCTTGCAATCGATGGCGGATTCTCGATCAGCTGACCGCAGCGAGGACGATTAGCGATAGTGAAAGACATTGCCCTACCCGGCAGCTTGTTTTTATCCCGAGCACATCTGACGTTCGCTGTAACCAACTCTTGAAGAGCCGAGGACTCGCCATTTACGTCGGGCACCAATACGGAACGTCGTTTACGAGAAGGGAAATCAGAATGCAAATCAGTGGTAGTTCTGCGATCGTCGTGGGCGGCGCCGGGGGCCTGGGGGAGGCCACAGTACGCCGACTGCACGGGGCGGGGGCCAAAGTAGTCATTGCCGATCTTGCCGATGACAAGGGCAAGGCGCTCGAATCTGAGCTGGGCGTGCGGTATGTGCGCACCGATGCCACCAGCGAAGAATCCGTCTTAGCGGCAATCGCCGAGGCCGATTCGCTGGGCCCCCTGCGCGTCTCTGTCGACACCCATGGCGGCCCGGCCAGCGGGGGCAGACTGATCGGTAAGGACGGAAGTCCCCTTGACCTAGCTGGATTCAAAACGACAATCGAGTTCTATCTCACCGCTGTCTTCAACGTTATGCGCTTATCCGCCGCGGCAATCGCCCGGCATGAGCCAGTCGACGACACCCGTGGCGTCATCATCAATACTGCGTCCATTGCGGCCTACGAGGGCCAGATCGGCCAGCTGCCGTACGCCGCCGCCAAAGGCGGTGTGGTGAGTATGACCCTGGTTGCCGCTCGCGATCTGGCGCCCCTGGGAATCAGGGTCGTCACCATCGCTCCTGGCACCTTTCTTACACCTGCTTACGGCAAGGCCGGCGACGAGCTGGAGGCGTATTGGGGCCCGCAGGTCCCGCACCCGAAGCGGATGGGCCGTTCGGTGGAATACGCCGCGTTGGTCGCGTCGATCATCGAGAACGACTACCTCAACGGCGAGGTGATCCGGCTCGACGGGGCATTGCGGTTCCCTCCGAAATAGTCGTCGTTATGCTCTATCGCTTTCGATATTTGAGGGTGCTGGCGTACCCGGCGCGGTGTTTCTCGAGCTCGAGGAGCGTAGCCGCATCGGCGAATTCGACAATGTGGTCAACTCGCTGTCGGTCTACGAGTTCACCGACGCCGGCAGGATACGGCACATCGACCTGTATCTACAGATGGCACCCTCCCCCGCCGAGATGCTGAAAAGCTTTGAAGGAGTGGAGATCTCGGGATGAGCGATGTAGATACCGTCGACTTTTTCACCGACAAAGAGCTTTTGGCTGATCCCTACGACTACCTGGCGGCCCTGCGTGACGAATGCCCGCTTCGGCGTGAGAAGCACCACGACGTGGTGATGGTTACGGGCTACGACGAAGGCATGGCGATCTGTAACGACACGGAGCGATTCTCGTCGTGCATCTCGGTGACGGGGCCGTTCCCCGGTTTCCCGGTGCCGCTGGAG
>NZ_JBKQQD010000330.1:0-23784 GCF_052144515.1 Mycobacterium sp. | reverse complement strand
ACCCGACGCTCGTACGATAATTCCTCACTGGGGCCTCCCACATCTTGTGGCTCTACCGGCCAGGACCACCCTGTCGGCAACCCACGTTCACATGTGAGCGGAGGCCCCAGCCCCCCATACCGTCTAGCGGCGCCTGCGCCCGGTTGAGGATTCGCGCGGCTTGCACAGCTGCGAGGTCGGCCATTTCGCGCACGATGTCGGCGGCGGGACGAACGTCGTGAATGAGCGATATCGCCTCGCCAACCAGCGGGGTCACGACGTCGAAGTCCTGTGCCGCGACCGCCTTTTCGAAGGTGCTCACGGTTTCCGGTAAGCGCGCCAGCAGTTCCGACTCGTTGCCGTGCCATGCCTCGATCAACGGGTTGACCACCAGTCGCGCGTCGTATTTTTCCGGCCACTCCCGTTGTCGCACAATGTCGTAGACCCGGGTGCGGACGGTTTCATCTCCGGACGCGTCGACGGCTCGCTGCTGGGCTTGTGGCGACACAAGCGCCTCCGGGCTGGCCCACAACCGGGTGCCGACGAGGACGCCGTCGGCGCCCAGCGCCAGCGCCGCCGCCAGTCCGCGACCGTCGGCGACACCGCCGGCGGCCACCACCAGCGTTGTGGGCGAGCTTTCGGCGACCAGGTCGACAATGTCGGGCACGAGCGTAAACGTTGTGCGAGCACTCATTCCGTGCCCGCCCGCCTCGCCGCCCTGCGCCACGATGATATCGGCGCCGACTTCGACGGCACGGCGCGCCTGCGCGAGCGTCTGCACCTGGACGGTAAGCGGAACGTTCGCACGGTGGACATGGTCGACGAATTCCTTTGGGTCGCCGAATGACAACATGACGGTCGCGGGTCGCCGCGCCAGGGCGATGTCGAGCAGCTCGGGATTTCGGGCCAGGCTCCAGGTGATGAACCCGACGCCGACCCGTGCTCCCTGTGCCTCGTCGAATTGGCGCCGCAGCCATTCCGCGTCGCCGTAGCCCCCGCCGATGAGGCCCAGGCCGCCGGCCGCCGTCACGGCCGCGGCGAGCCGGCCGCCGGACGCCTCGGCCATCGGGGCAAGCAGGATGGGGTGTTCAATTCCGAAGAATTCGGTGAGACGGGTATGCAGTGACATGTTCGGCTCCTTATTCACTTCAGCTCGCCGGTGAGGAACTGCGCCCGGCCGTGAGCGAAAGACCAGTCCTCATCGCTGTTTTCGGTGATCGAGACGATCAGATCGGCCGAGTCGAGGCCGCACCGGTCGACGAGATTGGACGCGAGCAGTTCATAGAACTTTTCCTTCATTTCGCGGGTGCGTCGCCGGCTCACCACGTGCACGACCACCAGTCGAGACGAGCGGTCGATGCCCAGCCCCGTATCCAACGCCACGATCTCGTGGGCCGGATGGGTGTGCACCAGCTGGTAGCGGTCGCGAGGCGGCCTGTCAGCACGTGGATTTGGCGAGTGAGTTCGGTGTTGGTCTTCAGCTCCAGCTCCTGGGTTTCGAAGTCATGGTCGGCCCTGGCCTGCTGGAAAGCCGACTGACGGTTCTGGCCGATCATCACGAAGGTCGACAGGAAGACGTCTCGAGCGACACCACCAGGGTCAACGTCGGCCAGGGGTTGCGCTCCAGGACGATCATCCACAAGGCAAACAACGCCGCGTGAATCCAGACGAAGTTCATCGACCCGGCGAACGCCGTTATCCGGTCGGCCAGGCGTAGCTGAAGATCCTCGCTTCGTCTCCTGGCCTCATCCAGGACGGCCGGATGGTGAACCTGTCCGCTTCGCAGTAGGCGGCGGGGAATCAATTGTGGATAGTGCCGATCGCCTTCGGTCTGTGTCGTCATGCTGGCTCATGCTAATCCGGCAACACCAGCCCGACATGTGTCACACGCGCCCCATTGGCCTCTGTCGGCCGCAGTGCTCTTTGTGCCCGCCTATCAGCGACAACTGCTGTCGCTCGGAGGCGGGCAAATTGGGTGTCTCCCGGCGCAGAGACCGCTGTGGCAGTTGTGACTGGGCGATCATCGCCGCAGTGCCACCGATTCCAGGAAGGGCTGCGCGACGGCGAGAAACCCCTGCGGGTCCGACGAGAAAACCACGTGTCCGGTGTCGAGGATCTCCAGCCGGGAATCACGGATGACGTCGTGGGCAATGCGTCCGGAGCTCAGCGGTATCGCGATGTCGCGCTTACCCCAGACGATGAGCGTGGGCGCCGACAGCCCGTCAGCACGGCTGCGCAGGTCGTGCTCGGGGGTGGCGAAGCTTCGCCACAGCGCGGTGGCGGTCCGGACGCCGTCGTCGGTCCTTGCCCTGGCGATCGCGCGCTCGACAATCTCACGGTCGTTGTCGCTCTTGGCTTTCATATAGCCGCGGACGAACAGGGGAGCGGTTCGCCACACCGCAGGCGTGCCCATCACCCGGCAGAACGTGCGGGACAGTGGATTCAGCGGAACGAAGCCGCCGGTGTTGACCAGGATCAAACCCGCGACACAGTCGGGACGGTTGATCGCCAGCCGTGCGGCCGCGAAACCACCGACCGAGTTGCCGATCAATGCCGCCCGCGACAAACCCAGGCCGTCGACGACGTCTTCGAGCACGTCCGCGAACAGCGGCGCACTGGGCTCCATGCCGGCGTCAACAGGATCCGAATCTCCGTGCCCAGGCCAGTCCACCGCGATCGTGCGGTAGCGCCGGGCCAGCGTCTCGACGATCGGGTCGAAGTCGCGCCGGTCGTGCAGGGTCGCATGAAGCAACAAAACCGTTGGCCCACTGCCTGATTCGCGATACGCGACTCGGCCCGCCCGAGTTTGGATGGTTGTCATAGGGTCCCCTTCCGTGGGTTGACCGACTGGTCGGTCATCTCGTACGCTACAACGAAGGGAACGCGTCGACAAGGAGGAAATCGCGATGCCACCAGCCCCGCCACCGGACGCGCCGTTTGCGGACAAGATGGCCTACTACCGCACGCAACACACGTCGAAAGGGGTACGGGCGACCCATCTCATCGGAACGCCGATCATCGCGACCGGCATGCCGCTACTGTTTGCCAAGCCAAAAGTGGGCGCCACGATGTTCATTGGAGGATGGGCCATGCAGATCATCGGCCACCGGCTGTTCGAGAACAACCTCCCGTCGACACACAAGGGATGGATCACTTATCAACTGACCGGGGTGATCCATGTGTGCGAGCAGTACGGCGAGATGCTGGCGCGACGCAGCCGGCGCAAGCTCGCGGGCCGGGTGAGGGTCCCGTGAGACCGCCTGAGCCTGGCCGTAACGCGCTGCTGGACGCGGGACAGCGCCTGTTAAGCACCTCCGACCTCGCCAGGATCTCCGTCAACGCGATCGTCGCCGAGGCGGGCATGGCGAAGGGCAGCTTCTATCAGCACTGGCCCAGCCGGACCGACTACGTGCGGGCGCTGCACGTCCGATTTCACGACCAGCTCGAGGAATCGATCGTCGCCGCCATGGCCGACCTGCCGCCCGGGCGCGATCGGCTCGCGACAGGGATGAAGGTCTACCTCGACGGGTGCTTGGCCGATGCCGCCACCAAAGCGCTGCTCGTGCAGTCACGTACGGAGGCCGGGCTCAGCGATCTGGTTGCGGCCCGCAACGAGACCGCGGCCACCCTGTTGTTGCCCGATCTAGTCGCGCTCGGATGGTCGCAACCGGAGCCGATCGCCGCACTGCTCGTCGCAGCCGTCGCCGAAATCGCCCTGCTTGAACTTGCCGCCGGAAAGCCTGACAAAGTGTTGCGCGACGGGCTGATTCGCCTGGCCACCGGCGACCGGGGCTGATCAGGCTAGCGCCGCCAAACCGGAGCGCACCAGATCGAGACTTGCGGCCACGAGCTCGCCGAGGTCGCCGACGCAGCCGTTGCGGCCCCAATTCTCAACTGCCACAACAAGGGCCGCCGCCAGAGCTGAGCCCGCGACCTCGGCGGCCAGTTCGATGTTCGGCATGTCCGGGTTGCGGTTTCTGACGAACTCGGTCAGCACGTCGGCGAACGACGACTGCACCACCCGCAGATGGCTCGCGATACGGTCGGCGCTGATCAACTCCGCGCGGGCGGTCGCGGCCTGGCGGACCACTTCAAGGTCGTGCGGGAAGGCCGCAACGCTTGCCAGGACCGCATCGAACAGGGGCTCCGAGGCCGGACGCTGCGCAAGGGCTTCGGCAAGCCACTCCAGCTGTGTCTCGTAGTCCTGGAAGAGCACCGCTTCCTTGGTGGGGAAGTGTCGGAAGAAGGTGCGTTCGGTGACTCCGGCTTCGGCGGCCAGCTCCGTCACCGTCACGTTCGCAAACCCTTTGCGGGCGAAGCTTTTCAAGGCAGCCTGGCGAAGCGCCTCATGCGTCGATCGGCGGCGCAGCTCGTGACGGTTCATCGATGACATCTTCCAATTATGTCAGTACTGACATATTCTGTCACCCGAACAGCGCTCAAGGAGGGCCAGAGGATGACGGACTATGACGCGATCGTCGTGGGAGCCGGGCACAACGGGCTGACCGCCGCGGCGATTCTGCAACGCGCAGGCCTGCGCACCGTGTGCCTGGAGGCCAACACCTACGCAGGGGGAATGGCGGCGACGGTCGAATTGATCGACGGCTTCTGCTACGAGATCGCGGGCTCGGTCAAGTTCCCCATGCCCAGCCAGATCACCAAGGATCTCGGGCTCGACACGCTGCCCGAAGTGGAGCCGGACGTAATGTCGACCAACATCGGCGAAAACGGCGAAGAGCCGATGGTCTTCTATCGCGACCCGATGCAGCTGATGACGCACCTCGGCGAGAAGCACGGCTTCGAGGCCGTCACCGGCATGGCCGAGCTGATCGGCTGGAGCCAGGGGCCGGCAAAGGCGCTCGGCCGCTTCGATGTTCGCCGGCCCCCCAAAACCCTCGACGAAATGTACGCTTGCGCGGCCGACGAGGCCGAACGCCGCGCGATTCACGAAATGCTGTTCGGGTCGGCGATGGACGTGATCGACAGATACCTGCCCGATAAGGACAAGCACGCCGTCATGCGCGGCATGCTGGCTTTTCTGGCCGTCAACTCCACCTATCGCGGACCCTATACGCCCGGCAGCGCCACCTGTTTGGCGTTCGCGCTTGCGGTGCCCGACGACAGCACCGCGATGATGACCAAGCTCAAGGGCGGGATCGGCGCACTCACCGAACACCTGCGCGAGCTCTTCATTTCCCACGGCGGTGAAATCAAATTCCGCACCAAGGTCGAGCAGATTCTGGTCGAAAATGGGGCAGTGACCGGTGTTCGGCTGCGCGACGGCTCGACGATCGCCGCGCCGGTCGTCGTGTCCAACCTGTCGCCGGACGTGACCCTCACCGAGCTCATCGCGCCCGAACACGTTCCGGCGGAACTGGTCTCGCGTCTCTCAGGCCGGGATCATCGCGCCTCTTTTGTGCAGATCCACTTCGCGCTGGACGGACTGCCCGAATTCGCTCCGCCCTATGAGCTGTTGAACGAGGAGGGCATGCAACAGTCGGTCGGTATCTTCGGCTCACCCGAGGAGCAACAACGGCAATGGGAGATCTGCCGGCAGGGGCTTGTTCCGGACAATCCGTCGATGGGCATGCAGATCCCATCGGTGCACGATCCCAGCATGGCGCCGCCCGGTAAGCACGCCGCGAGCGCGTTCGCCTACGCCTTCCCCGTCGAAGTCGGCCGAGACCAGCATGGGCACCTCAAAAACGAGATGGCACAACGTGTTATCGACAAGATCACCAGGTTCGCCCCGAACTTCAAGGACATCGTGATCCGCCACATCACGTTCGCGCCGTATCACATGAACACCATGTTCGGCGCACCCGCCGGCGACTTCTGCCACGGCCTGCTGCACCCGGATCTGATGGGGCCAAATCGCCCCGGGCCCAAAGGCTTCCTGGACATGCCGATTCCGATCGACGGCCTCTACCTCGGCGGGGCAGGATGCCACGGCGGCCCGGGCATCACATTCATTCCCGGGTACAACGCCGGCTACCAGGTGCTTGACGACCGGTAGCCCGTCACGCCCCGAAAGTTCCGACAAGCTGGGCCTGTCCGGTTGCGGCCTGTGTGATCGCCTGCGCCGCTTGCGGTCCGGCCGCTCCGCCGGGGAGCTGGAACGTGGCGGGAATCTGGTAGAGGGTGAAGCGGTAGTGGTGTATCCCGGTGCCCGCCGGCGGGCAGGGCCCGGAGTACCCGGCCTGACCGGCCGAGTTCGGCAAACTCATTCCCCCAGCGGGAGTCTGACCGTCCGCGGTGCTCCCGGGACCGGGAGCGATTCCGGTCACGATCCAGTGCACATACGGTCCGGCTGGAGCGTCCGGGTCATCGACAACGAGTGCCGCCCCCACCGGCGCCGACCACGTCAACGGTGGCGCGATGTTGGCCCCCTTGCAGGTGTATTGCACGGGTATGGACGCCCCGCTGGCGAAAGCCGGACTCGCGATCGTCAGCGGCCCGCCGGGCGCTGCCGGGATCGTCCGGCCAACAGGCACCACTTTCGGCGCGAGTGGCACCGTACCACTCTCGCCACTGCCGCCGTAGCCGGCCAGCGCCGCCGCGAGTGCCAGTCCCGCGGCAGCCAATGTGCTTCGGTGGAGTGTGCTCGCTGCCGATTTCATAGGAAAAGTGTCGCTGAACGCGGCTTGAGAATAAAGGGCGACTACTTGCCGCCCTTCCTGACCTCGAGCACTCGCTTCCGCAAGCCCTTGGTGGCCGTGTCCATCAGACCCTGGGTCCCTTTCTTGATCAGGAATCCGGGGACCGGGACGGTTAGGTCGACCATCAGCTCAAAGCGGACCCGGGTGGCATCGCCCTCAGGTGTCAGCGTGTACCGGGCCTGCTGCGCGCGTTGCTGTTTGGCGCTTACCAGCGTCCAACTGATCCCGTCGTCGTGAACCGTGTAGGCCAGCACCTGCTCATCGCTGACGCCCACGACTTTGACGACCTGCCGAGATTTGCTCGGGTGGCCCTGATCGTCCCGTTCCAGGACGTCCACCTTTCGATGGGCCGAGGACCACTCGGGCAATGATTCAACGTCGAATAACACGTCCATGATCTCGTCGGGCGTCGCCTCGATGACGACTTCACGGGTATCGGTGACGGCCATGCCGGAAACATTGCCACACGGGTATACCGCTCAGGGCACCAGTACGACCTTGCCGATGTTCTCCCGCGCCGCCAGAATCCGGTGCGCCTCCGGCGCTTCGGCGAAGGGAACGGCGGCATGAACGATCGGGGAGACGGTGCCGTGGTCGAGGGCCTTTTTCAGCGGAGTTATCCAGGGCTCGAGGGTGCCGCGATCGTCCCACAGCCGCAGCATGTTCAGGCCAATGACAGCCTTCGACTCCGAGAGTTGGTCGAGCAGATTGAATCCGCGCAGCATCGCCAATGCCTGTGGCGCCGCCGTGCGCAGCGATCGTTTCTCACCCTGCTGCAGGTTCGAAACCCCATAGCCGACAAGCCTTCCGCCGGGTCGCAGCAGGCCGTAGGACCGCCGCAGCGACGTACCGCCGAGTGCATCGAGCACGAGGTCATACTTGCCGAGGCCTTTCCACCAGCCGTCGCGGCGGTAGTCGATCGCGCGGTCCACACCCAGCTCGGCCAGCTTCTGGTGCTTTCCGGGCGACGCGGTGCCGTGCACTTCGGCCCCGGCGGCCTTGGCGAATTGGAGGGCCGCGATGCCGACGCCCCCAGCCGCCGCATGAATCAGCACCCGCTCGCCGGCGCGCAGCGACCCGTAGCCGTGCAGGGCCGCCCATGCGGTCGCGTAGTTGACCGGGACCGCGGCGCCCTGTTCGAAGCTCACCGCGTCGGGGAGCGCAACCGAGTCGCTGGCCGACACGTTGACGATTTCGGCGTAGCCACCGAATCGGGTACCGGCCAATACTCGCTCGCCGAGTCGGTTCGGATCGACACCGTCGCCGACGGCCTCGACGGTCCCGGCCACTTCGTAGCCCACCACCGCGGGCAGCTTCGGCGCGTCCGGATACAGGCCGACCCGGGCGAGGTGGTCGGCGAAATTCACCCCCGCCGCGCGTACCGCAATCTGCAGCTGGCCCGGGCCGGGCGGGGGCGGGTCCGGCCGCTGCTGCACCTGCAAGACCGATGGGTCGCCGTGCTTGGTGATGACGATTGCGCGCATCGTCTAACTCCTGACTTCCGCAAGGCGGGGGAGAACGACGTCGCGCCACCCGGGTTCCATGCGTCTGAACGCGTCGGCCATCCGTTTGTCGTCCAGGTCAAAGCCGCTGTGCTCCAAGAACACCCGCGTTCCAGTGCCTTCCGCCTCGAGCCGCCAGGTCAGCGTCCACGCCGGGGTGAAGGTGTAGACGAAGCGGTGGGGTGGATCCACCTCGAGCACCTTGCAGGGTTGCTTGCCATAGCCGGGCATATCGAGGGCGAATTGGTGACCAACCACCCACCAGTTGAGGGCCACCTCACCTTCAGCCCACCAGAGTCGCAGGAGCTCCGGCTCGGTCAGCAGTCGCCACACTGTCTCCGGCGGGGCCGCGACGAATTGGTCCACGCGGATCGTCTCGGTCATTCCAGCTCCTCTGCTGACTCGGCGAGTGCGGCCAATCCCGCGCGCCAGAATTTCTCGAACGGATGCAACCACTCACCCAGCTCGGCCAGCGGTTCCGCGGTCAGGCGGTAGATGCGCCGGCGGCCCTGCGCCTCGTCGGCGACCAGCCCGACGTCGCGCAGCACCTTGAGGTGCTCAGCGACGGCCGGGCGGCTGAGCTCGAACCGGTCGCTGAGTTCCCCGGCGGAAAGTGGCTGGCCGGTGAGAATCTCGAGCAATTGCCGTCGCACCGGGTTGGCCAGCGCCGCGAAGACGTTGCAAATGCGATCGCAGGCGCGGTCGGACGCGGTCACAACCGCCAATTTATGTCGGACAAACCCGACATGTCAACAATCTCCGACACATGAGCGAATCGTACTGACACACCAGAACAGTGCGGCTAGCTTCCTGTGTGTGTATTACGACTGGGAGCGGCTGACCGGCAGCGTGCGTCGCTGCCGACTGCCGTTCTGCGACGTCACGATCGGGCTGGTGCAGGGCGGCAGCGGAGCCCTGCTCGTCGACACCGGGACCACCCTCGTCGAAGCGGCCGCCATCGACGCCGACGTCCGAGAAATCGCAGGGCGCGAGGTGACGCATGTTGTGTTGACGCACAAGCACTTTGACCACATCCTGGGTTCCTCGCAGTTCACCGGAGCGGAGGTATTCTGCGCACCCGAGGTTGTCGAATACCTGTCGTCGGCAACCGGCCACCTTCGCGACGACGCGCTGAGCTACGGCGCCGACGCCGCTGAGGTCGACCGCGCGATCGCGGCCTTGAAGCCCCCGCAGCACGGGATCTCCGACGCCGTCATCGATCTCGGAGGTCGCAGCGTAACGATCGCCCGCCCGGGCCGCGGTCACACCACGGGAGACCTGGTTGTGGTGGCGACTGCCCCAGACGGCGAGGACGGTCCGGTCGTGGTCTTTACCGGTGATCTTGTCGAGGAGTCCGCCGACCCGTGTATCGACGCCGATTCGGATCTGCAGGCCTGGCCGGCCACGCTTGATCGGGTGCTCGCCATCGGGGGACCGGACGCCATCTATGTCCCGGGTCACGGGAGCGTCGTCGACGCCGAGTTCGTTCGCCGCCAACGGGCCTGGTTGAGGGAACGCACAGGCCGCGAAACCCGTTGAGGGCGATCGCAGGCTCGCTGCTGAGCGATCGCACGGCGCCGTCCAAGGCTGCCGAAATGGCTCCCGAAATGGCTCCTGAAATGGCTATCGTGTTCGGCGCCATGCTATTTCAGGCTTAAGCCACCCCGAGGGAACAGATCCGACTAGCGCGCTGTTGGCGAGTGATTCAACTCACAGCATTGGGGATACACTTCATTCCGTTAGTGGAATCGGGGCTAAAGAGGAGCGTAAGGACATGGCCATCATCGACACCGACACCGAGGTCCATACACCGTTCGAGCAGGATGTCGCCGCCACGCAGCGATACTTCGACAGCTCGCGCTTTGACGGCATCATTCGCCTCTACACCGCCCGCCAAGTAGCAGAGCAGCGGGGCACGATCCCCACCGACTACACCGTGGCCCGAGAGGCGGCGGCCGCTTTCTACCCCCGCCTGCGCGAACTCTTCGCCGCGAAAAAGAGCATCACGACATTCGGGCCGTACTCACCGGGTCAGGCCGTGAGCATGAAGCGGATGGGCATCGAGGCGATCTACCTCGGCGGCTGGGCGACCTCGGCGAAAGGCTCCACCACCGAAGACCCCGGACCCGACCTGGCCAGCTACCCGCTGAGCCAGGTTCCCGACGACGCCGCGGTACTGGTGCGCGCTCTGCTCACCGCCGACCGCAACCAGGAGTACCTGCGCCTGCACATGAGCGAGCGGCAGCGCGCGACGGCAACGCAATATGACTACCGGCCGTTCATCATCGCCGACGCCGACACCGGCCACGGCGGAGATCCACACGTGCGCAACCTGATCCGCCGCTTCGTCGAGGTCGGCGTGCCCGGTTACCACATCGAGGATCAGCGCCCGGGTACGAAGAAGTGTGGCCACCAAGGCGGCAAGGTTTTGGTGCCTTCGGACGAACAGATCAAGCGCCTCAACGCTGCCCGCTTCCAACTCGACATCATGCGGGTGCCCGGCATCATCGTCGCGCGCACCGATGCCGAGGCGGCCAACCTGATCGACAGCCGCTCCGACGAACGCGACCAGGCGTTCCTGCTCGGCGCCACCAACCTGGACATTCCTTCCTACAAGGGATGTTTCCTGGCAATTGTGCGGCGCTTCCACGAGCTGGGCGTCGAGGAGCTGAACGGTCACCTTCTCTACGCTCTTTCCGACAACGAATACGCGTTCGCCAACGCGTGGCTTGAGCGCCAAGGCATCCTGGGCCTGGTCTCCGACGCCGTCAACGCCTGGCGAGACAACGGGCATAAGTCCATCGACGACCTCTTCGACCAGGTCGAGTCGCGGTTCGTGGCCGCCTGGGAGGACGACGCCGGCCTGATGACCTACAGCGACGCCGTGGCGGAGGTACTCGCGTTCAGCGAGAGCGACGACGAGCCGGCGAGCATGAGCCCCGAGGAGTGGCGGCAGTTCGCCGCCCGGACGTCGCATTACACAGCCCGGGAGAAGGCCAGGGAGCTGGGCGCCGACCCGCCCTGGGACCCCGAGCTGGCGAGGAGCCCGGAAGGCTACTACCAGATCCGCGGCGGCATACCGTATGCGATCGCCAAGTCCCTCGCGGCTGCGCCGTTCGCCGACATCCTCTGGATGGAGACGAAGACAGCGGACCTCGCCGACGCCCGAGAGTTCGCCGAGGCCATCCACGCCGAGTTCCCGGACCAGATGCTGGCCTATAACCTGTCACCGTCGTTCAACTGGGACACCACCGGCATGACCGACGAGGAGATGAAGCGCTTCCCCGAGGAACTCGGCAAGATGGGTTTCGTCTTCAACTTCATCACCTACGGCGGACACCAGATCGACGGCGTCGCCGCCGAGGAGTTCGCCACCTCGCTGCAGCAGGACGGCATGCTGGCGCTGGCCCGGTTGCAGCGCAAGATGCGTCTGGTCGAATCTCCTTACCGCACACCGCAAACCCTGGTCGGCGGGCCGCGCAGCGACGCCGCGCTGGCCGCCTCCTCCGGACGCACGGCGACCACCAAGGCCATGGGCAAGGGCTCCACCCAACTTCAGCATCTGGTGCAGACCGAGGTGCCGAAGAAGCTGCTCGAGGAATGGCTGGCGCTGTGGAGCGACCACTACCACCTGGGCGAGAAACTCCGCGTGCAACTGCGGCCCCGGCGCGCCGGCTCGGACGTGCTCGAACTCGGGATCTACGGCAACGGCGACGAGCAGCTGGCCAACGTCATCGTCGACCCCATCAAGGATCGGCACGGCCGCAGCATCCTTCAGGTGCGCGACCAGAACACCTTCGCCGAGAAGCTACGCCAGAAACGGCTAATGACGTTGATCCACCTGTGGCTGGTGCACCGCTTCAAAGCCGACGCGGTGATCTACGTGACACCGACCGAGGACAACCAGTATCAGACCTCGAAGATGAAATCCCACGGCATCTTCAGCGAGGTCTACCAGGAGGTGGGCGAGATCATCGTCGCCGAGGTGAACCGCGCGCGCATCCAGGAGCTGCTGACGCCCGATCGTGTGGCGTTGCGGAAGTTGATCACCAAGGAGAGCTAAACGGCCGGCTCGTCTGCCCGCGGCGCTAGAAGACGCTGCTCCATACGAAGGCGCACCACGATAGTGGTGTGTGTGCGACCCACCGCTGCGCAGCGAAAACATGGTCACATCTCCCATTAGAAACAGTTGCATAGGTGTATGGTTTAGTTATCGACAACACTCTTGAGATGACAGGAGAGTCCGATGACTGGAACAAAGAAGATCGCGATGTTCGCTGGTGCGGCCGCGCTGGCTTTGGCGGTAGGATTCGGCGGCGTCGGCGTCAGCTCAATGGGCAACACCCCGACGACGACTCACCCTGCGCCTCGCGCTGCGGCAGCACCCGCCAATGCAGCTCCCGGTGTCCACTACGCCACCCTCACCGGCTGCGTTGCCGGCCTCGACTGCTGAGCCCCAGAACACTAGGTCGAGTCATTTTGGGTTGCTCTTGGCTTCTCATCTTGATTCGAGCCCCGTTTGCGCAGGCTCAAAGAGGTAGCTACAGCGGTAGAACTGAGGCGAGCTCTGACGCGGCCTAGGGTCGGGCACCGAATTGGGGTTATGGTTCGGGAAACTCGACTGCAAGGGGACCTTCAATGGCGAAGCTCAGGTTTGGATATTTCATCGCGCCGTTTCACCGCGCGGGGACCAACCCGACGCTCGCCCTGCAGCGCGATCTGGAATTCGTCCAGCACCTCGACGCGCTCGGCTTCGACGAAGCGTGGATCGGCGAACATCACTCGGCCGGCAGCGAGCTGATCGCCTCGCCGGAGATTTTCATCGCCGCCGCCGCGGAGCGGACCAAGTGGATCAAGCTGTGCACCGG
Organism: Mycobacterium sp.; assembly: GCF_052144515.1. Lineage (GTDB taxonomy): Bacteria > Actinomycetota > Actinomycetes > Mycobacteriales > Mycobacteriaceae > Mycobacterium. The sequence continues at coordinate 10,776 of NZ_JBKQQD010000330.1, read as the reverse complement.
GGTCATCTCGCTCGCCTACCACAACCCGCTGTGGGTCGCCGACCGGTTGATGATGCTGGATCACCTCACCCACGGGCGTGTGATCGGCGGGGTGGGGCCGGGCTCGCTGCCCAGCGACTCTTCGATGATCGGGCTGACCCCCACGGACACCCGTGAGCTGCTGGAAACCAACCTCGACATCGTGGTCCGGCTGCTGGCGGGGGAGACCGTCAGCGCCAAAACCCCCACGCACGAGCTACACGACGCCAAGCTGCAGCTCGCCCCCTACTCCGACGGAGGTGTCCCGCTGGCGGTGGCTGCGGTCGCCTCGCCGACGGGTGCGCGGCTGGCCGGCAAGCACGGCATCGGCCTGCTGTCCATCGGGGCGACGCTGAGCATCGAGGGCTTCAATGCGCTGCAATATCACTGGGACATCGTCGAAGAACGCGCCGCGACGTTCGGCACCAAGGTCGATCGCAAGAACTGGAGCCTGGTCGGACCGTTCCATATCGCCGAAACCGACGAGCAAGCCCGCGAGGACGTGAAATTCGGCCTCGAGCCGTGGTTCCGGTACTTCCAGAAGGTGGCCGCGTTCCCGCAGATGACCATGCCGGGCGAGCAGATCCACGAGATGATCGACGTCATCAACGAGAACGGCGCGGGTGTAATCGGCACACCGGAACAGGCACGGGCACAGGTGCAGCGGATGTGGGATCAATCCGGCGGGTTCGGCTGCATGCTGCAGATGGGCCACGAGTGGGCCAATCCGGCGGCGACCAAACGGTCAGCCGAATTGTTCGCCGCCGAAGTGATGCCGCATTTTCAGGGTCAGGCACAGCCGACGCTGGATGCCGCCGCGCGCGCCAGCGAGGCGCGCGAAGGCCTCGCGCAGTCGCAGAATCAGGCCGTCGAGCATATGACCAAGAAGTATGAAAGCGAGAAACGTCCTACTAATACCGTTTGACCTGGTGTTTTACTGAGCGTCCCGCGTAAATATCCTTACGTAGCGCCGATTCACGGCAAACCATTAGACGGTGGTCATCACTTCGGCGACCAGGTCGGTGAACGGCTCGATGCCGGTCTTGGGGGCGATCTGCCCGAGCACATGGGCGCGGTGGACGTCGTAGGCGGCGAAGTAGGCCAGGGTACCGCCGCGCCGGTACTCGAACTCGACGCGTCGGATTCGCCCGGGTCGAGGCCGTCGTCCCCGGTGGCGTCGCTGCAGGGCCTGCAGCTGGGATTTCTCATCGGCACTGATCACGTAGTCGTCGGGACCCAGTGGGTTCCCCTGCCACCGCCGGGCATACAGGTCGAGTACCCGGGCGGCCTTGGTCTCGAAGTCCGGTTCACGGGGGAAGATCCAGGACCGGTGCTGCCAGGGCTTGATCGCATCGGCGGTCAGCCATCGGCGCACGGTGGCCGGCGAGATCGTTTCGGCGAGCCCGCGGGTGATCGCCTCGGTGGCCAGATCAGCGCTCGACCACCGCGACAACGGCTGACCGGTCTCGGCGGGCAGGGTGCACGCCAGCGCCTTGACCTCGGCCACCTGCACCGGCGTGAACACACGACGCCGCCCGCTGCGAGGCAGGTCGTCGAGCCCGGGCAGGCCAGCGGCGACGAACCGGCGACGCCACTTGCGGACGGTGTCGACATGCACACCCACCTCGGCGGCGATCTCGGTGTTCGTGGCGCCGTCGGCCGCAGCGAGCACGATCCGCGCGCGGATAACGTCGCGATGCGCCGACTTCGACGACCGGGCTCGGGCGTGGAGAACGGACTCGTCCAGGGTGCTCAGGGCGATGATGAACGGACTGCTCATAGCCATCCATCCGTTGTCCTCCGGGCCCGGTCGCATCGCGGCCGCGACACGCCGTGGCCACCCTAGCCGCGTCCGGCGAATGGGTCACGATAGGCAGATGCCGAAGATCCCGGACTCGACCAAAGCCTCCTTGCATCACCGGCTGATCGATCGCTCCCGCGAACGTTGGCCGCAGTTGAGCCAGATACACACGCGCTATCGCGCAGGCTTCGCCTACGTCGACGGCGTCCTGCCCGACGGCGAGGTGCTCCGGCTGTGCCGGCTGCGCTACGCCGGCTCGGCACGAGAATGGGGCTTTGCGATCTACCGAGCCAGCCACGACGACTACGAAGACTCGTTCCTGCCCAACGGATTCATGGGCGGCTCACCGCAAGACGCCCTCGACACCGCCTGCGGCCTCTACCTCGCAGACTCAACCGCCTGGACCTAAGCCCCCGACGAACTTAGACCGCGGCCACTAGTTCGGGATGGGAAGCCCGCGGCACACCTTGACGTAGCCGATATCGGGCGATACCCACTGGTTCCACTGCGTGTGGCTGGGGTTGGCGGTCAGTCTGGAGCACAGGTCGCCGGGGTCGGCCGCCGCCGGCCACAACCACAGGAGGGCGCCGCCGGCGACGAGCTGCTGACCGTCGGGTCGGAACGCGGCGTCGCCGGCACTCACGGCGTCCACGTCGGCAATGGTTTGCCCTTGTCCCCCCATGGGGCTTCCGAACGGTTTGCCCGTCGCCGCGTCCCACAGCCGCACCTGGCCTTCGAGGCCGACTGAGCCGATCAGCCGGCCGTCGGGGCGAAAGGCGACGTTGATCACTTCGCCGGAGTGTCCGATCATCGCGTCCATCGCGGGCCGCCTGCTGTCGGTGTCCCACACCCGTACCGCGTTGTCGGCGCCGCCGGTGACGATGCGGCGTCCGTCGGGACTGAATGCCAGGGCCTGGATCGCAGCCGGTGTGGTTACCTTCCGCCGTAAAGCCCCGGTGTCGGTATCCCAGATGTACAGCGATTTGTCGACGCCGCCGGCAGCGACGAGGTGCTGTGCGGGACTGAATGCGATAGCCAACACGGCGTCGATGGGGTCGGTCAACGTGCGGTCGGGGCGGCCGGTCTCCGGGTCCCACAGCCGCACGATCTTGTCGTCGCCGCCCGCGCCGACGAGGTGCCCGTCCGAGCTGAACGCGACGCTGTTGACTTTGCCGGTGCCGCCCGACAGGCTGCGGAGCGGTCGCAGGGTGTCGGTACTCCAGAGCGCAACCGTTCCGTCCGCGCCGCCGGCGGCCAGCAGTGGGATGGTGCGGTCGAACGCGACAGTCTCCATCGGGCCGCTGGTCCCGGGCAGGGCGCCGACGCTGATGGCGTGGCCGGTCTGCGAATCCCACACGAACACACCGTCTTCTCGGGCCGAGGCGATGAGCTGACCGCCCGGGGAGTACGCCACCGAGTGCGTCGCCCCGATGTCGTCGGCAACCGGCGCGGCGAGGGCGTGGCTCCAGATGTGGATGACCCCGTCGTGGCCGCCGGCGGCGAAGCGGTCACCGTCGGCATCGAACGCCACGTCCTGGATTGTCGCGGATCGGCCCGGGACTGACGTTTCAAGCGGGTCGTGGCCGCCCCCGAGGAGGCTCCACAGCTTTACCTTTCCGGTGGTGTCGGCGGTCGCGAGTTCGTCGTGATCGCCGGGATGCGGGTTCCAGGCCACACTGAAAATAGGCTCTCCGTCGCTCAACTGCTGCGTCGGCGATCCGGTCCCGGTATCCCACAGCCGGAGGCTGCCGTCATCGCTGCCTGACGCCACGGTGGCGCCGTCGGGGCTGAACGCGACGCTCTCGATCGCCTTGGTATGACCGGTGATGGTGTGCTCGTTCGCGCCGGTGTCGGCGTTCCAGATGCGTACGGTGTTGTCCACGCCGCCGCTGGCGAGGTGATGCCCGTCGGGGCTGAACGCGACGCCGTGCACCCCGCCCGGATGGCCGCTCAACGTCAGTTCGGGTGCGCCCGTGTCGGTGTTCCACACCCGGACGGTTCCGTCGAGACTGCCGCCGGCGATGCGGTGACCGTCGGGGCTGAAAGCCACCCGCACCACCGTGCGGGTGGGTCCGGTGAACGTCCGCACGAGTTGACCGGTGTCCGGGTTCCATAGCCGCACGGAGTTGTCGTCGGCAGCTGCGGCGGCAACCCGGTGCCCGTCGGAACTGAAAGCCACCCCGTTGACTCCCTTGAGTGTGTCGCCGATCTGTTCGCCGGTGTCGGCGTTCCACAGCCGCAAGCCGCCCTGGTTGGTGGTGGCGATGCGGTGCCCATCGGGGCTGTAGGCGAGGAAGTCGACAGAGCTTCCGGTGTTCATCATCTTGACGGTGCTGTAGCGCTTCACCAAGGCATCGAAAACGACGCCGTTGTCGGGCTTATCGGTGATGGCCTGGGCGGCGAGCAGCTCCTGGAATGCTTGTATGTCGCTGCCGGCTCGGTCGCCGGAGAGCATCGCGGCGGCTTCGGCTTCGAGCCGCAGCGCGGTGGCCTCCGTGAACCGCGCCTGCGCCTGGTGCCGCGACGAGATGGCCATTCCGAGGGCGACCACAGCGAGGACGGTGATGATCAAGGTGGCGGCGAGCACGGCTTGCAGGATCCGCGACCGTCTGCGAAGCGTGCTGGCGTGGGCCTCGGCGGTTTGTTGGCGTTCCTGGGCATGGTGTAGTTCGGCTTGTCGTTGTTCTTCTTCCCTGGCCAGTCGTTGGTTCTCGGCGAGGCGGCTCGCGTCGAGGTAGTCACCGGCGTCGGCGAGTCGGGCACTGAATCCCGCTGTGCGGTAAAGGCTTTCGGCATCGGTGAGCCTGGTTCCGGTCAGCAGCCAGGCGGGGTCTTGATGATTGGCCGCCCAGGCGGTGCTGTTGCGTTCGATCTCATCGGCCGCTTTGAGATTCTGGGCTTCCTCGCGCAGCCAGCCCGCGAGGTCATCCCATTGGCGCAACAGACTTTCCAGCGCCACCTCGATGACCACCTGCCCGTCGCGTTCGTCGCGCACCAGCAGCCGCTTGTCCACCATCGCATCGATGAGCTCGCGGCTTGGCTCCGGCAGATCGGCATAGCGACCGACCCGGCGCATGGCTTCGTCGTTGTCGGGGTTGATGGTGGCCAGCCACGGAATAAACGCCGCGCGCAACGACTGCAGTTGCTCGACGCGCCGGTCGGGGTCGATGGCGAGGACCTCGTCGACGGCGGTTTGCACCACGTTGCGCATGCCGCCCATCGCCTCGTAATTAGCCAGGGTGATCGCACCGGTGTTGGCGTAATCGATGTATAGCCGCGACAACGTCAGGGCGAGCAACGGCAAGGTGTCGGCGCCCCCCGCGGCATCGGCCAGCAGCCGGGTGAGCAACTCGGGGGCGATGCTCAGCCGATGGCCCGCATCGCCGGTGCGGGCGGCCGGCCCCGTGATCACCTGCCGGAATTCGGCCGGCGGCATCGGCTTGAGCTGGTCGAACAATACGGTGCCCAGCCCATCGAGGGCCGGATGGTTTTGCATCGCCTCGTAGCGGTCGGTGCGAATCGTGGCCGCCACAATCAGCCCGACCTCGACGGCATTCATCCGCCCCAGCACATCGGCGATCAGCCGCAAGAACTGGTCGCCCTGCTCGCCGGCGTCAGCGGAGAACAACTCCTCGGCCTGATCCAGCGGCAGCACCAGGGTTGGCGCCGAGCCCTGTTCCGCCTTGTCTTCGGCAGGCCCGGTGGGTATCTGATCGACGCCGCCAGCGCCGGTTGTGGGAGCCGCTTCACCGCGCCGGCCGGCGGCGCCAAGCCGCGTTGCCGCGGCCGTCCGCAACCCGACCAACAGCTCATAGACCCGCTCGGGGTCGGTGCAGCACGCGGTCTTGATATCCCCTAGCGCGACCCCGGACAACCCGAGGGCGTCGCGGGCGCACTGAATAGCGGCGGCCAAACCGTCTTCGCCGGTCAGCGCGTGGCCTTCCGGGCGCAAGATTCCCAGCATCACAAAACGCCGGTCGTCGCGCTGCAGTCGCGGGACCAGCCCGGCCCGGAGAAAGGACGACTTACCGCTGCCAGACGGGCCCAGCACCACAAACAGCGACCGCCGACCCGACAACTGCGCCAGCAGCCGAAACCGCATGCCACGCAACTCGTCCAACCCCTGCGCGATCGCTGTGTCGCGGCCGAAATACACCCCGGCATCGCTCGGCTCAAACGGCTCCCACCCGCGATATGGTGCCCGCCGCGGGTCCTCACTGGGCGGCCAAACGAAATTCTCCGGCCCGACCCCGGCACCCTCGATGGCTTTCTTGACCTGATCCAGCGCCGCGCTGTTAAACCGCACTGGCGGCCCACCAGCGACCTCGATCATGGTCTGGTCACCCTCGGCGAACAGGTCACAGCGCTGCCAGCGCGAAGTGATGTCGCCATCGCCGGTGTCGTCCAGGCGCGCTACCACGATCCGTTTGCCGAACCCCTCGGCGGTGCGGTATTCCACCTGACACTCCCGCGACGCCAGCCAGTCCTGCGAGAGCAGACAGATCAGATACTCACAGCGAGAATTGCTGGTCACCAGCTGGCTTCCCCAGTGCATTCCCAACCGCAGGCCGGTTTCTTGATCGATGTCAAGGAAGATCTCGTTGACTAACTCCGGTCGTTGCTCAGACAGCCACCGCTTCAACGCGATCGCGGCACGCGAATCCCGACTGGAATGACTTAAGAAAATCCGCGACACGCCGCTTCCCATCACCGATCCGAGCGCATCGAGCGAATCCGGCAAACCCGTGCGCACCAAGCCAGCTAAGTTTGACATCACCCCGCCCGGCTCGCCCCCGCTTTCGTGGCGGAGCCCTCCGCTCAGCTGGTCACGCACGCTCAGGGCTCGTCGTGCAGACCAGTTCGTCGACCGTCGTCACGACACCCGGCAGGGACAATCCTCCGACGCCGACGCGGTGGCCGGTTTCGATGCCCACGCGCTGAAAGCGCTTGGCGCCCTGCGGAGTGCCTGTGAAAGTGTCCGGAGGGATTCGCTGGAATACGCCACGTTGAACGCGGGCGACCAACCCCGCGCCGTGCGCAGTAGCGACATCGCGCGGACACCTTCACGACTCGGTGTTCCCAACTCAGCTCAGCACGGTGACGGTCGAGGCGATCACCTGAGGCATGGTCGTCACCACGCCTTGCGACGGGGCGCCGTGATGGATCCGCGACGAGTTGTGATGGTCGGCGTGAACCACAGCACGCGCGGCGGCTAGCCACGACGACTACGAAGACTCGTTCCTGCCCACCGGATTTATGGGCGGCTCACCCGAAGACGCCCTCGACACCGCCTGCAGCCTGTACCTCGCAGAAAGACCCCAGTGCCTGGACCTAAACCCCCGACGAACTTACGACCGCGAACACTAGCCTCTCAGTATGCAAAGGCGTGTCACCCTCCAGTACGTCGTAGACCCGGGCAGGGAAGCCCCGAACGTCTTGCCGGTGAAGCTGAAGAAACTCGACGACAGCCTGGATGTCGCCAACGACAGCGCCGGCGGCGCAGCGCGCAACATTTCAGTGACGGTGCCGGGCAAAACAGCAGCAGAAGCAGAAGCAAAAGCGCGTGAAGTGCTAAACAACGTCGGCGTAGTCGGGGACTTGGCGTTGGTCGAGACGGTAATCGAAAGCACTGCTGAGGAGGTGCCTGACCGGCCCGAAATCATAGAGGCCGAAAAGGTCCCGCTAGAAGAACCTGGCGACTCGCGACGCTGGGAGTAGCTTGTGGCGAACGAGTTGTTTGTGGCGAACGAGTTGTTACGGATCGGTGGAGGCAGCTCGCGAACGTGGGTTCCAGCACGGAGGTATCGGCGTCGGTGGTATCTGATGCGACTCACCTGTCAACGATGTGTCGGCGCGCGCTCAACTAGGGTTTCGTAGGCATGGCGATGTTCGACCGGCTTCGAAGCTGCTTCGAGCCGCTCGAATCGTCGAGCCAGGTGTAGTCCAGGTACAACGGCGGGCTGGGCGCGAGCACCCTGACAGTGAACGTGGTACTTTCCTTCGGCTTTAGCAACATGGGGTCCAGAGGCTCGGACCACACCCTTCCGTCTTCGTCGACCAGTAAAGGTCTCAGGTGGGTCGCCGCTGATTTCCCTACGTTGGTGACGCGGAAGCTATACACGCCATCTGCTAGCCAGCTGGGCTGATCCGTCGTCGGGTGAGCTTTCAAAGCAAGCTCCGCCGCGCGCGCCGCGTCTGCCGCCGCTTTCGCCTCGCGCTTGCCTTTGGCGCGTCCCCGGAATTGGCCAGTGACGAACGAGACGATGCCCAGCCCGAGGGTTCCGACGCCGAGTGCCGTCGCAGTAACAATCATGACCATGGTGTACAGCCACGAGCGTCTGCAAGACAAGTCCTCAACCGAGGTTTACCCCGAGAGGCCGCACGGCCGATGTCAGTTCGCTGAAACGGCGATGTGCCCTAGTTGCGCGGGTCCTATTCGGTCAGGCCTACGACCGTCGCGCTTGAACCAGGGACCCCCGGCGGCCGGACAGGCTTGCTAGTCGCCGTCGTTGAACCTGTGCCCGTACTGCGGGCAGTAGATGCCATCGAGTTGGCCACGAAGTCCACCGCGCCCAGATCGGTCAGGGTCGGGTTGAGCCGCTGAACCGCGTTGATCACGTCCACCTTCGACTGGCCGCCGCGTGCCTGGCCGCATATCCAGACCCACTCGCTGCGGCAACGGCCAAGTTGGCAAGGCGGTAGCCGGCGCAACACCCAAAGCCTGCGCGAGACGATCGAGCGCGATGGGCGGGCAACCGGCCAGGTCGTCGGGAATCCAACCCAGCCATGGCAGCGTCGACAGTTGCACGGCGACGCCGAGGCGGTTGTGCTGGCGGTTGAAACCCGTCAGCCACGACAGATCATCGGTGGAGAGGGTGAAATAGGTGACCGCGTCCTGGACAGCGATCTCGTCGGGCCAGCTGCTCAGCCGGGCGAGTTCGGGATCCGACAGGTAACGGACCGGCATCTGGCCTCCGACCGGCCCGCGGTTCGGGCCACCACCGCAGCGACGCTAACCCGGCCGAAGCGACTGGGCAAGGCATCGGTCGCCGCCCGTAAGGGGATCCGCAACGGGCCACCCGTATCACCATGGACACCTCCGAGTTCTACATGCGTCAACTGCTGATCCGCGCTGCGGCGGGCGGCGACCGGATCGTTATCTACACCAGCGACCCGCGCCGCTGGCATTCGCTGGCCCAACCTAATATCGCCGTCGCCGCGCCAGGGCGCCGCCTGGACTTCGTGCCGACGATCATCGTTAACGACCACGCGCAGATCACCCCGTCACCTGGGCTGTCCTCCACGGTGATCACGTTGGGCCGCGCCCGCCCTGATGCGGGGCGACCCGATGTGGTGTTCCGTCAGACCTCCCCGAACACGGTGCGCATCACCGCCGGCGCGCGCAGCATGGAGGTTGTGATGGTGGTGTTCCGCCAGGAACAGGCCTCGACGGGTTAACGCCGGCTCCATAATTCGTCGGCGGCAGCCCGAGCGGAAACTCTTTGCGCGAACTAACGATTCCGACGGTGCACGCTCCCTATTGAGCTAAGCCTTTCCAGCGTGCTGCGCCCGCTTATCAGAACCCGACGTTACGCGCGCGATAATTTTCGATAATCCGAGGCCGCGGGGACGGCGTCCGGCGTATCACCTCAGCCCATTCAATCCAGATTGTTGGGGTGGGCGGATGCACCTGTCGTGGCAACTCTGCGCCGAATCACTCGCGTCGAAAGCGGCCCCTCAATGCGGCCAGCCGCAGCCAAGAGCAGGTACTGCGCTACTCGTGTCAACGGCGCACGGCCGGCCTGCTCTTCGGATAACGAATCGGCCCGAATCCCGCTACAGAACGGAAGGCTCATGACTAACCTGAACTTGCCCTTTGTGCAGAGCGGTTCCACCGGCCAGCTTGCCATCCCGGGCTGGCGGGCGTTCTCCATCACGTTGACCGACGGTGGCGGCACTGCTGTCTGCGCAGAGTCGTACGGGACGGGCGAATACGGCGATCCAGCAACCGCGCTCTATGCCGAGAGCGACGGCACTGCAGTGCGGGGGCAGGGCAAGGATGGAGGAACAGCAGTCGCCGGGTACGCCGACACCGGCGTTGGCGTCTTCGGCGTTCGCGGGGAACCCACCGTTACATACGATCTGACCCCTGCAGTCGTCGGGTTATCGGCAGATAGCTATGGAATCTTCGGCGGAAGCGACGCGTCTGACGGCGTGAAAGGGGTCAGCGCATCGCCGCTCCACGCCGGAGTCTTAGCCATCAACACCAGCGGGGCCAGTGGCCAGGCGCAGGCGCCATCCGGTTTCGCGGTGTGGGCAAGTTCGAACAACACGGGGATTTTTGCGCAGGGCACTCCCGCCGGCTATTTCGCCGGCGACGTTCTTGTGACCGGCGATATGGTGCTGCTCAATTCCTCTGGGGATGTAGCCGAGGACTTCGACGTCGAAGCTGAGCCCCTCAACGCTGAGCCGGGCACTGTGCTCATCATCAACGAGAGCGGGAACCTGTGCGTGAGCGACGCCCCGTACGACACGCGGGTAGCGAGTGTTGTGGCCGGCGCTGGAGATCTCAAGCCGGCCGTGGTGTTGCAGCGGGTGCCGTCGCAGAAGCCACGATCGCCGATCGCGCTGGTCGGAAAGGTGTTCTGCAAAGTCGATGCAGCGTTCGGCAAGGTGGTTGCGGGCGATCTGCTGACTACCTCCGCGACCCCGGGCTACGCAATGAAGGCGTCGGACCGGTCTCGGGCACTCGGGGCGATCATCGGCAAGGCGTTAGCCCGGGGCTTTCACGGAAAGTCGTTGTGGGGGTGGGTCGTTCATGAAGAATGGTGCTCTGACGCGAAGATTTCCCCGGCGTCGGTGATCAACTGGCGTGGGTCAGGGTGACGTGGTAGCCCATGGCTTCGAGTTGGTAGATGGCCCGCTTCTTTGCTCGCTCGGGGTGCAGCCGGTTGAAG
>NZ_JBKQQD010000329.1:0-4862 GCF_052144515.1 Mycobacterium sp. | reverse complement strand
TCCCATAGCAGCGAGCCGCTCGATGTTGGCTTGACTGTAGTCCCACGTCGGGTAGCGCCTCAAAAGGTCAATGAATTCAGGCATCTCCATCCACGGCGAGTCGTTGCCCAATTGCTCGAGGTTGTAGAAGATGGGGTTTTTTGGCGGCTCCAAGCCGTACTGGACGAGGTGGTTTCCGCCGAGCACGATGGTGCGGCGCTCGTCGAGGTCGAGACGGTTGGTCAGCACCGAGTCATGGCCAAGCGCCAGAAGAGCATGGTGCAATGCCTCCGCGATCTCGCGAAATCCTCCGCCGATGGTCGGATTGCTAGGAGGTTTCACTACTGCGACGGCGAACAGCATGGGTGCAAAGTACCGGAAGAGGAGCTGGGCTTGACCCCGTTTAGTGGAGAAGGGAGGTCGGGTCACGGTGGTGCCTTCCGTGGCCCGGCTTCCTACTGCTTGTCACGTCGCGCGGTTACCGTGCCACTCATGGCGACAGACCCGATGGCAGGGCTTCGGAAGGCACAACTCATGATGAGCATCACTCAGCGTGTGGTACGTGCCTGGCGGCTTGGGGAATGGGCGTTACTCCACCAGGTACGACCAGACGGCAGCAGCTTTCGACCGGACCCCGGACGATTCATGCCTGACAAAGGCAGCAGTCTCGCGTTCGATGATCTTGATTTTGTGCCGGAGCTTGGCGCAAACACGGTCAGCTCGACAGCGCGATACCCGGTAATGACTGCAGCCGAGAATCTGGTAGGTGCTGGGCAGCCCCATTCGGCGGCACTTCAGGAAGGGAAGAACCAGTGTTGTGTCGCTGGGGTCATTGTGTCGCTGTGCGATTGAGGCGTCGGCCGTGACTGTCGAGGTAGACCCTGAGACTTTAGTGGACAACTGTCAATAAAGGTCGGAGAGGACCCTAGTTGGACACAATCCGAGGGCCCGTCCTGTGTCCAGCATGGGTGTACTCCGGCTCTTCGACTTTGCCCGGTCGAAGTTCGATTATTGAGGGGGCCACGGACACGGGTGTTAGATTCGAAAGCTTGGACTGCAACGACTCTCGCGAAGGTTGTCTCACCGATGTCGACCGATACCGCTCTGATCGAGAGTGTCCTGCTGGCCGCCGGTTTGCCCGACGCGGAGATTGCGGCTCGGGTGGCCGACATCGGCCCGGATATCGTCGCCGAGGCAATGCTGGCTGAGGTGGTCGGCCGGGCCGCCCTGCTGGGCGGCCCGGCGGATAAGTTGGTGATTCAGTGCGACCTGGGTTTCGACGGCCAGCGGCTGGGCTATCTCCTTGTTCTGGGCGACAGCCGCGGCCCCTACGTCGAGAAGGGTTGGGACGGCGAGGCTCCCGCGATCATCCGGCAGGACCTCGCGGACCTGCTGCGCGAGCTCTTTGGTCCACCGGGACCGCACGGTGCCACCCGAGAGCTGTTCACTAAGCAACGCTGGGCGACGTTTGCCGGGATGCGACAGGTGGTTGGTGCACTGTCGCAGCGTCCGAAGAGTTTGTCCGACCTCGCCGTCCTGTTTGGCTCAGACAAATGGGGGATCCACTGGTACACGCCGCATTACGAGAGGTACTTCGAGCCGTATCGGGAGCTACCGGTAAGAGTGCTTGAGATTGGCGTGGGTGGCTACGAAGCGCCCGACAGCGGCGGTGAGTCCCTGCGCATGTGGAAGCACTATTTCCGGCGGGGCCTCATCTATGGATTGGATCTGTTTGCAAAGCACGGCATTTCAGAAAGCAGACTGCATGTGGTGCAGGGGGACCAAGGTGATGAGCGATTCCTTGACTCGTTCGCCCGCCAGTTCGGACCGTTCGATATTGTCATTGACGACGGCAGTCACTTCAGTCACCACGTCATCACCTCCTTCGATGCGCTATTCCCATACGTGCGGCCCGGCGGCATCTACGCCATCGAGGACCTGGCGACCTCGTACTGGCCGGCCTGGGGCGGCAATGCCGACCCGTTGGCTCAAGGTACTTCCACGGCCATGGTCAAGAGCCTGCTGGATGGCCTGAACCATCAAGAGCAGATGCGCGACGGCAACCAGGAACCGTCGATGACCGAACTGACGGTCACCGGGGTCCACGTCCACCACAACCTCGCCGTCATCGAAAAAGGTGTCAACACCGAAGAGGGACCCCCCGCAGGGGTTGCTGCCCGGCCCGGCGACTGGTACCTCGACAAATGACTGGCCCCGCTTTCCCTCATTCTTGCTAAGGTCCGTGTCCAGATCAGGTTTTGATGTGCGCGGGCGAGAACTTTGGTCGCCTCGGCTTGTGCGCTGTCGCCAGCGATCCGGCGATGGTTGTGCCGGTCGGTGCGCACCAGATCAGCCAACAGTTTGGCGTCAGACGCATCGGATTTGGCCCCCGAGAGGTGGTGGCGGTCGCGGTAGCGCGCCACCGCCAGCGGGTTGATCGCAGACACCTGAGAGCCGGCCGCATTCAGGGCCCTCCACCTGCTCAAGGACCTGCTCGCCGACTGCGATCATCTGGTCGCCGGCGCGGCGATCATCGGCGGCATCTCCCTTTTCCACGAGCTGGCCTACGACCTGCTTTCCGAGAACGAGCGGATCACCGCGGTGACGTTCGACGCGGCGATTTGGGCGCACCGCAACGCGGGTTTACGCAAGATCACCGTCGTGTCATCGTCGATGGTCTACGAGAGCACCTCGACCTATCCCACCCCCGAGGGCGAGCAGCGCCGCTGCCCGCCGCCGCACTCGACCTACGGCTTCCAAAAACTCTCCGCCGAGTACTTTGCCCAAGGCGCGTGGGAGCAGTACGAGCTGCCCTATACGATCGTGCGGCCGTTCAACTGCATCGGCGTGGGCGAAAAACGCGCCCTGTGCGACCGCGAAATCATGTCGGGCAATGTCCGGCTGGCGATGAGCCACGTAGTCCCCGACCTCGTCCGAAAAGTTCTCAAAGGGCAAGATCCGCTGTACATTCTCGGCGACGGCAGCCAGGTCCGTCACTACACCTATGGCGGCGACCTCGCCCGTGGCAGACGCCTGGCGATCGAGTCCGACATGGCCCGCAACGAAGACTTCAACCTCTCGACCGCGACGTCGACGACTGTTCACGAGCTGGCCGAGATGGTGTGGCGCAAGGTTAAGGGCGATGCCCCGTTGCGGCTCATCAGTGATGATCCGTTCCCCTACGACGTGCAGCGGCGGGTGCCCGATGTCCAAAAGGCGATGGACATACTCGGTTTCAAGGCCACGACGTCACTCGATGAGGCGCTCGACGAAATCATCCCGTGGATCGAGCAGCAGATCGATCTAGGAGGGATCTGATTGGCCGAAGCGTACGGTGAGCTGAACGCGGAATTGGATCGGCTGTATGCGGCGCGCTTTCACGACGCCGAGCGCGAGTCCAAGGCGCGGCTGTGGCGGGTGATCTGCGAGGAGTTCTTCGCCCGCTATGTGCCCGACGATGCCTGCGTCGTCGACCTCGGCGCCGGCTATTGCGACTTCGTCAACAACATTTCGGCCCGGCGTCGGATCGCTGTCGACCTCAACCCCGACACAAAGCGGTTCGCCGCCCCAGGCGTCGAGGTGCACCAGCTAACGCTAGAACACCTCACGGAGGCCGTCGAGCCCGCAACGGTCGATCTGGCGTTCGCCAGCAACGTCTTTGAGCATCTTCGCGGCCCCGACGCGTTGCTCAAAGTGCTCGCTAATGTTCGCGCGGTGCTTCGGCCCGGTGGACGAATCATGATCATGCAACCAAACGTGCGGCTCGTGGGCGGAGCGTTCTGGGACTTCTTCGACCACACGCTGCCGCTAAGCGAGCGCGGCATGACCGAGGCGCTCGAAGTCGCCGGATTATGCGTCGTCGAGTGCCGCGCGGGTTCCTTCCGTACACGACCAAAAGCCGCCTGCCCCAGTGGGCCTTCCTCGTCCGGCTGTACCTGCGGTTTCGGCCCGCCCAGTACCTGTTGGGCAAGCAGATGCTTGTCGTGGCGGAACGTCCACGATGACCGGCGAGATCGACTTCATCGTTCCCGTCTACAACGAGGGCTCGAACATCTCCAGGGCACTGGCCGAGCTCTACGCGACGGTGACCCGCCCCAAACGGGTGCTGATCGTCTGTGACTTCGACGAGGACGACACGGTGCCCGTGGTCCGCGAGCCTGCGCACGACTACCCCGGTCTTGAGTTGGTACGCAACACAATTGGGCGAGGCGTGATCAACACGATTCGCGCGGGCGTCGAGGCGGCGCGCTCGGACGTGGTCATTGTCTCGATGGCGGACTTGTCAGACGACCTCCGGGTGGTTGACGACATGGTCCGGCTGATTCGCGACGAGGGATACGACATCGTGTGCGCGTCGCGCTATATGCGCGGGGGTAGGCAGATCGGCGGGCCGGCCGTCAAACGGACGCTTTCGCAGGTCGCAGGCGTATCGCTATATTGGCTGGCCGGCTTGCCGACACACGACGCGACGAACGCGTTTCGCGCCTACCGGCTGCCCGTCCTCCGCGAAATCCCGATCGAAAGCTCAGGCGGGTTTGAATACACGCTCGAGGTCACGGCCAAAGCGCACGTCGCCGGCCACCGCATTACCGAAGTGCCGTCGACCTGGCGCGACCGCACCGCCGGCCAGTCGCGGTTCCGTCTGACGAAATGGCTGCCGCATTACCTCAAGTGGTACTTCTATGCCCTCAGTCGCGGCCGGGTCATAACTGGACGCAGACGAACCGGCTCGGTCGACCGTCGACGCCTCCTACGGTGGCGCACCACCGACCGTCATCAAGCACGCGCACAGCATCCGGTCTCTTTTCGCGGTCTGCGTACCCGCCGAGGAGACGACGGTGATCCGCGAGGACGTCGCGTTCATCGAAGCCGTCCGCCTCGAT
>NZ_JBKQQD010000328.1:0-11104 GCF_052144515.1 Mycobacterium sp. | reverse complement strand
GGCGGTCGGCCGCCTCGTCGGCGACCACCTCGTGCGCTCACACAGCGCGTGCGGCAGGGGCAACACGCGACGAATCCCGTTCCAACCCGAACACGGACTGACGCTGAGGGGGCTACACCACTTCGACTTACTCAACCACCCGACGATCTATACGAAACTGCGCGAATGGGTAACCCATCACCGGTACAGTCCAGCTCCCACGAGAGATCAGGGCTTAGGACAGAGCAGCTGAAACGATCTCGCCGACGCGGGTTTCGATCAGATCATCGCTGAGCTTATGTCTCCCGTCCCACGGGACCGCGACGCACCGTGGAGTTGCAAACCGGGAAAACTCACTGGGGGAGCGGAAGCCTGAACTCCGACGGATCTTCCATCCCACGAAGAAACGACGCTACCAGCTCCCGTCGAAGTCCCGGCGATCTCCCCGCTCGAAGCGGTAACGAGAAACGCCGCCGACATGGAAGGTCTGGGTGTTTCGCTGCTGAGCCGATAAGGCCGGGGGTCGCACCGGTTCTCACGGACGTTGGCGGTTCGGAGGGCTTTGACCACGCATCCGGGGGCTGTTGCCGGGAGCATTACGTCAGAGTGACGAAATGACTTCGTGTGGCGGCCACGGAGATTGAGCAATTCAGTGGCCGCTCGATCGACTACTGACCAGACTACAGACCCTGGTGGCGCCAACAAATAATGGCGCGTCCGTTATCCATGAAATTAGTCTCCGTTTTGAATCCATACCGCGCGGCCAGCGCCTCAGGTGAGGTGTAGCTAACCCGGTCCGCACTCGGTCTGCTGGCGGCCGCAGATGCAGGCATCAGCAGGGCACATCGAAAAGACGCACAGCCGAAAAGCGTGGCTATCAGCGAATTAGTCCCGGCCGCAAGCGAATTCGACTCGCGAGGCAGCCCAATGCGGCGTCGGGCGTATCGATGGTGGTGTGCCACTGTCGTCGGTGGTGGACGCGTAGCGGGTCGCTTCGCAAGGCGCCGACAAACGACCGTCGACCATCCGCCCCTCTGTGCAGATTGAACGCCGACTTAACGTTGACATGCGGCTGATCGATGGCCGTGATTTGCAGGCTCTTGTTGCGGCGGGGCCGCGGGCGCCCCGGGGCACCGCGTCCCGTTTTCGGGCTCCCCGCCCGTCAATTCGTTGCTGCGCATCATGAAGACCTGAGCAATCGCACCAACCCGAAGATACCGTTTAGTCAGCAGGGTCCAACGCTGCTTTGGCACAGCTACTACGGAGATGACAACTATGCCCACCGACAGCGCCACGAAGGTTGTGCAGATTAACGCGCCGTTCGCCGACGTGCTGGCGACTATCCGTGATGTGGAGAGCCAAGTCGAGTGGATTCCGGAGATCCTCGAGGTCGAGGTGCTCGAGGTATACGAGGACAATGACTTGCCGGCAACCGCCCGGTTCAAGGCGTCCGCGACCGTCGGCACGGATAGGTACACGCTGTCGTACGAACACCAGGATGACGGCATGAGCTGGACGATGGTGGAGGGAAGGTTGCAGACAGGGCAGGAAGGGCGCTACGCGCTCAAGGAGTTGGCGCCTGACAAGACGTCGGTGACCTACGAGTTGACCATCCACCACAATCTGCCGCTGCCGGGCTTCATCCGGAACCGCGTGATCAAGGGTTTGGTCGACAGCACCTTGACCGGACTGAAGAAACGTCTGGAGACCTAGCCAGTAGGCGGGCGGTTCGCACCTTCTCCAGCCCCGCGCCGCGGCAGCGCCACTCAGGTCTTTCGTGCATTGGCATAGAGTTGCTCGATTTCTGCGGCGTATTTTTCGGTGACCGATTTGCGCTTGAGTTTCCCCGTCGGGGTGAGCTCGTCGCCGCTTGGTTCCCAGAAGGTCGGCAGGATGCGGAAACATTTGATCTGCTCGACGCGGGAGAGCTTGGCGTTGGCCGCATCGACGCCCGCCTGCACCGCGGCCCGAACGTCGGGGTGTGCTGCCAATGCGGCTGGCGATGGGTCGATTCCGAGCCGTTTCGAGTATGCCGCTGCTGCGTCCGGATCGAGCGTGACCAACGCGACCACGAAGGGGCGGGCGTCGCCGATGGCGACGACCGAGCCGATCAGCGGACAGGCTGCAATGAGGTGGTTTTCGATATTGGAAGGTGACATGTTTTTGCCGGCGGAGTTGATGATCAACTCCTTTTTCCGGTCCACGATCCGCACGTAGCCGCCCTGGTCGATCGTGCCAACGTCACCGGTGTGCATCCAGCCGTCATCATCGATGGCCTGCGCGGTCTTCTGCGGGTCGTTGTGGTAGCCCTTCATCAGGCCGGGTCCGCGTGCCAGCAGCTCACCGTCATCGGCGAGTCGAAGCTCGGTTTCGGCCATCGGCTTGCCGACAGTGCCGACATGGATATCGTCGGGTCGATTCATGGTGGCAGCGGCTGACAGCTCCGACATCCCCCACACCTCGCACACCGGCACTCCGATTCCGAGCAGGAACGCAAGCGTTTCTGCGGCGATCGGCGCTGCCCCCGTGATTGCAAGACGCACCTGGTCGAGGCCGATCCCGCGACGCATTCGGCCTAGCGCCAGGTGATCGGCGATGGCCGCCTGAACGCGGGTCCGCGCGGGAACCCGACCGCTTTCGGACTGCGCGCGCCCCTTGCGCGCGCCGACATCGAGCGCCCACCGTGCCAGCCGACCCGCGGTCCCGCCGCGCTCCGCCAGGGCTGCTTCAAGGGCTCGTTGAATCTTGTACCAGAACAGCGGTACGCCGACGAAAAACGTCGGCCGCACCTCGACAAGCGCCGTGATCAACGTGTTACGGTCGGCGACCGTGGTGACCGAGCCGCCGCTGACTGCCGGCACGTAGTGCGTGACATACCTGTTGATGAGGTGGGCGTCCGGCAGGTACGACACCAGCCGGTCCTGCTCGTCGAGTGCCGCGATTTCCATCAGGCCAGCGATGTTGGATTGCAGGTTGGCGTGGGTCAGCTCAACGCCCTTGGGGGGCCCGGTGGTACCTGAGGTGTAGATCAACACCAGCACGTCGTCGGGTTGTACTGCCCGCCACACCGCATCGAAGTCGAAACCGGGCTCGCCGGCCCGCTCCAATTCCGCCAAGGACATGGTGCCCGCCGCTTTAGCGTTCACACACACGACATGCTGAACCGTGGTGCCTATCCGGGCTCGATCCAGCACATCGAGATACTGCTGCTCGCATATCACGACGCGGTTCTCGGCGTTGGTAAACAGATAGTTGATCTGCTCGGCAGGACTGGTGTTGTAAATGGAGAACGGAACCGCGCCCAGGTGATAAAGGGCCGCATCGGCCAGGTTGAACTCGGGACGATTGGTGAGCATCAGCGCCACCGTGTCGCCTCGCCGCACACCGAGCGCCGCAAGCCCCGCCGCGATATCGCGAACCCGGGCAGCGTACTCGGCCCAGGTTATCGACACATCCCCACCGGCGGTGCGTAGAGCAACGCGATCAGGGTGGGAAGCGGCGGTGTGTTGGAACAATTTGCAGAAGCTGGTGGCCCGACGAACTTCATCAGCTGTTCGTGCCGGCATTCGGATCTACCCTCTCTCGTCTACGCTATTAACGCCAAAATCGTTTAGCTTCAAGATGAGCCGCACGACCTCAGCTGGATTGTCAAGCTGCGGAAAATAACTCAAGCGGCCCGGTGCCGATGTGGGCGACGCGGATGGCCATGAACGTGTTCTCGTTGTCAGCCACGCAGAGCGGAGGCAAAGATTCCGGGCAGCGCCGTGGGTTTTCCGTCGACGAGGAACTTGACGAGTCGCCGAATCGTCGTCTCGGCCGTCTTGTTCGTGACGAAGAAGACCGGCTTCGGCGATATCGTCAACTCGCCCTTGCTGATCGCGCGCGGTGAAGGACGGAACGGAATCTCGGCGATGGTCTTCTGCACGTGCTGCAACAAGAAAGCGTTGTGCACCACGCCGGTGCCGCTGCCGATGTCCTGCGGAGTGTGCCCGGGGAATGCACCCCAGGGCGTGTAGCCGAGCAAGAAGTTCATCGCCGACCACACGTTGACGCCGATGTCGCCATAGCGTAGGTGGGAAATCGCTTCGTCGAAGGCCGCCGCATCTGTCTTGCGCGTCTTCGGGTCGATGATGATGGTCGCCCCGAGAGTGCCGGGCAGAACGTCGTTGCAGAACTCCACCGCATTGCGCATGAACTCGGGTGCCCTCTTGCCGGGAAGGCGCACGATTCCCAGGGCGCCGGCGAAGACCTCGTCGCGCAAGATGCTGGCACCGCTTTGCGGGTCAACATCAGGAATGAGGGCGCGGCTCTTGTCGCTGCTGAGGAACTCGGTGCCGCTCATCGCATCGCAAGCCTTGTCGGTCTTCTCGTCCGAGCGCGGGTAGTACGTGCAGCGGGGCTCAACCTCGCGCATGACCTTGCGAACTTCGGCGATGAGCTTGTCGGCGAGGGGCCAATCCTCCGACACGACCAGAATCTGGGTCGCAATGCAGTTGTGGCCGGCGTTGTTGAGCTTGCTCGATGCGATGTGCTCGGCCTGGAACCTGATGTCGGAATCGCTCCAGTCGCCCGGCACGACGATCAACGGGCTGATGCCGCCCAGTTCGGCCGAGATCGGCTTGTCCAGTATTGGCGTGTTGTGGGCCTTACGAGTCGCGGCCTCGGCATCGTTACCCCACACGATCGCGTCGTAGGTCGCTGCCGAACCAGTCATGTGAACGGAGTCAACCTTCGGATGGCGTGCCAGGTAGCCGCCGACGTCGGCGCCGCCGTACACGAAGCGCAGCCAGCCACCCGAGACGAACTCATTGAAGATCTTCTCGTAGAACGGGCCGAGGTAGTCGTTGACCGGGTTCATCTTCACGACGCAGACATTCCCCTGCGCGAACAACTGGTCGAGGATGTCGAGCGTCGTAATGGTTCCCACGTTGCCTGCGCCGAGGACCAGTGACACTCCTGGGTGGCTGTAGCCGGCACCGCGGTACATCCTGGCGGCGTTCTGGCGAGTTTGCTCAGCACTGATGCCCGGCTCGATCCAGACCTGCGCCTTGTAGCCGTTAAGCAGCAACCGGTCGTATGCGGTGACTGGGAAGACGTCGACGACGACCTGGCCGTCGGGCCTGGTGTGCACCGCGTCGGCCTTGATCGGCTCTTGCCCGGCAAGTACCCGGTTCAGCACAAGGGCGTGCGAGTTGACGCCCTGGGTGAAGGCCCACACACCGGTCACCCAGTCTTCGGCGACCCAACTGGAGGTCGAGGCAATGCCCTTCGCCCTGTCGGCCGCAGCTACCATCTGCGGGCCGAAATCGAGGATTTTCTGCGGCAACGCCTCCAGCAGCGCCACCTTGTTTTTGAGGGGCAGAGCGACCCAGGTGGGCGCACCAGCGTGCAGGTCATCAAGCGCCTTGTCGAGCGCTGTGGTGTCGAGCGATACCTCTGTGGTCATGAGACCCTCCCACTTTGCCGAGGCGACGATGGAGCAGCCAGTGCCGCCGAGCCGATTTCTTGAGCCTGCGGGGCTTTTCAATAGCGTGCGCCGTTCACCACACGGTCGAAAGGGGACAAGGTCCTGACATCAGGCGTCGATCTTCACCCACGCCCCCGGGAGGCTGTCAGGCCAATTACCCGGGTCGCGCAGCGGTTTGGCGTGGCGATGGAACGAGCCTGAGGCCGCCTTGCGGCACGGCGGGAGGGGTGTCGCCAGTCGGCCCGAGTCCCCACTCCCCGTGGTGGCGCCTGCCGGTGTGGGCGTGGTCGTGGGATTGCCGCTTGGGAAGGGTGGTCGCCGACGCCCAGCCGGCAGGCCGCTCCGGCGCAAACACAGCCGAGCAGATTCCAGTGCCGGTCCGCGCAACTGGATACCGTTGTCCGGCTGGAAGTCGATCGTTTCGCAGCCTCGGTCAAGAAACCGCGAAAGTCGTTGCGGCTCAGAGCAATGGGCGGATGAACTCGAGGACCTCGTCGGCCGTGGCGAAACCGCCGAGGTGGCTCTCGCCTGGGCGCAGGATGAGCTCGGCGTCGGGCAGGCGCGAAACCGCCGCTTGGGCGGCGGCGAGGGGCACGAGAGGGTCGGCGTCGCCGTGCCACCACCGCACCGGCACGTTCACGTCGGCCAACCGGAAACCCCAATCCCGCCCGAACAGCCGGGCATCGTCGACCACGGCCTGGCAGCGGCCCTTGATGGCAAGGACGATGTCATCGATGAACATGCCCTCGATTTCGGGGTCGGCGAACACCCGTTTATCGCCCTCGGGCGAAATGCCGGAGTAGGCCCGGTAGGCGTAATGCGAGAAGGGGACGAGGGGCGCCAGCAGCCCGGTACTCAGCGCTGCCAAGGGCCGGCGCAGCTGCGACAGCATCGGGGCGACGCGGCGGGCAAGGTCGGCGACGCTGCCGGCGGTGGCCTCGGGGCCGACCGACGGAACTACGCCGCCCAGCACGGCCACGGCGGCCACGCGATCGGCCAGCGGGGGCACCGCGCCGCAAGCCAGGGCGTAGGGGCCGCCGCCGGAAAGGCCCACGACGCCCAAACGCTTGGCGCCGAGCGCGTCGGCCACAGCTGCCATGTCGGTGGCCCAGTCGGCCACCGCGGCGTAGGGGTGAGGATCGGACAGACCCGAGCCCGGCCGCTCCAGCACGACGACGCGCAGGCCGAGCTTCATAGCGGCGCGCCGGCCGACCACGGGGAACTGGCGCCGGGCGCCAGGCGTGCCGTGGAACCACAGCACCACCACGCCAGAGGGGTCACCGAACTCGGCGTAGCCAAGCCGGCGACCGTTCGGGAGGTAGAAACGGCCTTCCGCGCGCGGCTTTTCGACGCGTGGTACGCGGAAGGGATGGCGCAGAGGGTTTTTGGGTTTCATCGGTCCTCGGAGAAGTTGAGTGTAGACGACCAGGCGATCGCAAGTCGCAGGATCGAGCACCTGATGACTGGCGTCAACCGATGATCGGAAAGCGGCGCTGGGCGGCCGGCTCGTCGAGAACCCTCTGCATCACGTGGCGCGCGTGCGCGTCGACATCTTCGCGCTCATCAAAGATGACCGCCCACCCGACGAGATCAGGGCGCGGGTGTTGCCCGGCCTGTTCCGCATGGCGGTGGAATCGCTGCCCAGCAGGCGTTTTACACCAAGCAATCCTTGGCAGGCCGGCCGCGGGCGGAATTTGAGCAAGCGTGGATGTCGGTGAAGAAGAGGTCGCGCGGCTGGCGCTGGCGGTGCACGGCGACCCCGACCACCGGCACCCGCCACCCCGAACAGAAGGAACGGCAGGCCGCCGGCAACGCCGCCTACTGGGACAGCTTCTAGGCTGCCGACCAGGTCTTCTACGGCCATGTCCTCGGCTTCAAAGGGCTCGAACGCCGCGCAGTCGTGCTCGTCGTCAACGCGCAGTCTGCGTTCGAGCGCTCCCGCGAACACCTTTACGTTGGCCTGTCCCGTGCCCGCGATCAACTCGTGGTGTGTGGCGACCCGGACTTCATCCGCGAGGTTGGCGGGCCGGATCTCGCCCGCCGGTTGAACATTCCGTCGGCCTAGCCGGACAAGCACCTCACAGGCGTGATCGGCGCTGACCTCCCTGGTTCGCAGAGGTGTCAACTATGTTGCGGGACAGCTGTCAAACTATGTCGTGAAATCACGCACTGTCAGCCCGACCAGGGAACCGGAGTTTAGAGGCATTTTCGGAGAAATCCGAAGCCGTTCTTCTCATACGCCGGTCAAGGTGTGGATAGCAACGCGGATAGCAGCGGCTGCTCAGCCCAGCGGACCGGCCAGGCGCCCGACCGCTGGCCGCGTTTCTACCAGCCCATCGAGCCCCGGATTCCCTTGAATGGACCAACGATCCAGCTGGTGATCCAGCCGCCGTAGAAACCGCCGGGTTGCGGAACAACCTCCTCGCCGTTCACGGTGCAGCGGTCAACGAGCGCGGCCATTACGGCGACCGCGGCAGCGATCGGCTCGAAGCCGGGGGAAGGATTCAGATAGCTCCAGGCAGCTTTTGGAGCGGTCCGTGTGTCGGTCAACAGGTCGTAATACGTCGCCTGGCCTTTCCATTCACACCACGACGAGCCTGAGGTCTCGCGTAGCACCCCCTCCGCGAAGGCCTCGCGGGGCAGGTAGTAAGTCGGGGGATGACTGGTCTCCAGCACCCGCCATGCACGGTTGGTCGACGCGATGGTCTTGCGGCCCAGCTCCACGGTCACGGAGCCGGCAAAGGGCTCTAAGCGGGGCGGGCGAGGGTAGTCCCAGACTGACTCCTGCCCGGCAGCAGGTGCGACGGGCCTTGGCCGGATCGTCACGGTGACCTCCTCGGAATCATGTCCCCAGAGTACGAAGCTGCCGTCGAGTGGGCCGCGGCGGCTGGTGTTCGAGCTGGCCAAGCGTCGGGTGGTGTCGGTGCCCTCGGAGTTGGCGGCTTATCGGGCCCTAGTGCAGGCTGGAATGATCGACCCCGGTCTGCGGTCGGCGCTCGCGCAAGTGCAAGCGTTGGGAACGCGGCCCCGATGGGGCTGTGGAGGTGCCGACTGCAAATCCATTCCAAGCGTCCTGCCGTATGGCCGGCGATACGGAGACTATCCGTGAGACTTTGACGCGATCCCACGCCTGGACCTACGGACCGTCCCCCGCCCCGATCACGGCAAGCCATGAGCTGAAAAGACCCCCTTGCCGAAAGGCGTTGGTGCTCAATACAACACGCAGCGCAATGCAACAGTGGAGCAAACTTGTCTATTAACTCGATGCTTTGAGAGATGGTGTGCTCTCAATGTCGAATGCCGCGTTACATCTGCTTATAGTCGCCGCAGCGGCGGCTGCGCCGGGTCCACCCAGGCCTGTCTGACCGGGCCAGTTCCGGTCACCGCGATGACCGCGGGTTCGAGGGCCCCGGCCAGCGCTCCATCGTAATGTGGCGTTCCTGCGACCCGGCGCACGAATCCACCTGGGTAAACCGGGACCGCGTTGCCCGGGTCGAAGTCCGCGCCGCTGTTACACCACCACACCCCGGATACGACGACGCACAAGCGGTCCGTCACATAGGTGTGCGGCGCGCTCATCCAGCCGGGAAACCACTTCATCAGCACCAGGTAGCTACCCTCTTGTGCCTCGGCGCCCGCCAGGACGGCCTCCGCCACACTGTCCGGTGGCGCCACGTCCGGGACCTGCCACGGGACCTGCCACGGGATCTCGTCCGGGAGCGTAATCAGCGTCTGGCGCGGGTCAAGTTTGGACCTTGGCTTTCCTTCCTTCCGGATGCACAGGCGCCTAGCTTCTGAGTTCGACCACGAGTGGATGTCCGGTGTCGAACCAATACCGATGCAGTCCTTTGATTTTCGCCCGTGTCGGGAGTCCGCGAAGATGGAGGCTGGCCTCGGCGTAATCGGTCGGATACACACTCTCGCAAAGCACCGAACGCGCTACATCTAGTTCGGGGGGATCGGTGATGTCATGGGCAACTCCGGCAAAGGATCCGCCCTTGATCCGCAGCCGCACATGCGGGTTCGCCCTGATATTCCATACCCAACTGCTGACAGCGCCAGGACGCGTCACCGCGACGTGCGGAGGTACCAACTGGACCAGGTAGGCGCGGTCGCCGCGGCGAATGACGCGGACACACTTGCGGCGCCGCTTTCCAGTCTTTCGCCCCGTCGTGGTGATCACCCCATATCCGGCCGGGGGCGAGAGCAGCACTGCTGGGAGCATCAAGGCGCTCAGAATCTGCCCATCGCGTGCACTACGGAGTAGGCGCTTGTGCTTGGGCAGCTCGGCCGCAGCGTCAGGCACGGAATACCGCGGCGTGTTGTCACGCTGCTCGGCGGGTGCCGCGTCGCTGTTTTCATCCCCGGTCATGGGTGTCGATGATTCGCGCCGACCATGGCCATGTGCAACCCCTGACTCTGGAGACGCGCCAGCGGTGCCGACGGCGTAGCGGTTCGACGCAGTCAAACTCGGGGCGCCGAGCGCCGACATCGAGGCGCCGTTTGGCACCGTCGTCGAGCTGATCCGCGAGGCATTCACCGCGCGAACAGTCAGTGCGACAACCCGTAACGCTGCCGTATCCTCCTTGGCGTACGGCTTCTCATCGATCTGGCAGCACTGGCCGGGATGTACGCCGGCACTTCTGCGCTGCTCACCGTCTTCGACATGCAACTCGACGCCGGCGAAACCCACCTGCTGCCTCCTCACGACTGACCCATATCGCGCATCTGTCGACCAGCCGAAATGCATTTGTCTTCGAGCAAAGTGAGGACGCCCTGATCTGCCGCGCCAGCGTGTTCATCAAGCGGTCGCCAGGGGAGCCGTCGTTATACGACGCCTTAGAGGCGGTTTATCGGTTCACCGTCGGCTCGGCAAACCATGGCGTGGCTTACGCCGAGGGCGTTGGCATCCCTGGCGGGTCGGCGGACCGGGCAGGCGGGTGCGTACCTACGAGCCGAAAGCCCGTGGCGGTGGCGGAGACGGGGTCTAGGATCCCTGTGGGGGTGCCTGGTACGCCAGTGTCAGCTGGCCCAGGTGCGAGGCATCGAACTTCGCCAGCGAAAGGCCAACCAGTGAGCGATAAGCCGAATGTCCTGATCATCTGGGGCGACGACATCGGGCAGAGCAACCTCAGTTGCTACAGCAACGGGCTGATGGGATACCGGACCCCCAACATCGACCGCGTTGCCGCCGAAGGGGTGCTGTTCACCGACTACTACGCGGAGCAGAGCTGCACCGCCGGACGGGCGGCGTTCATCACCGGCCAGAATCCGTACCGCACCGGCCTGACCAAGGTGGGCCTGCCCGGGGCGCCGCTGGGCCTGCAGGCGCAGGACCCGACGATCGCCACGGCGCTCAAGGCGCAGGGCTACGCAACCGGCCAGTTCGGCAAGAACCACCTCGGCGACCGCGACGAGCACCTGCCCACGATGCACGGCTTCGACGAGTTCTTCGGCAACCTGTATCACCTCAACGCCGAAGAGGAACCCGAGCTGCCGGACTATCCGAAGGATCCCGAGTTCCGCAAGAAGTTCGGGCCGCGCGGCGTGCTGCACACCTGGGCCAACGGCGACGGCACCCAGCGCATCGAGGACACCGGCCCGCTCACCAAGAAGCGGATGGAAACCTGCGACGGAGAATTCCGTGACGCCGCAGTC
>NZ_JBKQQD010000327.1:0-12504 GCF_052144515.1 Mycobacterium sp. | reverse complement strand
CGAGGAGGGTATCGACCGCGGTTTCGAACGGGCGGGTACTCCGTTGCACCTGGGCGAGTAGAAGTCCTCCCTGGAGCGTGGCGAGCAGAGTAGTGGCGAGGTCATCCGGGTCGATGCCGGGCGGGAGCTGCCCGGCGGCCTGGAGGGACCTGAGTCCTTCGCTGATTTCCGTTGTCCACCGTTCGAACCCGGCGGCCATCAGGGCCCGGGCCTCCGGGTCGCTCTCGGCGAGCTGGCCGCCGAGGGAACCGAGGGGGCAGCCGCCCTTTGCCTGGACGCGCTCCGCCGCATAGATCACCATGTCCCGCCAGGCTTGGACCCCTTCCACGCTGCCGAGATCCGCGTGCCGCTGGTTGCTGACGGCGGCGTCGGCCTGGTAGTCGATGACCGCCTGCACGAGATCGTTCTTGTCGGGGAAGTAGTGGTACATCTGCGAGCCGCTGACTTCCGCCGCCGCCTTGACGTCGTCCAGGGTGGTGCCCGCCACCCCGCGCTCGTGGATCAGGGCGGCGGCCTCCTCCACTATCCGCGCCCGGGTGCGCTCGCCCTTGGGGGTGAGCCTCGGCCGGCCACTCGTCTCGTTGACCATTCACCCATTCTAACAACATTTTGAGTTTGACAACCCAGCCCGGACCGTCACATTTTGAGTTTGACAACCCACTTCGAGGCTGACAGAGTGGGTTGCACGACTCACTCCTACTGCACATCTTTCGAGGAGAGACCATGAGCAAGTTCGATGCTCAATTCGCCGGTCGGCTGGACGGGCAGACCGTGCTAGTCACCGGCGCCAACGGCAGTATCGGCCATGAGACAGCCCAAGGCATCGGGAACAGCGGGGCGACTGTGCTGGTGCACGCCCGCGGTGCCGACCACGCCCGGCGCGCTGTCGACCTGCTGGTCGCCAACGGCAACGGCAAAGGCCAGTACCTGGCCGTAGCCGGAGACCTCGGATCTTTGGCCGGTGTTCGGGCACTGGCCGGCGCTGTGCACGAGGCCGCGCCGAAGGGACTCAACGGACTGGTAAACAACGCGGGTGCCGCGTTCTCCAGCAGGGCACTGTCACCCGACGGGTACGAGCGGACCATCGCCATCAATCACGTCGCGCTGGCGGCACTGACCGACGGGCTGCTCGACCTGCTCCGGAAGGGCGCTGATGATTTCGCCGTGCCCTCGCGGGTGGTCAACATGACCGCCCTGATCGAGTCGCGGGGCAAGCCGGTCACCGACTGGAGCTACCCGGGTAAGTACAAGCAGATCCAGGCCTACGCCGATGCCAAGCTGCTGGCCCTGATGTACACCTACGCCCAGGCTCGCCGCCATGAGGGCGAGGGCCTGACGTTCAACGCAGTCAGCCCGGGCGCGGTCAAGACCACTCTCGGCAGCAAGGCCGGCGGCCCGTTCAAAACGATTGAGGCGTTGACCAATCCGTTCGTCGGGCCTCCGGAGAAGGGGTCACGCGGCTGTGTGCGGCTGATGGCCGATCCGGAGCTCGCGTCCGCGACCGGGGGCTACTACAGCTCCGCGAAGTTGAAGAAGTCCTCGAAGAAGTCCCAGGACGTCGAAGGCCAGGACCGCATCTACGCCCAGACCGAACGGGAATTGCGCGCCCACCCCTGAGCCGGCGGTCACCTGCCGATGAGACCCGCCGGCAAAGAGCTCACGCAAGCGGTGCGGGCAGTACGTGATCCTCGCGCCTGGGGTCGGTGGGGCGTTCCCGGGCTCGTCGCCAAGCGCGCCGACGCCATCGCCGGAGCTGCCGCTCACATCCAGGGCCCAGTTCGTGACGGGGCGGCACTCGTCCCGCCCGCATCACCGATAGGAGTTGCGTCGTGGCAGACTTTCCCGCCCCAGCCGAGGGCATCGTGCTCACCCATTTCCTCGTCTCCGACGATGTCGGCCGCTCGCGGGCCTTCTACACCGAGGTGCTCGGTGGCGAGGCGCTGATGGATGGCGAGCCGACGATCGTGGCGCTGGCCAACAGCTGGATCATCATCAACACCGGCGGCGGCCCGACGGACGACAAACCCTCGATCACGCTCGAGGCCCCGCACGATCTGGACCGGGTCGGCGCGTTCCTGAATATCCGTGTTGCCGACATCGCCGCCGTGTACGCCGACTGGTCGGCCAAGGGCGCGCAGTTCCTCACCGAACCGATCGATCGTGGGCCGGAGATCCGCTGCTACCTGCGTGACCCCGACGGTCACCTCATCGAGGTCGGGCAGAGCCGACGCTGAGTGCCATCCCCGCCATCACTCCTGACACTGGAGTTAGATATGCAGGACAAAGTGATTGCCGTCACTAGAGCCGACTGGCGGGCTGGACCGGTTCCTGGCCGGCGACCCCCGCGATGCCGGCTGCGAGCAGGCACTGGAGATCCTGGACGTCTACGTCGAGATGGTCCTCGATGACGCCCCCGGCTTGGCGGCCACCCGCTTCCCTGACGTCGCCGTGCATTTGGCGGCCTGCGGACCGTGCGACGAAGACTTTCAGGGTCTGCTCGCCGCGGCCGGAGCCACCCCGTGACCGGCGACTATCCGCCGGCGCTGCCGCCGGTGAACCATACGGCGCCGGTCCCTCGCCGGATCAGGGCGACACTGGCTGGGCAGACCGTTCTCGACACGATGTCGGCGCTGTATGTATGGGAGTGGTCGCACTACCCGCAGTACTACATCCCGCTAGCCGACATCGACCCCGCGGTGCTGGTCGATGAGCAGCAGAGCAGAAGCTCAGCCGCGGCACCGCCCGCCGCTACAGCCTGCAGGTCGGGGACGTGACCCGGCCCGCGGCGCTGCGGGTCTACGGCGACGACGCCGTAGTCGAGGGACTGGCCGGACGGGCGCGGTTCGAGTGGGATTCCCTGGACGCTTGGTTCGAGGAGGACGAGCAGGTCTTCGTCCACGCCCGCGACCCCTACACGCGCGTCGACGCGCTGCGGTCCACCCGCAGCGTCCGTGTCGAGCTCGAAGGCGTCGTGCTGGCCGAATCGAGCTCGCCGGTGATGGTGTTCGAGACCGGGCTGCCGACCCGCTACTACCTCAACCGCACTGAAGTCGACTTCACCCACCTCGCCCCGGCCAGCACGTTGACCGCCTGTCCCTGTAAGGGCACCACCAGCGGCTACTGGACCGCGCACCTCGGTGACACGAGCTACTCCGACATCGCCTGGACCTACGACTTCCCGACCCGCCAACTGCTGCCGATCGCCGGGCTGATCGCGTTCTACAACGAGAAAGTCGACACCTTCCTCGACGGTCGTCTCCTTGACCGGCCTGTCAGCCTGCCGTCCCGATAGCTGGCACCGATGATGGCTTCAATGTGAGTCTTGTACGGGACTTGCCGGCATTGAAGCGGACGTCCCGATCGGGACGCAATACCTTGCCGTCTCTGGCGGCGGCGTTCTCTTTGATCAGGGCGGTGGTGCCTGCGAGGTCAGTGGTGCCCATAAGGTCGCTCTCCTGGATTTTTGAAATGTTTACGCGGATGTCTTTAGGTGACAAAGCGGTGGATGGCCCCGCTGGCGTGGTCCTGAAACGATGGGTTGGCCAGGTCGGGGAAGATGTCTGCTTGGCATCCGGGATTGATCTTGGGCTGACCCGCTCCGCGGGGTTATTCGTGCACCACAAGCACGGACAACGGTGCATGTGCGAGCACGTCAGTCGCGACGCTCCCGAGCAGGTGCCCTACGAGCCCGCTCCGACGGCGACCGCCGATCACAATCAGGCTCGCGTTCTCTTCCGCGGCGGCCTCGACGATCCCCTTCCAGGTCGGCGCGGCCTCCATCTCCTTCGGTCGTGACGCGAACCCCGCCTTCTTCGCCAGGGATGCCCCGTAGGCGGCAGTCTCCTCTGCTGCCCTCCGTACCTCCGAGGCCTGGTCGGCGTCGAAGTGCCGTTCGTTGGCAGGGGTGAAACCAACATCGACCGGCTGCCACACGCAGAGGACCAGCGCGTCCATCCCGCGCGCCAGCACCAGTGCGGCACGGTCGATAGCGAGCCCGGCGAGCTCTGAACCGTCGTAAGCGAACAGCACCGGACCGATTAGTGGAACTTTTGCCTGAGTGGATGCCATATCAGTCAACGCTTTCCGGTATCAGGGTTGCAGCATGTGCGTTCGAGCGAAGTTTCGCCAGCAGAGGCGGCGAGTACCACGCCGGCCCCGTCTGGGTGAGGAAGAGATCGAGGTCCGGGGTCTGCGCCCGGGCACCACTGAACGCGTAGATGCCGGCACCGATGGTGCCGCCCCCGAGAGCGAGCCCGAGTCCGATCCACAGAGCAACGCCGGTCCCCGCGTCGAGGCCGCCACTAGCCGTCGACGCGAAGTAGACGAAGATCGGCGCGATCATGAAGGCTGCGGTAGCCCTGAAGAGTTCGACGATGGCGGAGATGCGCTGGAGGTTGCCGGCGGGAAGGGAGAACCCGGCGACGAACAGTGCTGGTGTGACCGTGGCGCCGAGCCCGAGCCCCGTCAATCCCGAGCCGACGAGGGTCACTGCCTGGCTGGAGGGCACCTCTATGCGGAAGACCGCGATTCCGGCCGCGAGCAGGATCATGCCGGCGAACGGAAGGTAATTCAGGGCGCGTCTCCGGATCACCTGGCCGAGCACCACCGCCGAGACCACTGCTCCACCCACCTCCGGCAGATAGAGCAACCCGATGTGCAGGGGGCTGTAAAGCCCGACCAGGACGCCGTAGCTGAGCGCGGTCGCCGAGACCGACGCCGCAGCCGCAAACAGCGCCATCACGATGACGGCAACGGGCATCGAGCTGTTGAGCAGCGCACGGACGGTCAGCAGTGGCCGCTTGGCCCTGTACTGATAGATCACCAGGGCGATGATCGTGGCGAGCCCCCCAGCAGCGGCACGATTACGACGGGATTCGAGAAGGAGTGGCTCGTGAGCTGTGAGGCGCCGAAAAAGGCGGCCACGCAGCCAACGGCCGCGAGCCCGATCGCTAGCGGGTCTCGAGGCGCATCGGGATTGGCCGGCGGGCGTCGTCGAAGGTCAACATGGCCAGCACGAGCGCCGCGCCGGAGATGGCGGCGATGATCCAGAAAAGCGGGCGCCAGGCATTCGATTGCGCCTGCACTCCGCCGACAAACGGACCCAACGCCACGGCGCCGAAGATGCACATGTTCATGATCACGGCCGTGTCGCGCAGCTTGTTTGGCGGGTAGCCGATCATCAGCGGCGGCACCGCTGCAATCAGCAACAGGCTGGTGCAGAGTCCTTGGATCACATGGCCGACGATGAACATCTCCACGTTGACCGCAGATGCCGCCAGGACCGATCCAATGACGAGGAACACTGTGTAGATGACCATCATCCTGCGCTGGGGAAGGTGCTGGGCGAATTGCACTGCGAGCACCGTGCCCACCGCATAGGCGGCATTGCCCAGGCCCGAACTCAGGCTCATCGCCTGCAGGCTCGTGTGCAGCTGCTTTGCGATGATCGGCGTCAGCGGATCGAGCGCAGCGGACAGCGCCAGATACGGGATCAACGCGAACATGACCATGGCCGCCACGGCGGCGTAGCGGCCGGCGAGTGGGCCCCGGGGTATCAAGCGGCCTCCCTCTGGTGTCGGCGTGTCCCCGCGTCTGGTGGGTTGTACAGGAACGGGCGGCGCATCGGGCTCCTAGTGCGGTGACCACATACCTTCACCGGGTGCCCGCAGGGCACCGGCCAGGCGTGATCGCGTACGCCGACCCGGTGGACCTTAGTGGACAGCGCACTAGCCGTGTCGGAATGATCGAGTGATGAGGCTGTCGAAGCACCTGGCGACCGGTCCGGCGCCGGAACAGCCGTCGTCCCTCAACGTCGAAGCCGGCCGCATTGAACCGATCTCCCTCAGCTACCGCGACGACGTGTCCGGCCAGTCCTCTCGGAGCAGGGACGTCTACTTCACCGGCCGATCAAGAAGACGACCATCGAGGAAGGTGTCGACTTTCTCGTCGTAGAACGCGATCAGCCCGGCGATCGGCAGCAGCTGGCGGGTCGGGAAGTCGTAGACCCAGGCGATATCGGAGTAGCTCGTGTCACCGAACTGCACGGTCCAGTAGCCGCTGGTGGTGCCCTTATAGGGACAGGCGGTGACGCTGTCGGTCGGGACGAGGTGGGTGAAGTCGACTTCAGTGCGGTTGAGGTAGTAGCGGGTCGGCAGCCCGGTCTCGAACACCAGCACCGGGGAGCTGGATTCGGCCAAGATCACGCCGTCGAGTTCAATGCGGACGCTGCGGGGCGACCCCTACACCCGCGTCGACGCGGGTGTAGGGGTCGCCCCGCAGCGTCCGCATTGAACTCGACGGCGTGATCTTGGCCGAATCCAGCTCCCCGGTGCTGGTGTTCGAGACCGGGCTGCCGACCCGCTACTACCTCAACCGCACTGAAGTCGACTTCACCCACCTCGTCCCGACCGACAGCGTCACCGCCTGTCCCTATAAGGGCACCACCAGCGGCTACTGGACCGTGCAGTTCGGTGACACGAGCTACTCCGATATCGCCTGGGTCTACGACTTCCCGACCCGCCAGCTGCTGCCGATCGCCGGGCTGATCGCGTTCTACGACGAGAAAGTCGACACCTTCCTCGATGGTCGTCTTCTTGATCGGCCGGTGAAGTAGACGTCCCTGCTCCGAGAGGACTGGCCGGACACGTCGTCGCGGTAGCTGAGGGAGATCGGTTCAATGCGGCCGGCTTCGACGTTGAGGGACGACGGCTGTTCCGGCGCCGGACCGGTCGCCAGGTGCTTCGACAGCCTCATCACTCGATCATTCCGACACGGCTAGTGCGCTGTCCACTAAGGTCCACCGGGTCGGCGTACGCGATCACGCCTGGCCGGTGCCCTGCGGGCACCCGGTGAAGGTATGTGGTCACCGCACTAGGAGCCCGATGCGCCGCCCGTTCCTGTACAACCCACCAGACGCGGGGACACGCCGACACCAGAGGGAGGCCGCTTGATACCCCGGGGCCCACTCGCCGGCCGCTACGCCGCCGTGGCGGCCATGGTCATGTTCGCGTTGATCCCGTATCTGGCGCTGTCCGCTGCGCTCGATCCGCTGACGCCGATCATCGCAAAGCAGCTGCACACGAGCCTGCAGGCGATGAGCCTGAGTTCGGGCCTGGGCAATGCCGCCTATGCGGTGGGCACGGTGCTCGCAGTGCAATTCGCCCAGCACCTTCCCCAGCGCAGGATGATGGTCATCTACACAGTGTTCCTCGTCATTGGATCGGTCCTGGCGGCATCTGCGGTCAACGTGGAGATGTTCATCGTCGGCCATGTGATCCAAGGACTCTGCACCAGCCTGTTGCTGATTGCAGCGGTGCCGCCGCTGATGATCGGCTACCCGCCAAACAAGCTGCGCGACACGGCCGTGATCATGAACATGTGCATCTTCGGCGCCGTGGCGTTGGGTCCGTTTGTCGGCGGAGTGCAGGCGCAATCGAATGCCTGGCGCCCGCTTTTCTGGATCATCGCCGCCATCTCCGGCGCGGCGCTCGTGCTGGCCATGTTGACCTTCGACGACGCCCGCCGGCCAATCCCGATGCGCCTCGAGACCCGCTAGCGATCGGGCTCGCGGCCGTTGGCTGCGTGGCCGCCTTTTTCGGCGCCTCACAGCTCACGAGCCACTCCTTCTCGAATCCCGTCGTAATCGTGCCGCTGCTGGGGGGCTCGCCACGATCATCGCCCTGGTGATCTATCAGTACAGGGCCAAGCGGCCACTGCTGACCGTCCGTGCGCTGCTCAACAGCTCGATGCCCGTTGCCGTCATCGTGATGGCGCTGTTTGCGGCTGCGGCGTCGGTCTCGGCGACCGCGCTCAGCTACGGCGTCCTGGTCGGGCTTTACAGCCCCCTGCACATCGGGTTGCTCTATCTGCCGGAGGTGGGTGGAGCAGTGGTCTCGGCGGTGGTGCTCGGCCAGGTGATCCGGAGACGCGCCCTGAATTACCTTCCGTTCGCCGGCATGATCCTGCTCGCGGCCGGAATCGCGGTCTTCCGCATAGAGGTGCCCTCCAGCCAGGCAGTGACCCTCGTCGGCTCGGGATTGACGGGGCTCGGGCTCGGCGCCACGGTCACACCAGCACTGTTCGTCGCCGGGTTCTCCCTTCCCGCCGGCAACCTCCAGCGCATCTCCGCCATCGTCGAACTCTTCAGGGCTACCGCAGCCTTCATGATCGCGCCGATCTTCGTCTACTTCGCGTCGACGGCTAGTGGCGGCCTCGACGCGGGGACCGGCGTTGCTCTGTGGATCGGACTCGGGCTCGCTCTCGGGGGCGGCACCATCGGTGCCGGCATCTACGCGTTCAGTGGTGCCCGGGCGCAGACCCCGGACCTCGATCTCTTCCTCACCCAGACGGGGCCGGCGTGGTACTCGCCGCCTCTGCTGGCGAAACTTCGCTCGAACGCACATGCTGCAACCCTGATACCGGAAAGCGTTGACTGATATGGCATCCACTCAGGCAAAAGTTCCACTAATCGGTCCGGTGCTGTTCGCTTACGACGGTTCAGAGCTCGCCGGGCTCGCTATCGACCGTGCCGCACTGGTGCTGGCGCGCGGGATGGACGCGCTGGTCCTCTGCGTGTGGCAGCCGGTCGATGTTGGTTTCACCCCTGCCAACGAACGGCACTTCGACGCCGACCAGGCCTCGGAGGTACGGAGGGCAGCAGAGGAGACTGCCGCCTACGGGGCATCCCTGGCGAAGAAGGCGGGGTTCGCGTCACGACCGAAGGAGATGGAGGCCGCGCCGACCTGGAAGGGGATCGTCGAGGCCGCCGCGGAAGAGAACGCGAGCCTGATTGTGATCGGCGGTCGCCGTCGGAGCGGGCTCGTAGGGCACCTGCTCGGGAGCGTCGCGACTGACGTGCTCGCACATGCACCGTTGTCCGTGCTTGTGGTGCACGAATAACCCCGCGGAGCGGGTCAGCCCAAGATCAATCCCGGATGCCAAGCAGACATCTTCCCCGACCTGGCCAACCCATCGTTTCAGGACCACGCCAGCGGGGCCATCCACCGCTTTGTCACCTAAAGACATCCGCGTAAACATTTCAAAAATCCAGGAGAGCGACCTTATGGGCACCACTGACCTCGCAGGCACCACCGCCCTGATCAAAGAGAACGCCGCCGCCAGAGACGGCAAGGTATTGCGTCCCGATCGGGACGTCCGCTTCAATGCCGGCAAGTCCCGTACAAGACTCACATTGAAGCCATCATCGGTGCCAGCTATCGGGACGGCAGGCTGACAGGCCGGTCAAGGAGACGACCGTCGAGGAAGGTGTCGACTTTCTCGTTGTAGAACGCGATCAGCCCGGCGATCGGCAGCAGTTGGCGGGTCGGGAAGTCGTAGGTCCAGGCGATGTCGGAGTAGCTCGTGTCACCGAGGTGCGCGGTCCAGTAGCCGCTGGTGGTGCCCTTACAGGGACAGGCGGTCAACGTGCTGGCCGGGGCGAGGTGGGTGAAGTCGACTTCAGTGCGGTTGAGGTAGTAGCGGGTCGGCAGCCCGGTCTCGAACACCATCACCGGCGAGCTCGATTCGGCCAGCACGACGCCTTCGAGCTCGACACGGACGCTGCGGGTGGACCGCAGCGCGTCGACGCGCGTGTAGGGGTCGCGGGCGTGGACGAAGACCTGCTCGTCCTCCTCGAACCAAGCGTCCAGGGAATCCCACTCGAACCGCGCCCGTCCGGCCAGTCCCTCGACTACGGCGTCGTCGCCGTAGACCCGCAGCGCCGCGGGCCGGGTCACGTCCCCGACCTGCAGGCTGTAGCGGCGGGCGGTGCCGCGGCTGAGCTTCTGCTCTGCTGCTCATCGACCAGCACCGCGGGGTCGATGTCGGCTAGCGGGATGTAGTACTGCGGGTAGTGCGACCACTCCCATACATACAGCGCCGACATCGTGTCGAGAACGGTCTGCCCAGCCAGTGTCGCCCTGATCCGGCGAGGGACCGGCGCCGTATGGTTCACCGGCGGCAGCGCCGGCGGATAGTCGCCGGTCACGGGGTGGCTCCGGCCGCGGCGAGCAGACCCTGAAAGTCTTCGTCGCACGGTCCGCAGGCCGCCAAATGCACGGCGACGTCAGGGAAGCGGGTGGCCGCCAAGCCGGGGGCGTCATCGAGGACCATCTCGACGTAGACGTCCAGGATCTCCAGTGCCTGCTCGCAGCCGGCATCGCGGGGGTCGCCGGCCAGGAACCGGTCCAGCCCGCCAGTCGGCTCTAGTGACGGCAATCACTTTGTCCTGCATATCTAACTCCAGTGTCAGGAGTGATGGCGGGGATGGCACTCAGCGTCGGCTCTGCCCGACCTCGATGAGGTGACCGTCGGGGTCACGCAGGTAGCAGCGGATCTCCGGCCCACGATCGATCGGTTCGGTGAGGAACTGCGCGCCCTTGGCCGACCAGTCGGCGTACACGGCGGCGATGTCGGCAACACGGATATTCAGGAACGCGCCGACCCGGTCCAGATCGTGCGGGGCCTCGAGCGTGATCGAGGGTTTGTCGTCCGTCGGGCCGCCGCCGGTGTTGATGATGATCCAGCTGTTGGCCAGCGCCACGATCGTCGGCTCGCCATCCATCAGCGCCTCGCCACCGAGCACCTCGGTGTAGAAGGCCCGCGAGCGGCCGACATCGTCGGAGACGAGGAAATGGGTGAGCACGATGCCCTCGGCTGGGGCGGGAAAGTCTGCCACGACGCAACTCCTATCGGTGATGCGGGCGGGACGAGTGCCGCCCCGTCACGAACTGGGCCCTGGATGTGAGCGGCAGCTCCGGCGATGGCGTCGGCGCGCTTGGCGACGAGCCCGGGAACGCCCCACCGACCCCAGGCGCGAGGATCACGTACTGCCCGCACCGCTTGCGTGAGCTCTTTGCCGGCGGGTCTCATCGGCAGGTGACCGCCGGCTCAGGGGTGGGCGCGCAATTCCCGTTCGGTCTGGGCGTAGATGCGGTCCTGGCCTTCGACGTCCTGGGACTTCTTCGAGGACTTCTTCAACTTCGCGGAGCTGTAGTAGCCCCCGGTCGCGGACGCGAGCTCCGGATCGGCCATCAGCCGCACACAGCCGCGTGACCCCTTCTCCGGAGGCCCGACGAACGGATTGGTCAACGCCTCAATCGTTTTGAACGGGCCGCCGGCCTTGCTGCCGAGAGTGGTCTTGACCGCGCCCGGGCTGACTGCGTTGAACGTCAGGCCCTCGCCCTCATGGCGGCGAGCCTGGGCGTAGGTGTACATCAGGGCCAGCAGCTTGGCATCGGCGTAGGCCTGGATCTGCTTGTACTTACCCGGGTAGCTCCAGTCGGTGACCGGCTTGCCCCGCGACTCGATCAGGGCGGTCATGTTGACCACCCGCGAGGGCACGGCGAAATCATCAGCGCCCTTCCGGAGCAGGTCGAGCAGCCCGTCGGTCAGTGCCGCCAGCGCGACGTGATTGATGGCGATGGTCCGCTCGTACCCGTCGGGTGACAGTGCCCTGCTGGAGAACGCGGCACCCGCGTTGTTTACCAGTCCGTTGAGTCCCTTCGGCGCGGCCTCGTGCACAGCGCCGGCCAGTGCCCGAACACCGGCCAAAGATCCGAGGTCTCCGGCTACGGCCAGGTACTGGCCTTTGCCGTTGCCGTTGGCGACCAGCAGGTCGACAGCGCGCCGGGCGTGGTCGGCACCGCGGGCGTGCACCAGCACAGTCGCCCCGCTGTTCCCGATGCCTTGGGCTGTCTCATGGCCGATACTGCCGTTGGCGCCGGTGACTAGCACGGTCTGCCCGTCCAGCCGACCGGCGAATTGAGCATCGAACTTGCTCATGGTCTCTCCTCGAAAGATGTGCAGTAGGAGTGAGTCGTGCAACCCACTCTGTCAGCCTCGAAGTGGGTTGTCAAACTCAAAATGTGACGGTCCGGGCTGGGTTGTCAAACTCAAAATGTTGTTAGAATGGGTGAATGGTCAACGAGACGAGTGGCCGGCCGAGGCTCACCCCCAAGGG
Source organism: Mycobacterium sp. (assembly GCF_052144515.1). Classification (GTDB taxonomy): domain Bacteria; phylum Actinomycetota; class Actinomycetes; order Mycobacteriales; family Mycobacteriaceae; genus Mycobacterium. The sequence continues at coordinate 545 of NZ_JBKQQD010000327.1, read as the reverse complement.
CGAGCGCACCCGGGCGCGGATAGTGGAGGAGGCCGCCGCCCTGATCCACGAGCGCGGGGTGGCGGGCACCACCCTGGACGACGTCAAGGCGGCGGCGGAAGTCAGCGGCTCGCAGATGTACCACTACTTCCCCGACAAGAACGATCTCGTGCAGGCGGTCATCGACTACCAGGCCGACGCCGCCGTCAGCAACCAGCGGCACGCGGATCTCGGCAGCGTGGAAGGGGTCCAAGCCTGGCGGGACATGGTGATCTATGCGGCGGAGCGCGTCCAGGCAAAGGGCGGCTGCCCCCTCGGTTCCCTCGGCGGCCAGCTCGCCGAGAGCGACCCGGAGGCCCGGGCCCTGATGGCCGCCGGGTTCGAACGGTGGACAACGGAAATCAGCGAAGGACTCAGGTCCCTCCAGGCCGCCGGGCAGCTCCCGCCCGGCATCGACCCGGATGACCTCGCCACTACTCTGCTCGCCACGCTCCAGGGAGGACTTCTACTCGCCCAGGTGCAACGGAGTACCCGCCCGTTCGAAACCGCGGTCGATACCCTCCTCG
>NZ_JBKQQD010000326.1:0-2616 GCF_052144515.1 Mycobacterium sp. | reverse complement strand
GAACGCAGCTCGATATCGGGCAGGCCGTCGACCGCGTCGCGCACCGATTCGCTGACGAGGATCTCACCACCGTTGGCTTGTCCTGCAATCCGAGCGGCCATCGCGACGTTGCGCCCGAAAAGGTCGTCGCCGCGTCTGACCGACGGCCCCACGTGGATGCCGATCCGGACGCGGATGCCCTCCCAGCGATCAGCGTTCTCAAGCAGGGCCCGTTGCACGTCGATACCGCACAGCACGGCTTGGCCGGCATCGGCGAAGGCGATCATGAATCCGTCGCCTTGACTGTTGACCACGTGACCGTTGTGGTCCTCGACAAGCTGTTGGATGAGCCTGTTGTGCCGCTCCAAGACCTTGACCCATCCCCGGTCGCCCAGGGCCTCGTTGTGGGCGGTGGAATCCTCGATGTCGGAGAAGGCGATCACGACATCGCCGTCGGCGGTGAGTCTGGCCAGATCGGGGCGTTCCACCTGCGCCCAGCCTGCGAGGTCTTCGACTGAGTTTCGGACTGTGGCGCCGATACCTTTGGTCATCAGCCAATCGGCCGTCTTCCATGCAGTCCTAAACCTCACCGCAGAACCCTACCCTGTCTTCGCAAAAGGCGCGACCCCGGGGCGCCGCCGGCGCCGGCCGGTCTTACGTTCGCGGCTGCGCCGGAGTTCGGCTCGTGCTCCCTTCAGCTGCCGTCGCGACACAATGAGCAGAACTCCGAGCGCGATGATGCCGGCGAGTTCGGCGACGGCAGCCGCTACCAGCACCGTCACCGTCACGGTCACTGTTGGTTCGCCGCTGCGGCGAGTGCTGCCATTGGCCGATTATGACGGAGGGGCCGTGGGGGACATGCCGGCGCGGCACAAAGGCATAAGGGTCAGGCCTTTGGCAAGCATCCTGACGCTGCGCGGAGCTGACCCCTCTCCATGCGACCCCTCGAGGTCCGGGGTACCTGCACGATCCAGCGGCCGACCTTCACTCAGTTAGCTGTGTCACCCCAGGGAAGCTGCGGTTTAAAGCCATTGGGAATAACTCCCTAGTCGGTGTCGTCGTTTCACCGGTCGGCAATGTGGGGCATGAGAGTTCGCCTCACCGCTACGAACATCCGTCGGTCGGCCGCGCGCAGAGACCCCGGGGAGGAAGTCGGTGAATTTGTCGAATGTGACACCTGACCTGACACGCTGGCCGCGGTCGCAGGTCACAATGCATCGGCGTGACGGTTCTGGCGCGATCCAGACCCTGTTCACCGGCGTGCTGGCTGTGCTGCTCGCAACGGGATGGGCCGCCAACCATTTCGCCGCGCTGATCCCCGCGATCAGCGATCGCCAATACCTCGGCGCGGCCGCGCTAGATGCAATGTTCGGGATCTACGCGGTGGGACTGCTGCCCGGTCTGCTCATCGGCGGGCTTGCATCGGATGCGTTCGGGCGCCAGTCGGTGGCGTGGGCGGGATCGGCGACTGCTCTGTCGGGAACGGTGGCGATGATGCTCTCGCAGCATTCCGACGTGTTGCTGGTTGGGCGCTTGATCGTCGGGGTCGGTGTGGGTCTTGCGATCAGCTCTTGCACCGCATGGGCCTCGGATCTGAAAGGTCCCGCCGGTTCCGCCATCGCGGAAGCCGCGTTAACCGCCGGCTTCGCCATCGGCCCATTCGTCTCGGGGGTGATCGCCTCGGCTGGACAGCCCGGCATTTCGGTGTCATTCGGGATCGCCGCCGCCATTGTTGTTGTGGCGACGGTTGTCACCGTCATGGCGGCGCAGCGCGCAGCCGTGACCACGCCGGTAACAGCGCGTGGCCCCGAGCAATCGATGCCGGCGAGCCAGGGAACCGCGCGGGCGTTGAGTTGGGCCATGCCGCTGGCACCGTGGGTGTTCGCCTCGGCGACACTTGCGTTCGTCACGATCCCTACCCGGGTACACACCGGGCTCGCGGCCCCTATGGCTGCGGGGACAGCCGCGCTGATCGTCAACGGCGCCAGCGGGCTCATTCAAATGCTCGCCCGCGCGCGGGGGTGGGGGCCGCAAGCCGGCACCTTCGGTACCGTGCTGGCTGCACTCGGCTATGCGGTAACCGCGGCGGCACCGCCGATCCTGGCGCCCCAGCCTTGGCGGCCATCGTCCGGCACGACCAGTGGGTCTGGCCGTCTGGCGTGCAATGCCTTGTCAGATACACGATCTCGTCGATCTTCTACTGCGGGATCGTGGATTTCCGGCCACGCCCGGCCCGCACCTTCCCCAGGCCCTCCTCGGTGAACCGGGCCCGCCACGCCCGAACCGTTGCCGGCTTAACCGCTACCTGCGCGGCGATCCTCGTGTTCGCCACACCATCGGCCGCCAGCAACAGCGCCTTCGCCCGCTGAACCTGCCGATGGGGCGCGGTCTGCGACCGCGACAAGACTTGCAACGCTTCTCGTTGACCGTCCAACATGACCAAAGCAGCCGCTGGCGTCATCACCCACGAAGTCTACCGGAGAACTAGCTTATTATTTTGGAGACACACCACTAGTTAGCTAACCCGCCGACCTCGCCATCGTCAGCCCGCCACCCGCCGCGACGACGCCGCGACGAACACCCTCGAGAAGCTGACTCACGACGCTATAACCAGCCGTGACCAGGCCTTTTAAGGTG
>NZ_JBKQQD010000325.1:0-7712 GCF_052144515.1 Mycobacterium sp. | reverse complement strand
CAATCGGTACAGCGTGATCTATGCCCGCCAGGGCGGTCGCTGGCTCCACGCCAGGATCCGCGACGAACAGCCCGACGAGGTCTCCCCGCACGAGCAGCTCCTGCAACTGGAATGGATGCTCGGCGAGTGGGTCAACGAGAGCGACGACGGGATCGTCAAGACTAACTGCAAGTGGTCGGATAACGGCAACTTCCTGCTCCGTGAATTCGACGTCAAGGTCGAGGGGAGCATCGCGCTGCGCGGCACCCAGCGCATCGGCTGGGACGCACAGCGGAAGCAGTTCCGCACGTGGGTCTTCGATGACCGGGGCGGCTTCGCCGAGGGGTTGCTGTCGCGTGACGGCGACCGCTGGATCACCAGGGCGTCGGGAGTCCGCTCGGACGGACAATCGGTCTCAACCACGAACGCGTTCAAGGCGCTCGGCAAGGACAGGATCCTCTGGGAGACGCTGGAGCGAACGGTCGGCGGCGAAGTCGTGCCTGGCACCGATCAGTTCTACCTGGTCCGCCGTGCTCCGCTCCCCGGCAAGTGAACGCCTACATTCGGCCGTTATTCGTTCATCCGAGACATCAGTGAGATAGTCCAGGAGAAGAGCGATGGGACCCCGAGCTGGTAGAGGACTCCTGATGATCATCTTGGTGCTGACCCTGGGCATTCCGCCAGCCTTCGCCCAACGTGGAGGGCGTGGGGGAGGCGGTCGTGGCGGTGGGGGAGGCGGCTTCCGTGGCGGCGGTGGAGGCGGTGGTTTCCGTGGCGGCGGTGGAGGCGGCGGTGGTTTCCGTGGCGACGGTGGAGGAGGTGGCTTCTCTCATAGCCCAGCGGTAAGCAGCCCCAGACCGGCTCAGCGGCCCGCTTTGGCTGGTGGAGCGGGCGGGCGCCCTTCGACACTTCCCAGCCGGCCTTCGGGTGGTGTCGGTCGACCGGGAGTAGGCGCCGGCGGCAACCGCCCCTCGACACTTCCCTCCCGGCCTGGTCTCGGTGATCGCCCTGGCATCGATAACCGGCCGGGCGTTGGCAACCGACCCGGCATCGATAACCGGCCGGGCATCGGAAATCGCCCGGGCATCGGAAATCGCCCTGGCATCGATAACCGGCCGGGCATAGGCAATCGCCCCGGCATCGATAACCGGCCAGGCATCGGCAATCGCCCGGGCATCGACAACCGGCCAGGCATCGGCAATCGCCCGGGCATCGACAACCGCCCTGGCGGCGGTGACTTCGTCAATCGACCTGTTGACCCCGGTTACGGGGCTCGCCCGCCCGCATACAACGGCTGGCGCGGTGCATACTGGGGCTACCACCGGGGATGGGCCAACGGTTACTGGCACGGCTACCACGATAACAACTACTGGGGATGGGGTTCCTTTGCGTTGGGAGCCGCGACCGGGGTGACGGCCTGGGCCCTCGGCTCGTCGTTCTACAACTGGGGCTATGCCAGCTATGCGAACCCCTACTACGCCGAAACGGCTGTGGCCCAGCCGATCGTGATTGAGCAGACCGTCGCTGGCGGTGAACTACAGACGGTGACCGTGCCCGCCTACACGTATGACTACAGTCAACCCATTGACACGCAGTCCGCCCCGCCGCCCGAGGAGGTCGCCAGCCCCGCCGTCGCAAGGTTCGACTCGGCGCGAGCGGCTTTTGGCACCGGGGACTATGCCGGCGCACTCAAACTCACCGATGAGGCACTGAAGGTCCTTCCCAACGACGCGACCCTCCACGAGTTCCGGGCACTGGTCCTCTTCGCGGTCGGCAAGTACGACCTCGCCGCGGGGCCACTTTACGCCGTGCTCTCGGTCGGACCTGGCTGGGACTGGACGACCATGGCCGGTCTCTACCCGAACATCGAGGTCTACACAAGCCAGCTCCGCAAGCTGGAGGCGTTCGTCTCCGCGAATCCGACGTCCACGGCCGGCCGTTTCGTCCTGGCTTATCACTACCTGACTCAGGGCCACACCGAAGTGGCCGTGAGCCAGCTCAAGCAGGTTGTGGCCCTGGCTCCCCAGGACACGCTCTCGGCTCAGCTCGTCAAGCAGTTCTCGCCGCCATCAGAGCCAACCGGCACCCCGGCGCCATCAACTGCACCGGAACCGGCTGCCGCACCCGCCAAGCAAGGGAATCTGGCCGGAAACTGGACCGCTCACCCGGCCGGCGATACGACGATCGACCTGCGCATCGGGGACGATGAGACCTTCACCTGGAAGGTCACTTCCAAGGGCAAGCCCAGGCAGCTCGCCGGGAAATGGTCACTCACCAACAACCTGCTCACGCTGGCTCAGGAGGGAGACGCAGGGGCACTGGTCGGCCGTGTCTCGTGGCAAGCCGACGACAAGTGGAGCTTTCGCGTCATCGGGACGGGACCCGAGGATCAAGGGTTACTCTTCACCCACTGAAAGCGGCCTCATTTGGATCTGAGCGGGGCACCGGCCGGATTAGATCAGGAAGTGCCGCCACGGGATTCCCAACATCCGAGGTGTTAGACTCGTTGTGGCGACGCCACTTACCTTCGAGTCATCAGGAGAACGACAATGAGCAGCACCGGCCTCCCCGAAACTCCGTTACGCAAGGTGATCCGTCATGAGCTCCAGGCGATCCGAGGCAAATGGATCTGGCTGGTGGTGCTGGGGATCGCCCTGATCGTGCTCGGGACCATCCTCCTCGGCTCCCCGGTGATTGCCACCCTCGCGACCGTGACCACGCTCGGCGTCTTGATTCTCGTCGGAGGCGGCATGGAGGTCGTCGGCGCGTTCTGGTGCCGGGAGTGGAGCGGGTTCTTCCTCGCCCTGCTTTCGGGTATCCTGGGCGTCGTTCTCGGCCTGATGCTGCTGGGCAACCCGATCCAGGGAGGAATCACGCTGACGATCCTGCTGGCGAGTTTTCTCTTCGTGGGCGGCATCTTCAAGGCCGTCGCGGCCATCGCTCACCGGTTCGGCGGCTGGGGCTGGCTCCTGCTGAGCGGCGCGATCGACATCGTGCTCGGCGTCATGATCTGGCGTGAGCTTCCGATGTCGGGACTGACGATCATCGGCGTGCTCGTCGGCATCAGCATGATCTTCCGCGGGGTGTCGTGGCTCATGGTCGGCTTCGCGCTCAAGCGGCTTCCCAGTCCGGCCGCTTGACCTTCCATCGACTTAAGCCGCAAAACGGTCACCCGACGATGCGTATCGAGCCGCCCTGTAGTTCCGGTAACGAGATCTTCCAGAGTCTCGCAATCGCCGAGGTCCGGAACCAGGGCGATGGCCAAGACAGTCCGCAGTTAGGGGGCTCTCCTCGGAACGGGAAGAATTGCACGCTAAGGTTGGGGAGCCTCTTGGCTGAGGGGTAGGTGAAGCTGCCGAAGTGGGCGATGCTTCTCCCACTCGCCAGGCCTCCAGACACCAGCTGATCAGGTGAAAGATCGTTGAATCGGTGACAGTCCAATTAGGGCTACGGCATCACAATCTGCGCGCGAATTTGCTGAGAGAAATCTGCGGCGTCGGCGGCGGCCAGGGCCCGCTCGCGAATGGCGCAGCGTGCTTGCAATTCTCGGTACGGCAAACTGTTGTCCAAAAAGCCGAGTCGATACATCGCGCGGGCTGACAACCCATTCAAGAAGATGTTGGGCTTCAGCCACCACGGCACGTTCGCGCGGCGGTGGTAAAACAGATTTGTTGTGCAGTTACTAGTGACTGAGTTGTACCAATCGGGTTGGACGGCCAGTATCTCGATCCGCCTGACGTAGTCGAGAAGCAGTCGTCGCAAATTTTGCGGAGGCAAACGCAGACGATACATGTACACTTGCTCATTACGGATATTCGTCCGCAGTCGCACGATGTCGCGCTCGTCCCCCAAAACAAACATTAATTCATACGATCGAAACAAACCCCACAGCGGCGAATACGATTGCCAGCGCTGGCGGCGCGCTTCGACCGATACACACAGGAATTGCCCGTCGTCGAACCCGAAGCTCACCAGCGTGTGCGCCATCACCGGTCCCGACCAGTGCGCCAAGAAATAATCAACCGACAACAGCTTCACCAGGTCGTACGTTCGTTCCTCGTAGCGCGGGACCGGTTCGCCCGACGCCGAGTAGCTAAAGTTGCGAAAGTGCCGCACGTGCAGCATGTCGCCCGCGATCTCGGCGCGGGGCAGCACTTCCATCCCCACGGCCCAATCACCGTCCGATCTTGGGCGCAGCGAAAACCACCACGTGATCGTGATCACCAGCAACCCCAACCAGATGGTGAGCGCCCAGGGGATGAGCGGCAGCACTCCCAGGCTCGCGCCCACAATGGTCAACGGGACGCACGACACGAACCAGCGCAGCCACGGCCGACGCACGTGGTAATGAACCGCCAGTGCGATCCAGATCGTGGTCGGGACGACGACGAGCCCGATGAACAGCGCCGCGAGTGAAATCATGAGATCATACACTTTTCGAAGTGGTGCGATTAAACAGCGCCGGCGCGGGTAGAACGCAATTATCCGCGCGACCTGGGCTGTTCAAGCAATCGGTCTTCCAACTCGACCAGCCGCTGCTTGAGTTCCGCAATTCTGTCGTGCGCTGCGGCCTCCCCAACGGCCGCAATCTCGACTGTGCGGTGAAACTCGGCCAGACCGAAACCCGAAATGTCCGGCTTGATCCAGAAATCGACCGCTCGATTGCGAAGTTTACCGATGTTGTGCGCCTGTGACTCGAAGATGCGAAACAGCGTGTCGAGAGCGCTGGCGTTTCTCATTCTTGCAGTAGGCATGTCGGGGCGATTGCCAGCGAACTCATTGCGCACCCGGCTGGAAACATCAACGCCCACGACGAAGTCGACGCCGCTTTCGGCAAGCACGTCGGCCGGCAGATTGTTGAGCACACCCCCATCAACGAGGGCCATGCCATCGCGCAGAATCGGTTTGGAAACAATCGGTAAGTTGATGCTTTCGAGGATCGCGTGGACCGCGTCCCCTTGCCGGCGCACTACGGTGCGCACTTGCACCAAATCGACCGTAACGGCATTAAACGGAATCGACAGTTGCTCCAGTCGCCAATCGTGCAGATATTTCCGCAGCATGCCATCCCAGGCGCGGCGACGGTACTGCGAAACAAGGTACCAGTTGGGCCACTTAGGCAAGTTGCGAAACAGCCGCGGGGGCGTCAGGTCGTGCTGAAAGATCTTGATTGCTAGTTCTGGAGACATGCCCGAGGCGTAAAGAATGCCCGCCATTGCACCGGCGCTGGTGCCCGACATTATGTCGAATGACAGTCCTGCCTCTTCCAACGCGTGCAACACGCCGAGGTGGGCCATGCCTTTCGCGCCGCCGCCAGCCAATGCGAGGCCCACCGAAATGCCGCGCAACGCTCTAACGAGGCGGTCAAGTCCCTGGCGTTCCTTTCGTGTTAAGGCGCCCCCCGTTGATTCGACCGCGACTTTGACATCGGCCTTCTTGAACTCCCAGCCACTCAGCAGCGGCGCCACCGGCGTGTCGGCATCGAGCAACCAAACGATGCGCACTTTTTGTGCCAGTTCTCCCTGCAGCGAATTCAACGAAACAAGGTCCTGGCTCAAATTCGCCGCGTCGCGCGGTTCGAGCAGCCACAGCACCTCGTCGCATCCCAGTAGTTGCCTGAATTCCGTCCGACCGTTGGAGCGGGGCGACCAGATCACGATTTGCCGATCGACCTCAGGCGCAGGTGACTGCAACAGCGGAGTATCGCTTGCCGCGAGTTCTTGAATAGGCAAGGCGTCGGGCCAACTCCCCGTCGACGTCAAGTCCGATGGCTGGCCGGCCCAAGCTCGCAATCGTTCGCCTGCCGCGAGCAAGCGCGCTGCCAGGCGTCCAGCCAGCAAGCAGCCGCGCGGCGACGTGGCGACGATTCCCAGCCGCGGCGACGGCAGGCTTCGCGACGCCACACCGGCCACTACCTTGAAGCGCTCGCTCAGCGTGTGAAACAGGTTCTGCATCATCTGGGGATAGGTCTTGACCCACTCGTGCAATAACGCTGCCGGCGCGACCAGCAGCGTGCCATGGGTCCGCGCAGTATAGCGAACGGGACGAGTCGGCGCTTTCTCCAGGATGGCGATCTCGCCCACCGTTTCGCCTTGTCGTATCGTACCGAGCCACTTTTCCCGTCCGCGAGGATCTGTCAAAAAGGAGTCGAGTTCGCCTTCGACCAGGATCCAAAACTCGGTAACCTCGTCACCGGCCGAAGCCAGCGTCTCACCTGCCGCGAACGGTCGCATGAGAGTTTCGCTGGCGATGGCTGCAAGTTGTTCGGAATCCAAGCCTTCACAGAACCGAACCGTCCTCAACCAAGCCACCACGCGCTCGGCGTCCGCTGTCAAAGCTGGCATCTGGAACCTCAATGAAGATGTTGGCGCACGAGCGTCAGTGTATCGTTGACAGGATTGAGATAATGTCCCACCGTCAGTGGAAAGTGGCGTTGGCGACTCCGGCTCGATTCGACGTTTTCCGCCCTTCACAATTCTGTCGCGAATCGTTGCCAGACCCCTTGCCCCGGCCCCGGTTGGTCTCGACAAGGTCGGCGTACGGGAAGGGACACCGAGGGTACTTGTACAGGTACTTCATGTACAAGTACGTCGGCGTACTATCCAGGTAGAAGTAGTACTCCTTGACGTCCTCACAAGGTCTGTCCGTCAAGAGCGGAACTCGACCGAGGCAGCTATCCGACCGGGATCAAGGTGACCGACGAGCAACTGGCTACGGTGAACATGACACCGGATGAATTCCACGGCGACTGGAACTATTCCATCCAGCTTGAGATGCGCAAAAAGTGGAGGTTATTCTGACGAGACTCTAAGATGGTGAGAGGCGACCCAAAGATGTAACTCTCGGTCGTGTCAGAATAACACGCCGCGGGCGGTGCGATGCCGGAGCGCCGGGAAAAATGTTCCAACCGCTACGGCGGCGGCTCCCGTCTTCAGTATAACACACCGCGGGCGGTGCGATGCCGGAGCACCGGGAAAAATGTTCCAACCGCTACAGCGGGAGCGGCTCCCGTCTGCGGGCGCGGGACGTTGCGCCTCTCGGCCTCGGCCCGATGGCCCGGCCGGCCGTAGGCTCGATCGAGGTGCCACCCGGGTGCCTCGTGGTCCGACAACCCACCGACCTTCGTTCCTGGTCACCCCACCACCCGAAGGGTCGGAGTCCTCATCCCCGACCCCCAACGGCCTTCGCCGGTTAGTCGAGGCCGCCAGCCGACCCCTCCCATTCCTGAGTAGCAGGATTGGGGCCGGATCGCCCGTCTTTGGCAAAGCGTCACCTGACGCTTTGCCATCCTGCCCCACACTCCCGAACCGGCACCCCTTAGCGTGCAATTTTTCCCGTTCCGAGGAGTGACCCCAGTTAGGTGCAGTACCTGGAATTGGCCCCACAGGCGGAACTGGACTGGCTTGCTCGGCTCGATCGATGCCGACGAGGAAGCACCCACTACACGTCGGAGTAAGGTCTGTGGTAGAATAAATAACCAAGTGACTTGTGGGGGAGAAATCGCATGTCGCAGCGGCCATAGGCGACTCCTGAGCCTATTTCGAGAGCGATGAGGAGCCGGTCCCGGATCAGACGCACCGGCTTCTGCACACGGGACCACGTCTTTGGTCGAGCCACTTGCGGTGAGGCTGAAGTTCGAGCGGGTTCTCCTCAGCGGAAAGCTCCGATACGATCCAGCGATCATGTGCCAATTCCTGGGACTTTGCTCCCAACCGCCGGTGGGTCTTCGACCG
>NZ_JBKQQD010000324.1:0-2840 GCF_052144515.1 Mycobacterium sp. | reverse complement strand
GGTCGGCCGGATCTCCGTCGAATTTCAGGTTGGTGATACGGGCCAGCAGCTCTTCGAATGCGATCGTGATCTCGACTCTCGCCAAGTGCATGCCTACGCAGCGGTGGATGCCAAGACCAAAGCCTGCGTTGCCGCCGCGCGGTGGCTCGAACTGCAGCTGGTCGGCGTTGGGAAACTTCTCTTCGTCGCGGTTGGCCGAGTCGAAACGCACCAAGACCCGGTCCCCCTTGTGCATCGGGCAGCCGCCGACTTCAGTGTCGCGGGTGACCGTACGGCCGAATGTGGCCACCGGGGATGCGTGCCGGATGAACTCGTCCATGTCGTTGCGCACCCACCGCGGATCTCGCACGCGGGCTTCAAGTTCAGGCTGCAGGGCCATGTTCATGGCGATGGTGCCGATCGCCGAACGAGTGGTGTCCAGCCCGCCGAGGAACAGCACGCAGATGGCGCCGAGCGCTTGCTGCGGGTCCAGCGGCTTGCCGTCAACAGTGCCGGTGACGAGGGAGCGCAGGATGCCTTCTTCCTCCGGCGGATTCTCGGTGGCCGCAGCCAGATATTCAGCGGCGAGCATTCCGAGGTTCATGAAGGCTTCTTCGGTGCCGTCTTCGGTGACAGCGAAGACGACCTCGTTGGCCCGCTCCATCTTTGCCATGTCAGTCTCCTTGAAGACCACGGACGCCAGCACCCGGGACACGAATGGTCCGGCGAACTCACCGAGGAGTTCAACCGTCCCCTTGTCGACGAACCCGTCGACGAGCTCGCGGGCAATACTGCGCATCTCGCCCTCGAACGTCAGCGAGTACTTGCGCGACAAGTACGGGTTGAGCAGCTTGCGAAATCCAGTGTGCAGCGGAGGATCCGAGTCCAGCGGGCCCAGACCGATCGGGGTGGGTGCGGGTGAACCTCCCTGCGATGAGAACGTTTCCGGATCCTCGAGAACTTTGCGAACATCGGCGTACCGCGTGACCATCCACATTGGACCGGTGAGTTCGGTCTCGGTGCGGACTACCGGGCAGTGCTCGCGGGCGTAGGCGAAAGCGTCGTACTTCCAGTTCTCGTGTTCGGAGTCGAACAGGTCGAAAGTGGGGAGCAACGCAGCGAGGTTGCGATCAACAGCGGAAGAGGTCATCGAGATGGCTCCGAATCAAGGGCAAACGGCACTCAAACGGTGTTAGGTATTTAATTGGCCAGCATGCCATATGAAGTGGGTCACGTCCAACACGTGATGTGACCTGCGCCGAGGGTTAGTGCCGGCGTCATCAGCCCACCACGGCAGGGTCCAGCTTGAGCGGCCGAGCTGCCTCGACCATGATGATTTCCCATTCGATTCGGGGGTGTTCGTCCCATTCGCGACGAGACTTGATGCGAGCACGGTCGGGGAAGCCGTGGTGGATGCCCTGCGGATCGTGGCTGACCAAGCCGGATTTAAGCGGACGTCCCAGCGATTTTCCGCCGTGGATCAACGCGATCTCGTCGTAGTCGGCATTGCGGTGAAACCACGGAATGCGCTCGACGCCCTCGACCGACTCAAACGGGCGCGGCAGCAGGTTGATGATGTTGATGCCGTCGGCGACCAGAAAGCAATGCATCGACGGCGGCAGGTGCAGGCTGTCGGACATGATCACGTTCCAGTCACCGATGTTGAACGCAAACGGAAAATAGTCCCCCTTCCACCCCTGCACGTCGCACGGGTGATGGTCGACGTAGATCGACGAGTACTCGTTGTCGTACTTGACTCTGATCTCGCATTCGTCCCTATCAGAGAGCATGGCGGCGGGCTCGGGCACACGGATCACGTCGGGATCGAACGGGGCGTGACGGCCCAGTCCCACATAGGTAGGCGCCCGCAGCTCACCAACCGTCTCGATACCGAACAACATGGTCTCGCCACCGTCGACCACGAAACGGTGGGTGATGGCCTTGGGGATGACGACGTAATCGCCTTGGCCGTAACTGATTGGGCCGAATTCCGTCTCGACCGTCCCCGATCCGCGGTGGACGAACCAGCACTCGTCGCCGTCGACGTTGCGGCGGTAGAACGGCATCGGCTCGGCTCGCCGTGACAACCAGATGGTGGCGTCGGCGTTGTAGTACAGGCGTTGTGCGTTTCCGCGCGAATCGGTCAGATCCTCTGGCTTGATGTCACCAAGCATCACGCTGGTCGACCGGAACCGGCCCTCGGTGCGGAAGACCGTCGGGTCACTGGAGCGGTACAACACCGCCTCGCGGCCGTCGAAGCCCCGCCGCGTGAGTTCATCGTCCTTGAGGAGTTCGCCGTTGGTGCCAGCGCCGGGCAGATCGCGGTGGGCCTGCCTGCTCGTCTTGCCCTTGCTGAGCTGGATCAAGGTACGCATGGTCATTGCGTCAGCATATGGCATCGTCAAGTATTTGACGATCATTATTTGGTTTAGGCAGACGGTCGGACGGCCGACCGAATAACTCCCCTCGAGAGATGCTGTTCGGCGCTGCGCGCGACCACGCATACGGGCGACGGCGTCGTCACAAACAAACTTTGTTTGGTATCTTGACCGAGTGGTCGAGCTTCCGCCACCGGGCATCGCACGAACCGGTGTGCCGCCGTTGACCGGCGTGCGCGTGCTGGACCTGAGCGCATTGGGCCCCGGCCCTTTCTGTTCGATGCTGCTTGCCGATTTCGGAGCAGACGTGGTGGCGGTCGAGCGGCCGGCGACCCCGCATCCTTTCGATCCGGCCAGGTCCCTCTCGCGGGGCAAACGCTCTGCCGTGGTGGATATGCGCGCGCCGCGCGGCCCAGAAGTTATTGCCCGACTTGCCAATACCGCCGATGTCCTGCTGGAGAGCAATCGTCCCGGCACCATGGA
>NZ_JBKQQD010000323.1:0-8838 GCF_052144515.1 Mycobacterium sp. | reverse complement strand
CAGACAGCAGGAATCACTGCGAACGCAAGAGGCTTGAACACACGCTTCCTTTCACAGAGTGTTCGGGCACAAATGGACCTGAGCAAGGAAATCTGCTGATCGGCATCGGCGGTGCTCAATTGGTCATGCTCACCCTCGGACTGGCGGCACCGGCCCACGCCAACTTCGGGGACCCCACGTTCGGAGCGTCATACTCCCACGGTGCTGGTTTGACGCGGAATGGGCCACGTTCTTAACGAAGCCTTCACACACGCGTGGCAAATCTTCACAGTTTCGGCACGCGCCGCCGATCAAAGGAGATTGAGATGTCGGGCAAGTTTGAAATCTTCAAGGACAAGTCCGGCGAGTTTCGCTTCCACCTGAAAGCGCCCAACGGGGAGATCATCGCGTCCAGTCAGGGCCACCGCGATGGGCTACTGCTCTGACCAGCTCAACCGCGTTCATCATCGCCGTGGCAGCCAGATGCCGGCGACCTGGTAGCGGTTGCGGGTCGTGGCACCCGGTTTCGGGTAGCGCGTCAACGCCGAGGTCTAGGCTCTCCCCGCTTGGCTCACCGGGAGCCCATCCAGCGCATCAAGGAACGCCAACCGTTTCTCGGACTATCGTGTTTTCCGTCCACTCGCCTTGGTCTCATAGCCCTGGCTGGCGGCGATGATCTCCCCGTTGGCTGCCTTGAGGTGGAACCGGAAATCCCCACTCTTGTCCTTGAAAAACTCAAACTTCGCAGCCATCGCAATCTCCCTTGATCGAGTGCCGAGAAGGGCATTGAGTCGGTCAAGACGAGCGCTCCCGACGCGAAGGTCGTAGACCTGACCGAGCAGGAGCCCGCGCACAACTAGCGGGTATCGCCGTTCATCGCGCGCCCACGAATATGCTGTGCGTGCGCAAGTAACAGTGTGCCACTAGTTCAATCCCAGTATCGCGCAGAGCTTCTAGCTGCGGCAACGGCAGTATCCGACGGAACCGCTAACGATATGCTAATGAGCCGCGTGCGCACCCGTCACCTTGTTGGTGAGGGGTCGAAAGTCCCTAGCCGGCTGCCCCGCGATAGCGCGACGATATGCCGCGTAGACAACCATGAAAACAGGCCCGCGCCGGATGGCATCAGCACCCTTCCCGGCGCGGGCCTGATCTCGTCTTGACGAGAGAAACCACTCAGGATGATCACCTCAACGGATGGGAGAAACAGACAAATGGCGGAAGAGCCGGGCGAAGACTTCGCTGAGCACATCAACAAGCTGCTCGCGCAGGGCGAGCAGCAAATGACGACCATGCAGCAGCAGTTCGCCGAGAAGATCGAGCAGCATTGGAAAGCCCAACAGAAGATGTTCGAGGATCTGATCGAACGGCAGCAGCAAAAGAACGCCAAGTTCGCAGACGAGTGGGATGCGCGGCGCAAGCAGCTCTTAGATCACATCGACCAGCAGTTTGACGCTGGACGCAAGTGGGCAACGGACATGCTCGACCGGAACTCGAACGCAGCCAAGAAGGCTATCGATGATGCGCACAGCAGAGTAGCCGCGTTGTTCGAACGTAAGGCCGAATAGCTTTCGCCTAGGCGTCCCTTGACTCGGTGGCCCCTTTCGATGGCGGTGCGATGGCGTCAACTCGGGCGCCATCAACGATTTTTGGAAAACACTTCAGCCACGAGGCCTCCGACCGCTCGTACTGGCGAGCCGCGGTCGACTTGGCCGCGGCCGTTTGCGACCGCGCTACTGCATCGGCAGCTTCAGCACCCGCTCGTTGGCGTCGGTGACGTAGACGCTGCCCGCGGTATCCACCGCCACAAAGAGGGGGTTGTTGAGGCCGGTGAACGGCAGCACCGCCTGGGTGGACGAGCCCGCTGGCAGCTTCACCACCCGGTTGTTGCGCGCGTCGGTGAGGTAGAGGTTGTCGGCGGTGTCCACCGCCACACCGAAGGGAACGTTGAGGCCGGTGAACGGCAGCACGGTCGGGGTGGCCGAGCCCGCCGCCAGCTTCAGCACCCGATTGTTTTGAAAGTCGGTGACGTACAGGTCGCCGGTGGTGTCCACCGCCGTAGCGGTACGACCCTTTGAGGCCCGTAAACGGCAGCGCGGACCGCGGGGATTTGTGGTTGTGGTGTGCGATGAGCGCCGAGATCCCCACGGCTGCAGCGACGATGGCGACGAGCACCACGGCGCCGGCGATGAGGGCAATCTTGGTGCGCCTGGCTGTGTTGTGAATCGATTGAGCTTCTCGCGCTTGTTGATGCGCACGTGTCGGACGCGATTCTGTGCGGATGTTGGTTAGGCGGTTAGGGGTCGGGCCGTGGCGGGCTGGTGTTCGCGCACCCATGTTTGGGCTGCCATTTGGGTGGCGTCCCAGGGCGACCCGAGTGGCGGGGTGTAGGACAGGTCGAGCTCGCTGAGGCTGTCGACGGTCATTTCGTGGAAGAGGGCGGTGGCGTAGGTGTCGACACGTTTGGCGATTTCGGCGCTGCGGTGTCCCACGAGTTGGGCGCCGAGAAGGCGCCCGCTGTGCTGGTCGCCGGTGATGCGGATGTGGATAGGGGTCGCGCCTGGGTAGTAGGCCTTGTGGTCATCGGGACTCGATTGGCTGGTTACGGGGGTCCAGCCGCGGTTCGCGGCGAGGGCTTCGTGTTCGCGGAGGCCGGTGCGGGCGGCGACGAGGTCGAAGACCTTGACGACTTGGGTGCCCAGGCTGCCGGCGAAGTGGGCGTGGCCGCCGAGCGCGTTTTCGCCGGCCACACGGCCTTGTTTGTGAGCGGTGGTGCCCAGCGGTAGCCAGGTGATGCCGAGGAGCCGGTGGTGGGTGTGCACGCAGTCGCCGGCCGCGAAGATGTCGGGCAGGTTGGTCCGCATCGTTTGGTCGACGACGATGGCGCCCTTGACCCCGAGATGGGCGCCGGCACCGGCGGCGAGTTCGGTGTCAGGGCGCACTCCGACAACGACGAGGACGAAATCAACTGTGCGCGACACGGGTTGGCTGTCATGGCTGGCGCTGACAATGAGTGCGCCGGTATCGGCGCGGGCGATGGACGTGACAGCGGTGTTCGTGAGGACTTCGACACCGTTGCGTTGCAGTTCGGCGTGCACCACGGCGCCGAGTTCGGGGTCGACGGTGGGCAGAACTTCGGGCAGCGCTTCGATCTGGGTGACAACGATGCCGCGAGAGGTGAGGGCTTCGGCCATCTCCAGGCCGATGTAGCCGGCGCCGACGATCACGGCGGTGGCGGGGTTGCGTTGCTGCAGGGAGTCCATGACAGCGAAGGTGTCGCCCATGGAGTGCAGCAGGTGCACCCCATCGGAGGGGCCGAGTGCGTCGGGGCCGCTGAGCCCGCGAATGGGCGGGCGGACACTGATGGCGCCGGTGCCCACGACCAGCGCGTCGTAGGACAGTTGCTGTGGGGCGCCGGTGGAGTCGAGAACGTCGAGGGTGTGTTCCTCGACATTGATGGCGGTGGCGCAGGTGTCGGTGAGCACCCGCATGCCGGTGGCGGCCAGGTCGGCGGCGGTGCGATGGGCCAGATTGGTCCAGTGGGTGACTTCTCCCGAGACGTAGTAAGGGATGCCGCAGATGGAAAAGTTGGGATAGGCGTCGGCGACAACCACGGTGACTTCGGTGGCGGGGTCGAGTTCGCGGGCGCGCAGCGCTGCGCTGATGCCGGCGTCACTGCCACCGATAGCGACGATATGACGAGCTGTCATGCGGGATTGGCTCCAGTGGTGTCACGGGTGTTGCGGTGGCGGTGCAGCGCTGCGCCGAGGAGTGTGATGTCTAGCTTATGGCGTCCACGGCGCTGAGCACCTTTGCCTGAAAACCATTGGGCAACGGGAAGTATCCGTGATCTTCCAGGTTCGCCTGGCCTGGCCCGATGGTGGACTGCAGAAACGCCCGCACCGCCTTCGCGGTCTGTGGGTCAGCGTATTTCGAGCACACCAGTTCGTAGGTCGCCAGCACGATCGGGTAGGTGCCGGGCTGGGTGGGCTTGTAGAACGACGAGGTGTCCAGCACCAGGTTGTTACCCTGGCCCATGATGGTCGCCCCGGCGACGGCCTTGCCGACCGTGTCAGCGGTGATGGAGACCGGATCTGGCCCGGCTGAGGTCACGATTCGGGCAGCGAACAGCCGTTGCTCCTGGGCGAACGAATATTCGTTGTAGCTGATCGCGCCCTCAGTGGACTTGACTTTCGCCGAGGTGCCCTCGTTGCCCGGTGCGCCCTCGCCGACCCCGCCGTTGAACACCTTGCCGCTTCCCTTGCCCCAGGTGCCGCCCGAGGCAGCGTCAAGGTAGCGCTGGAAGTTATCGGTCGTGCCCGACGCATCGCTGCGGAAGATCACATAGATAGCCTGGGAGGGCATCTCCTCGCCGTTGAGCGCCTTGATCGCCGGGTCGTCCCACCGGGTGATCTTGCCGTTAAAGATCTTCGCTAGCGTCGGGGCGTCGAGCGTCAGTCTGTTTACGGCTTCGAGGTTGTAGGTGATCGCCAAAGGACCGAACACCACTGGCAGATTCCAGGCGTCCGAGCCGCACCGATCCTTGGCCATGCTGGGCTCGTTTCCGCTCAGCGCCGAGTCCGAGCCACCGAAATCGGTGTTTCCTGAGATGAATTCGGCCACTCCGGCACCTGAGCCGTTCGACGTGTAGGTAAGGGTCTGCCCCGGACAGGCCTTTTCGTAGGCTTTGACGAACGCGGTCATCGCGTTGGCCTGCGCGGTGGAGCCGCTGGCTTTCAGCGTTTGTTTGCCGCCGCAGTCCACCTTCGCCGTGGTGGCGTATGAGGGGGTTGAATTTTCCTTGGCGCATGCCGAAAACCAAAACACCATCCCGGTGGCCGCCAGCAAGCTCAAGGCGGCCGACGATCGTTTCAGTGAAATGCTCACGGTGGGTTCCTCCGGTCTTCAGCGCGATGTCTTGCTTAATGGGGGTCCAGGGTGGGGGCCACGTGATCGATACGGACGATCAGCTCATCGAGGGCTCGGTCGAAGTCGCCGGCCCGGCCGGTGCGCACGGGGTCGGGGATAGACCAATGTAGGCGCCGGCTGTCAGCGGGCAGTTCCTCGTGGGCGTTATCGCAGACCGCGATGATCACATCGGTGGGCTTAACAACGTCATCGAGATTGCGCGGGGGGTGGGGCCGCATCGGCAGCTTGCGGCGCGCCGCCGCGGCGACCGCCCACGGGTGTACCGCAGCGGCGGGATGAGTCCCCGCCGAGGTCGCCGGCAACGAGCTGCGGCGATTCCACACCGCCACGGCCAACTGGCTGCGCGCCGAATTCTGGGTGCACACAAACACCACCCGCTCGGCACGCCACGCGGTCGAGGGCACCAACAAATCCAGCGACTCGGGGATCAACTGCAGATAGCAGCGACGACGATCTCCTTCTGAGCGGACTCGGCGCACAATGCCCGCACCCTCGAGCACCCCAAGATGGTGGGCGATCAGACTCGACGACATCGACAGCGCAGTTTGAAGCTCCGAGGGCGAGGCATCCGCGAGCAGCAACCGATCGACGATGACCAGCCGACCAGGATCGGCCAGGGCGGCATGGACCTGCAAGCGCCGCAACGCATCCGTCGATAGCTCAATCATAATTAACTCAATTTCTACTGAGCTATCGCGCAAAGGTCAAGGTGCTGGCAGGATTCGGTGATCTCGTCAATTGACGTTCATCGCCAAGACGGCCGGAGTTCGCGGGGCGGGTGCGAAGCGTGCAGCAACGCTGCAGCGCGCCTACCGCCGTGACACGAAATCAGGTGCAGCAGCTCGGGTCGAGCACCGCGCAGAGGGCGGCCATCGCATCCCGATGGGGACGGTGGTAGACGTTCATGCCGCGGCGGTGCGATTCGACCAGGCCCGCGTTGCGAAGCTGGCCGAGGTGGTGGCTGACGGTTGGCTCGGCCAATCCGAGAACGCCGGCAAGCTCGCCCGTGTTCTGCTCACCGACAGGTGAGCAGAACAGCAATGACATGATCTTGACTCGCGCGGGGTCTGCCAGCGCCTTGAGGCGTAGGGCCACCTTTAGGGCGTCGTCATCGCTCATGGGGCCAGCGGCCAGCGGCGCGCAGCATGCCGGTGCGGTGATGTCGACCACTGGCAATGTCTTCGGCATACCACGATTCTGCCACAAAGCTTTGACATATATCAAAAAGGTGGCATGCTGGCGTGGGTCGAACAAATTCGATATATGTCTCACGCCTAAGGAAGGCCTGCTCTCATGTCCCGCGTACAACTCGCCTTGAACGTCGACAACCTCGACGATGCTGTGGCCTTCTACTCCAAGCTGTTCAATACCGAGCCGGCGAAACGCAAGCCTGGCTACGCCAACTTCGCCATCGCTGAGCCACCACTCAAGCTGGTGCTCTTGGAGAATCCCGGAAGGGGCGGCACGCTCAACCACCTGGGCGTGGAGGTCCAGTCCAGCGAGGCAGTCCACGAGGAAATCGTGCGGTTGCAGGGCGAGGGCTTGTTCACCGATGAGGAGATCGGAACGACCTGTTGTTTCGCGACCCAAGACAAGGTCTGGGTGACCGGGCCAGCCGGGGAGAAGTGGGAGGTCTACACGGTGCTGGCCGACTCAGAGACTTTCGGATCAAGTCCCGAGCACCTCGATCACGAGACCCAAGGCGCTGTGTGCTGTGGCGGATCGCCGGCTGACGAGGGTAAAGAGAAGGCGACAACCGGTTCTTGCTGCTAACCGCCGCCACCGCGGGGCGGGCGGGACCGGTGTAACCCACCCGCTGATCCGCACCTCGGTTCATGCACCGTTCGCTTGATCACCGATTCGATATCAGTCAATATCGATGCGTGTCGAAGTCACAGTTGCCGTTGACCCCGGAGCAAGGGTGTACCTTCGTCCCGCTTGTGCGTGAGCCACTTTCGGCTGACGCAGCCATCCAATTGGCGGCCAAGCTGAAGGCGCTGTCTGACCCGGTGCGATTGCGCGTGCTGAGCGTGGTGGCCAGCCACGAGGGTGGTGAAGCCTGCGTTTGCGACTTGTCAGCGGGGATTGAACTGACCCAGCCCACCATCTCCCATCACCTAAAGGTCCTACGCACCGCTGGATTGCTCGACAGCGAACGGCGTGCCTCATGGGTGTACTACCGGGTAAATCAAACTGCGCTGCAACAACTCTCGCAGCTTTTGGGAACCGACACCCTCAGCCCAGCGACCCGACCATGAATACCGTCCCGCAGCCACGCCGCCTAGTCGCCGAGTTTCCGGCACCGCGCTTCTCGTCTGCAATGTGCCTGCGCAGGAACGCAACGCCGCTGTGGGCCAGCAGCCCCCAGCCGAACTAAAAGAACGAGATTGAACAGATGAGCCACAAACCCAGCGTCACCCGCACTCCGCAGTCGGACGACAGCCACGTCGTGGCCCGGTTGTCGACGGTCGACCGATTCCTGCCATTGTGGATTGGACTGGCGATGGCAGCCGGGCTGCTGTTGGGCCGCCTCATCCCGGGATTGGCCAACTGGCTCAATGCCGTCTCTATCCACGGCACTAGCCTGCCGATTGCCGTCGGGCTGCTATTGATGATGTACCCGGTGTTGGCCAAGGTCCGCTATCGGGAGATCGGGCGGATCACCGCCGACCGCCGCATGATCGCCGTGTCGTTGATTCTGAACTGGATCATCGGACCGGCACTCATGTTCGCCCTCGCGTGGCTGCTGTTGCCAGACCTGCCCGCCTACCGCACCGGCGTGATTCTGGTAGGTCTGGCCCGATGCATCGCTATGGTGCTGATCTGGACCGACCTAGCCTGCGGCGACCGAGAGATGGCTGCCGTGTTGGTTGCGCTCAACGCTGTGTTCCAGGTGCTGGCCTATGCCGCGCTCGGCGTCTTCTACCTCAACGTCTTGCCCGCCTGGCTCCACTTGCCGACCCAGAGCCTGCATGTCTCCTTCGCTGCGATTGCCGTCACCGTTGTGGTGTTCCTGGGGATCCCTCTAGTCGCTGGATTCCTCACTAGAACCCTCGGTGAACGCGCCCGAGGCCAAGAGTGGTATGAGAGCACGCTGCTGCCGCGCATTGCGCCGATTGCCTTGTATGGGCTGCTGTTCACCGTGGTCGTACTCTTTGCGCTGCAGGGCAAGACGATCACGTCCCAGCCGGTGAACGTGGCCCGGATCGCGCTGCCGCTGCTGGTCTACTTCGCCGTGATGTGGGTCGGCGGGTTCGCCATCGGCAGGTGGCTACGCCTGTCCTACGCCCGCACGGCGGCGCTGGCGTTCTCCGCGGCTAGCAACGACTTCGAGCTAGCGATTGCCGTGGCGATCGGCGTATTCGGCGCTACATCCGGCCAAGCCTTGGCCGGGGTTGTCGGCCCGCTCATCGAGGTGCCCGTGCTGCTCGGCCTTGTCTACGTAGCCTTGTGGTTGCGCCGTCGGCTGACGTGGCCGCAAACCCTCAGCTCCACGGCGGTTCGATGAGGAGTTTGGTTTTTCACATTGGGAGCAAGCGCGAGGTAAACCCTCGCAATCTTCAACTGGACGAGACAACCGGCCGGCTCGAATAAACGGGGTTTCGAAGCCCAGTACATTGACATGTCAAAGGGTCAAGTTTGACCGTCCTGGCCCGACGACTCGACTCGGGTGCTGAGCGACCGTGGTCCAAAATCCGCTGCCAGTCTGCTGCTTAGTTTCCTACCCGTCGTTGGTACAAAGGTAATTACTAGACGTCTCGCTGTGAGTTTGCCCTTGCGAGTTGCCAGGGGCCAAACGGGACGTGGAACATGCTGACGTGAAATTGCTCACCATGCATCTGTGGCCTGGCTGACGCCGAATACCTCTGGTAGATAAACGCTCTACACCGCCAGTCGACCACCAGCAGCGGCAGCCCCGGCTCACGCCAC
>NZ_JBKQQD010000322.1:0-5051 GCF_052144515.1 Mycobacterium sp. | reverse complement strand
GGCGGTGGCCGCGGCGGCACGCCGCAAGCTGCCGATGCGGCCCCACGCCCCGCGCCACCTCGATGACGTTGTGAAGCCCACCGACGTGATCATCGCGGTCTGCGATAACGCCCACGAAGAACTGCCCGCCGACAGCCGGCGCCTGCATTGGTCGATCCCCGACCCCGTGCGTATGGGCCGAGTCGACGCCTTCGACCGGGCCCTCGATGAGCTGATCGTCCGGATCGATCACGTGGCCCCCACCCTGGACTCCCACTCGCAACGGAGCACGCGACGTTCGACAACCCGCACCGCCACGGCCCCAGTACCACCCAGCAATAGCGCATTGCACTAACGACCGGAGGAAACCGCTATGGACGTTTCACTGAACCGATCTTCGGCCGTGCTGAGCTTGCTGGCGGCCACGGTGCTGGTGCTTTCGGCATGCGCCCGCGAACACTCGGTCCCCTCATATGCCACTGCGGTGAAAGTAGACTGTGGCGGCAAACAGACACTGAAGGCCAGCGGCTCAACCGCGCAGGCCAATGCGATGACCTGGTTCGCCAAAGCCTACGAAAAGGCCTGCCCCGGGCAGACGCTGACCTACACCTCAAACGGCTCGGGTGCTGGAGTGAGCGAATTCCTAGCAGGCCAAACCGATTTCGGCGGCTCGGACTCGCCGCTAGCCGGCGACGAGTACAGCAAGGCCAACCAGCGGTGCGGCTCGGATGCCTGGAACCTGCCCGTGGTCTTCGGACCTTTGGCCATCACCTACAACCTTGATGTCGTCGACCGGCTGGTGCTCGACGCCCCGACGCTGGCGAAGATCTTCAACGGCGCCATCACCCGATGGGATGACCCGGCAATCAAGGCGCTCAACAGCGCGGAAATGCCCCCAGAACCCATCCACGTCGTGTTCCGCAGCGACGGCTCGGGCACCACCGACAACTTCCAGCGCTACCTCGATGCCGCCGCGGGCGGGGCGTGGGGCAAGGGAACCGGCAAGGCGTTCAACGGCGGCATCGGCGAGGGCGCACCCGGCAACGAAGGCACCTCGGCAAAAGTCAAAAACACCGAGGGCTCAATCACCTACAACGAATGGTCATTCGCCCAAGCGCAGCGGTTGTTCGCCGCCAGAATCGTGACCTCGGCCGGGCCGGATCCGGTGGCCATCAACGCCGACACGGTCGGCAAAACCATCGCCGCCGCCACCATCACGGGCCAGGGCAACAACCTGGTGCTCGACACCAGCTCGTTCTACAAGCCCACCCAGCCCGGCGCCTACCCGATTGTCTTGGCGACGTATGAACTGGTGTGCTCGAAATACTCTGACGCGCAGACCGCGACGGCGGTGCGGGCGTTTCTGCAGTCCACCGTCGGGCCAGGCCAGGCCGACCTGGAAGACCACGGATACTTTCCGTTGCCCAACCAGTTTCAGTCGAAAGTGGCCAGCGCCGTCAACGCCATCAGCTGAGACGTCACACTCAACGCCGAATCCCGGGTGTGCTCCAGCTGGTACTCATCATGCAGGACCACCTCGATGGCGGTGCGCACCGCGTGACAGTCCACCTCGCCGGTGACCAGGATGTGCGCTGACAGAGACGGCTGACCCGAGGTGATCTGCCAGACGTGCAGGTCGTGGACTTCGGCGACCGCCGGGATCGCCGCGATCCGTGGCCCGATCACCGCCGGGTCGGCGTTAGCCGGAGCGGCTTCGAGGAAGATCCGGCCCGACTCGCGGACCAGGTTCCAGCCGGCCCGCGCCATCAGCGCCGCCACCAGCAGCGCTGCGATCGCATCAGCGCGGGCGAACCCGGTGAGCCACACCACCGCGCCGGCGATCGCCGTCCCGATGAAGGCATAGAGGTCGTTGAGGATGTGCTGGAACGCGCCTTCTACGTTCAAGCTGGTCCGGTTCGCGCGGCTCAGACTCCATGCCGCCACGATATTGACCACGATCCCCACCAGAGCGGTAATCAACACCAACGGCCCCGACACCGCGGGCGGGTCGATGAGTCGGTGCACCGACTCGTAGACGAACCACGCCGCCAGCAACAACAGCGTGATCCCGTTGGCCTGCGCGGAGAAGATCTCGACCCGTTTGAAACCGTAGGTGTAGGCGCCGCGGGCCGGGCGGGCCGCGATCCGGATCGCCACCAACGCCAGCACGATCGAGGCGGCGTCGGTCAGCATGTGCCCGGCATCAGAGATCAACGCCAACGAGTGTGCGAGCACCCCCACGACGACCTCGATGACCATGAACCCGACGATCAACCCCAGCGCGATCGCTAACCATTTACGGTCCGCATCGGCCGACACCCCATGTCCGTGCGCATGGCCGTCGTTGTGATGCCCACCGGCGTGGGTGTCATCGTGGGTGTCGTCGTGACCCCCACTCGGCGAGGTGGATGCGGCGTCACCGTGCCCTGAATCGTCCGCCACTACCCCTCACCTCCTCGACATTTCGGTACCACCCTACTCAATCATGCATAGATCCGCATGAATTCTCGGTGAACCTCGACCACGCGACGTCAAACGCGCTGAGGCGCCACCCGTGCCGGCCACGGTGGGGCGCGGTGCACAGGGACCGCCGCGACGAAAACCCACTCGTGACGACGCGACCTCATCAGATCGTCCATCGCTCAGGGGGTATCGATGCTGGCGGGGTAGGCATGGACGAGTGCGCTCGAGAGCTTGGGCACTGCGTGGGTGAGGGCGTGCTCGGCGTGATGGGCGATCCGGTGAGCGTCAGACAGGCTGGTGGCCGGATCGATGTCGAGCTCCGCATCGGCGTGCAAGCGGTGGCCGAGCCAGCGGCATCTTCACACTGCGAACCCCTGTCACGCCGGGCTCGGCGGCCAGCGCCGCTTCGGCGGTGTCGACCAGTGCGGGGTCCACCCCGTCCATGAGGCGACGGAACACGTCGCGGACAGCGGTGCGCAGCACGGCGAGGATCGCCGCCGTGATGAGCAGCCCGATGATGGGGTCGGCCAGCGGGAATCCGAGTGCGACACCGCCGGCGCCAAAAAGTACGGCCAGCGAGGTGAAGCCATCGGTGCGAGCATGCAGGCCGTCGGCGATCAGGGCGGCCGACCCGATTTGGCGTCCGACGCGGATGCGGTAGATCGCGACGAGTTCGTTGCCGATGAACCCGACCAGCCCGGCCGCTGCCACCCAGCCGACATGCTGGATCGGGACGGGGTGGATCAGTCGGCGTACTGATTCGACCCCGGCGATGATGGCGGACAGGGTGATCATCGCGATCACGAACAGCCCGGCCAGGTCTTCGACGCGGCCATAGCCGTAGGTGTAGCGGCGGGTGGCGGCCTTGGTGCCCAACGCGAACGCGATCCACAGCGGGATTGCGGTCAGCGCGTCGGAGAAGTTGTGGATGGTGTCGGCCAACAAGGCGACCGACCCGGAGATGATCACGATTACCAACTGCGCAATCGAGGTCGCACCGAGAGCGAGCAGGCTGATCTTGACCGCCCGGATCCCGGCGGCGCTGGATTCCAGGGCTCCGTCGATGCTGTCGGAGGCGTCGTGGCTGTGCGGGGCGAAGAGCTCCTTGATCACCCCGAGCACACCCTTCGGATGATCGTGATCGTGACGGTGCCCATGGCCATGATCGTGGCCCAAGCCGTGGTCGTGGCTGGTGATGGAGGTGGGGTCGGTGTCGTGGGTCATGCGCGGCGTCTTGACGATGGGAGCGGGGTCGAATCGGCGGTCAATGTGGTGTCGGGGTGCAGGGTGGCCAGCTCGGCCGCGTCGCGGTGATGCCGGGGCACGCCCGGGCCAGCGTGTTCGGCGTTGAACACTGCGTCAGTGACCAGTTGCCCGATGTGGTCGTTGTCCAGGCTGTAGAGAATCGTGGTGCCTTCGCGGCGGGTGCGGACCAGCCGCGCCATCCGCAGCTTCGCCAAATGCTGCGACACCGACGGGGCGGGTTTGCCGACGTGGGTGGCTAGGTCGTTGACTGACATCTCGCGCCTCACCAACGCCCACAACAACTGGACGCGGGTGGCATCGCCCAGCATCCGGAACACCTCGACCACCAGATCCACCTGATCATCGGGCAGCCGAGGCCCACACACTCCCATACCTGCATTCATACGCAGATAATAATTGTTGAACGTGGTCGGGGCAACGCGGGCATTCTGGGGCCGACGGGGCCGACGGGGCCGACGAGGGTGCTGGTTGCGCAACGCCTTTAGCGAGCTGGGTACCGGCCGGCGCACTAAATCTCTCGGCTCCCAAGGGACGCAGCACTATTCGGCGTTGACCCCTGGCCAGGGCTTGGGCAGCCGGACCGGGACCAAGCTGCCAAACCGCGACGTCACAAAGTTGCGTTACGCCTCGGGTAGCGCGACGGAGACAACGCGGCGAGTTCGCACGCGCTCAATTCGTTAACGATCGCCCCCCGCAGGCCAAAGCCAGATCTATGACGAACGCGGAGCGCAAGGGCTTGACGAAACTCAGATAGTCTTTTGAGACATCTTAGGTGAGAAGGACTTTCGAGATTTCGCCAGCTGGGAGAATGGGCTGTTTGGTCATGCACAGTCACTGTCTCGTATGTGCTCTCTTTCGAGACACCCCACGCCTGGTCTGCTCGCGGCGGGCTACGCCGCGCAAGAGTGCTGGCGGTGACGTGACGTTACTGCTGCGACATCGCGATTGTGAACCGTTCCTCCGGTTTGATGAGGTGGTCGTGGCTGTCGTTGCTGATATCGAGCTGCACCCAGTCGATCTCTCCGGAGAACTTGTTACCGGCGGGGCCGTAGTCCGGGGACGTGGGTGAGCCGCCGTCGGCGCCGACGTCGCAGGCCTCGTCCAGGGAGAAGATCATGGGCTGGGTCTGTTCGACGCGGCCGTGGCCAACGGGCTTACCGTCGTACAGGGTGACGTCGCCGCCTTTGGCAAGGCCGCCACCGTCGTGGGGGCCCACGTCACCCGTACCATCGGGTTGGGGCACCCCTGCAATGGCAGCGGTCCTACCGAGCCGGGCGTGTCGTGCTTACCCGCAACGTCTTGGGTGTGAGCGTCCGGCTGTGGGTGAGGTAGCGGCGGGAAGA
>NZ_JBKQQD010000321.1:0-4336 GCF_052144515.1 Mycobacterium sp. | reverse complement strand
ACTCAGTTGCGCTAAATACCAGAAAAGTGAACGGCAGCCGCAAGGTTGTGTAAACGATCGTTAGAATCAACCTGCACGAAGTCTCGATCGGCGATCCATGTCCGCATGATCTTCAAACTGTGTGAGTGAACCGTCTGCCTTCGGCAGCGGTTCATACTTTGGCATGGCCACCCATCGCCCGTCAGCTCGGACGATCACCGTCGAGGAGTATCGCGAGCTATTGGCCCGGCGGCTGCGGGCGGACGATGTTGCGGGCCCGGATGCCGCTGAGCATGCCGAACTCGTGTTCAACCTGACCCGGCTGCACCATCGACTGATCCGCGATTTCGAGGGTGTGCACCGTCGGCTCGGCTGGACCTGGGCCGGCTTTCGCATCATGAATGTGTTGTGGGCAGTCGGTGCTGCCGAACTGCGCGATGTCGCACGCCTATCGGGAGCGTCGCGGGCCGCTGTGTCCAGTGCGCTGAACACGCTCGAGCGTGATCGCCTGGTGAGCCGGACCCGCGACAGCGCCGATCGGCGACTTGTCCGCATCCAGCTGACCCCACACGGCCGCATCGCACTTGGCGCGGCCATGCGTGAGCAGGCAGACCGGGAGCGTGAGTGGCTCTCGGCGCTCGCCGCCGACGACCAGCGACGGCTGAGCAGTCTTCTCGCCGCGCTCGCCGACTGCAAGGCGCCGCCAGCCCAACGATGATCGGGCGTTTGACTGTCAAGGTCGCGCGGGCGCGAGCGTTGCGCTGATGATCCGGTCGATCGCGCGCATCGTCCGTTGGGTCCGTTGCTCGTCGGAATAGAAGCCGATGTCCATCGCCAGGCCCCACAGCAGGTCCATGCAGACTTGGGTGGTCGCTTCGGTGTCCATGTCGGTCTCGATCTCACCCGCGTGCGCGGCGGTGGCGAGCAGGTTGGCGACGTAATCGCGCACCGAGTCGATCGGCAGCAGCGCCTTGTCACGAAGCTCCGGGTGAGTGATCGCGTCGGCGGTGGAAATTACGAAGAATCGGACGAACGTCTCGTCGGTCTGGCTGAATGCGACGGCGCTTTCGAACACCGCCATGACGCGACGGTGGACGGAGCCGGTTACCTTCTTGGCGTCGTCGAGGATTTGCCCGGCTACCACGTCGTGCACCGACGCCAACGCGGCGCCGTAGAGCTCAATTTTGCTTGAGTAGTAGTTCGTGATCGCGTTGCGGGTGATCCCCGCATCCTCGGCGATCTGTTTGAGACTGGCACGCTCATAACCGGTTGTGGCAAACACCTGCCGGGCGCTGTGCAGGACCTTGAGTCGCGTCTCCGCGCCGTCGGCTCCCAACGGGCGGCCTGGCCTGCGTCGGGTGGCGGGAAGGCTCATCGGGAAGACTCTACGAGTCAGGCGGGCCGGGCCGCGTGGCTGCTCCTGGATGGACGGTCTGGGCCCACTGGCGAGGTTGGCCCGCCAATGGTCAAACGGCGGCTTCCCTTCCTCGTCAAACGTTGTTCGATTATGGTGGGTGCGCTGGCCGCCGGCGCGTTCTCACGGGTGGGTTCGCAGCGACGTCGCCCAGGCGGAAGGCGCGATATGTCAAGCGGTTTAGACAAAGGTTGGACGAAGCCGATGATCGGAGCGCAGATTGGTGTTTGCCGCAGCTGACTGGGTGGCCTACCACGCGCAGCATAACGGCGACTCCCTTGCCCTCGGATGCGCCGA
The DNA here is from genome assembly GCF_052144515.1 of Mycobacterium sp. Taxonomy (GTDB): domain Bacteria; phylum Actinomycetota; class Actinomycetes; order Mycobacteriales; family Mycobacteriaceae; genus Mycobacterium. Next base: position 2,646 of record NZ_JBKQQD010000321.1, on the reverse strand, counting down.
GGACGGAAGACGAACAACCTGGGCGCAACTGGAAGACCGGGTCGCCGGGCTGGCCGCCACACTGCACGATCTCGGCGTCGGGACCGGCGATCGGGTGGCGTTGGTGAGCGAGAACGACCCGCGCGTGTTCGAAGTGCAGTTCGCCTGCATGCGACTTGGCGCACTGCTCGTGCCGCTCAATTGGAGATTGCATGTAAGCGAGATTCAGCAGATCTGCCTCGACGCCCGACCCAGCGCCATAGTCCACGATGACCGGTGGGCAGAGGTTGCGGTCGCTGTCGCCGCGAAAGCCGATATCGGCCAGCGCCTCTCGTTCAACCCGGCGCACGATGAGACCGACTATGAGTCCGCTATTTCAGCGGCGGTTCCGTTGCGCGCAGCGGGCGCGAACTCGATGGACCAGCCGACTCACATTCTGTACACGTCGGGGACCACCGGGCGGCCAAAAGGCGCTCTGTCGACCAACGCCACATTGGTGTGGCAGGCCCTCAACACCGCCCACACCACCGGGTATTCGCAGCCCGGATGTCACCAGCTCAACGCGATGCCGTTGTTCCACGCGGGCGGCCTGAACGTGATGGCCAATCCGATTCTGTATTTCGGCGGCGCGGTGACCACAATGGCCCGTTTCGACCCCGCGGACGTCCTGCATCATCTGGTTGGCCACGACCCGCCGATCACCCATTTTGCGGCCATCCCGTTGTTCTACCAGCGCATCGGCGAGACACCCGGATTCGCCGCGGCCGACTTGTCCCATCTGCGCCACGGGATCATTGCCGGGGCAGTCGCCTCGCCGGAACTCCTGCAGGTGTGGGCCGACCGCGGATTCCCGCTGCAGCCGCAGTACGGCGGAACCGAGATGGGTCCGATGGCAACGGCTCTGGACGACGAGGCGGCAAACCTCGACCGCGCCAAGAGGGGGTCGACGGGTCGCGGCGCGCCGCACACGCAGATAAGGCTGGTCGACGCCGACGGCCGCGACGTGGAGGACGGCGTGACGGGTGAAATCTGGTTGCGCGGCCCGAGCATCACCGTCGGATATTGGGAACGCGACAACGCCGACTATTTCACTGGGGACGGCTGGTTCCGGACCGGCGATTCGGCGTACCGCGACCAGAACGGCTTCTATTATCCGGTTGGACGTGTCAAGGAGATGTTCAAGTCCGGCGGGGAGAATATCTACCCGGCCGAAGTCGAACAGGTGATCGCGCAGCGTCCGGACGTACGTGATGTGGGCGTCGTCGGTATCGACGACGAGAAATGGGGCGAGGTCGGCTTGGCCGTCGTGGTGCCCAAACCCGGGGTCACCATTACTCTCGACGAGCTGAATGCCTTTGCAGCACAACGCTTAGCACGTTACAAGCTACCCAAACGGCTGGCCCTGGTCGACGAGCTTCCTCGTAATGTCACCGGCAAGTTGTCCCGCGAGCAGCTCAGGGCGGACCATCATCGCAGCTGACTGTCCGTTCCGCGGGTCCCTCGAACGGGCGGGCCCGCGGCGCGACGAATACCATCTCCTGGGCCACACTCGCCACGAGTTGTCTTGAACGGGAGCGCAATTCGCCCCGGCAGAATGCCCGGTATCCGTGCGCGATGGGTGCGAACTGCTCGAGCAGCAGCCAGTCGTCAAGGCGTGCCGGACGGTGCAACCAGACCGAATGGTTCAGCGTAGCTCCCAGAAGGGCCGTGTGGCCGATCATATCGCGCCAGGGTATCCCGGTGGGAAAATAGACCGGTTCGAACATCGGCAAATCCGTCGCGAAAGCCAGCACCGCGGCATCGGCGCCGGCGGTCTGACGCGGATACCCAATAGTCTTCAACCAGATCCGGTTTCGCGGCGGGGCCACCGAATCGCTCCACGGCACCTGGTCTACATAGCGCAGATCGACCGGCCACCGCGGGGCGGCTCCGCTCGGGATGTCGTCGCCGTATCGGTGTGATAATGACGTCCGGCGCGATGGCAAGGTGTCGGGATCGGGCAGCGGCTGGACGGGTTCACCGTGGGCCGGTGGCCACTCATGTTCGATCGGGGGCTGGGGGTCTCCCGACGGTGCCAGGTGAAACGAGACAACGCTGGTGGCCAGCATTCGCCCGTCTTGTTGCGCGGTGACGACACGGGTTGACATCGAACGGGAATCACGCACCCGGTCGACTTCGTACGTGATGGCACGCGTGTCGTCGCCCGCGTGCAAAAACGAGGTGTGCGACGAGTGCGGGACACGGTCGGAATCGACCGTCGCGGCCGCGGCCAGCAGGCTCTGCGCCCCAACCTGGCCGCCGTACAGACGTGGCAGACCCGAGCGTATGGGATCGGCCCGGTAGTTATTGGCGGCGACCTCCTGCAGGGCGAAGATCTTTTGCCACCAGCCCACGGATTCGGTCTTATCGGCGGGATCAGCCACTGACGTCGGATGGCGGGTCAGCGCGCGGTCGCACCGGCATCGACAGGGATGACCGCGCCAGTGATGTACCGGGCCTCGTCGGACACCAACCAGGCCATCGCGTTGGAGACGTCTTCCGCCTGAATGAGCTGGACGGGAAGGATATTCGTCATCGCTTCGAAGAGTTCGGGGACGTCGGGCGCGGCACCCAAGAACGATTCGTTGTTGACCATAGGAGTGTCGGCGCCGGTCGGGTGAAGCGAAT
>NZ_JBKQQD010000320.1:0-4746 GCF_052144515.1 Mycobacterium sp. | reverse complement strand
CCCCAGACCAGGCATCGCACTGACGAGAGCAATCCGAGCGGAGTCGATTTGACGACGCCACAGCCGAAGGCGGACGCTGTGAAGCGTGCCCGACTTCAGAAGCGAGGCGGCAACGATGGACGAAGTGCGACAGCGGCTCGTCCGCAAGTTCGCGCACTTGCCGCAAGATCACATCTCGGCTGCCGTCGCGGACGCTTACGCGCGATTCACCGACAGTTCGGTGCGAGACTTCGTTCCCCTCCTGGCCGAGCGCCGGGCCAGCCAGAGCCTTTCAGGACGTGCTGCTGAGTCAGTCACCGCCCCGCTCTAGGAGCAGCGGCTACTCGGTTTACCGGGCCGCTCAGCTCCCCAATTGGTGGTTATCGCAGGGTTGAGGTCCGGGAAGCGTCGATGCAGAGCGGCCATCATCCATTCCAGCCTGCCTCGGTTGTCTTCCTCGGGGTCGGCTTAGCAACGGAACGAATCTGGTTGTTTTGTGATTTCCCAACGGTTATGCGGGGATGCGTAGCGGGCGGTGGCCGTCGCGGCGGAGCTCGGCATCGATGTCGAAGGAGTAGGTGCCGTAGAAGTTGATGTGATCATGCTGGGCCGGCGTCAGGTGCGCCGCAGTCTCGTCGCCGACCTCGATGCCATCTGCCCGCAGGGCGTCGATCGTGTCGCCGAGATAGGTGGTGGTCCACAGCACGCAGGCGTTGGTGACCAAGGTGAGGCACAGTGCCTGATCGATTTGGTCATCGAGATGACGTCGTCGGACGTGGCCTTGATGCGCGAAGAACAAGTCACGCCGCAGCGCATGCAGACTTTCGCCCTTGTTGAGCTGACGCCGTACCCGGCGTCGTAGTTCTTCGTCTGCGACGTAACGGCATACGTAGAGGGTGCGGATCAGGCGCCCGTACTCGTGCAGCGCCTTCGCGAGCGTGCTCTGGCGGCTGCTGGCGTGGAGCTTGGCGATCAGCAGACTTGCGGTGGTGTGCCCGAACTTCATCGAGGCAACCAGGCGCAGCAGATCATCCCAGTGGTCCGCGATCAGCTGGGTCTGGATCGGTTGGCCGAGCAGCCGCCCGGCGTGCGGGTATCGAGAGCGCCAGTCGGAGGCAGTTCCGATGCGGTAGAGCTGTAGGCGGCCGATGTCGCGGATGCGCGGAGAGAACTGCAACCCGGCCAGGTGGAAGATCGCAAACGTCGCAAGGGTCTGTCCGGCGGTGTCGACGGTGTGCTCGGTGAGAGGCAAATCCGTTGGGTTGCCGAAGATCTCGTCGAGCACGGCGACGGCCTCGCGCCAGGTGGTCGGGATGACCTTGGTGCCGTAGGTGGAGTGTTGATCGGACACGTGGGTGTAAGTGGTGGTGCCCTCGTCGAGGAAATAGCGCGACAACGCCCGGGCAGTCAGACTGCGGCCACGCTGCGGGAACCGCTGCCCATCGGAAGACGACAGCATCCCACCACCCCACAGTGCGGCCAGCGGGTGCGCGTGGTGTGCGTTGACCAGACGGGTATTCGCCGCCCGCAGCGTCTCTTGGCGCAGGTACCACTGCGAGGTCCAGGCCAGGGCGTCTTCGGAGATGCCCGAGGCGTCGGCCATCCCGGCATAGCCCAGGTTGCACGCGTAGGCGATCAGCGACGCATACAGGTTGCGGGTGAGATCTGGGTTGCGTGGTTGCGCGCCGCCGGCATGGGTGAACTCCTCGCTGAACCCGGTCAGCTGGTCAACCTCGATCAGCAGCGCCGGCAACTGCACCGTGGGCAGCCGCGCCGACGTGGCCCCGGCGAGCGTATCCGCCTCGGCCGGGAGCTGTTCGGCGGGCAGCGGCGACACGATCAGCTCACCGTCATCACCGAGACGTGCGAGTCCCTCTGTGCCTGGATCCGCCAAGACCGTCTCTAACGCCGCGACGGCTGCGTGCAGCTCGGCCTCGAGTCGATCGAGGTGCCGGGACGCGCTGGGGTCGGTGCCGGTGATGGTGCAGAAGTCGTCTCGCTGCCCCGCCCACCGATCCGGCGGTAACAGCAGGGTGGACGGATCGGTGTAGCGGCGTGAGCCGGGCACCCATAGGTCGCCGGAGCGCAGCCCGGCCTGCACCCCGTAGAGGACCCCCAGTTCCCAGTAGTGTCGGTAGGCCGCGCCGCGGCCTTGACCGCGGGTGGCGTCGAGGTAGCCACGCCAGCGCGCCGGCACGAACACCGTCGCCGCGGCGGTGGTCGCCTCGTCCGGGACAGCGGTGCGGGCGGCGGCGTTGAGCTCGCGCAGCACCTCGACGGCGGTGAGCAGCGCCGTGACGGACGGGCTTGTGGTGTTGCCGGTCAGCGGGAGCGCGGCGATCACGGCAGGGGTGAAGGTGCGCAAATATTTGTAGCGGGTGGCGAGCAGGTCGAAGTGTCCATGGTCGCGCTGCCCGCGATCCTCTGGTGGGCGTCGGGCGGCGATCAGGCGGTCCATGCCGATCCGCTGGCGGATGACCCGGCCGGCCTGCTCGTCGGGGATGTTCGGGTCGGCGAGCACGTCGAGGATCTCGTCGAGCAGCCGGCCCCGGTCTACCTCGGCCTTGGCGCGGTCGACCAGCCGCTGCGAAAGTTCTTGGCGGGCTCGGGAATCCGCGCTGGCGAGCGCCTGGTCGAGCAGCTGCACCAGCTCGTCGAGCACCTCGACATAGGTTTCGGCCAGCGTTGCCAACAGCACCGGGTGACGCCGGTCGACCGCGGCGCGCTGCAACGCCTGATTGGTCGAGCGACGGCCAATCTCGGCGAGGATGCGCCGGCGCCCAACCGGCAGCCGGGACAGGTCTAGGCGATCGGCGCCGTGGCGCCGTAGGAATTCCAGCTTGTCCAGCTCGGCCTTGAGCAGCTCGGGCGTGGCAACGGTGGCCCCGCGGCGCAGCCACGCCAGGCGTGTCAAGCCGAGGTCGGGGTCAACATCGAGCAGACCGTCCAGCTGCATCGGCCTTGGTGGCTGCAGCAGCGACCCAAGCCGGTGGTAGGTCTCGGCGCGAGCAGCATCGCGGGCCGTGGCCACCCGACGCGTTAGGCTGTCGACCGGAGGCCGGACAACCCGTTCGGCGCGCAGCCAGTCACAAGCCAACTGCAGCAGGACGCCGGGAGCATCGTGCTCGAGCGCCCGCGCCAGCAGGAACTCGTCCAGCAGCTTGCGTTCGCCGGCGGCGCACAAGCACCAACCCAGGCGAGCCAGCACCCGTGCCCGGTGTTCCCGGCGGGTTCGTCCCTGCCAGCCGCCGTACTCCGCCAGCAATGCCGACGAGATATCCGGCGCAATACCCAAAGCCAGCGCGAGACGATCCAGTGCGAAGGGCGGGCACGCGGCCAGGTCGTCGGGAATCCAGCCCAGCCACGGCAGCGTCGACAGTTGGACGGCGACGCCGAGACGGTTCTGCTGGCGGTTGAAGCCCGCCAGCCACGACAGATCGTCGGCCGACAGCGTGAAGTAGGTGACCGCGTCCTTGACAGCGATCTCGTCCGGCCAGCTGCTCAGCCGGGCAAGCTCGGGATCAGACAGGTAGCGGACCGGCATCTCACCTCCGAACGGCCCGCGGTTCGAGCCGTCACCGCAAGGACGCTAGCCACGGTCAATGGAGGCCCGCAAGGGCCGCGGCGCACCGCCCGTAAGGGGATCGCTTAGTGACACAAGGTCAGGTCACTCCACGGTGCCGCTGGGCACGACCCACTGGCAGCGCTGGCCGGTCACCGACGCGATCAGATCAAAGTCGGCGTCGTAGTGGAGGACAGCGATGCCGAGTTCCTCGGCTGCCGCCGCGATCAAGAGGTCGGGGATCTTGCGGCCTCGCTGACTGCGCTGAGCGAGGAGGCGCTGAACCTGAAGCGCTCGACGTTGGTGCGCTGCGGTCGAATCGACGAGCTCGAACGCGTCGAGCGCTCCCACCAGCCGATCCCATTCTTCGGCGTTCCGGGCTGAGTATCCGACTTCGAGGTCGCAGATGCTGGCACGCGCCAGCTCACCCGCGATCGCCAACGGCTCAACCACCTGGCGCACCTCGGAGCGGCCGAGCCGCTTGACCACGCTGGTGTCGAGCAGAAACCTCAGCGCCACGCTTCAGCACGATCGTCAAGGCAGGCATCAGACAAGATGTCCAAGGCCGCGGCCACTCGCCGCCCTCGTCGCGACGTTGCCCGGCGGATCGCCTCGTTCACCGTGTCTTTGATCGTGGTCGTGCCGAGCTCAGCGCGAGCCGCGGCGAGCGTGTTCTCATCGAGATCGACCAAATGTTTCGCCACAAGACCCAGTATATACGGAGGGTAGACGCGTATATCCTAACGATCGCCCGTTGAGCGATCCCCTTGCGGGCTTTCGAAAACGATCAGTTTCGTTCGGTTGCTACGGCGACCCCTGCCACTGTGGTGGTGCGTGGTCAGCCGTGGCGTGCCGCTTCTTGGACCAGCTGCACGCGCGAGGTCAGGCCGAGCTTGGTATAGACGTGGGTTAGGTGCGATTGCACCGTGCGCGGTGAGACGAAAAGCCTTGTGGCGATGTCGTTGTTGCCCAGCCCTTCGCTGACCAGGCGCACGACGTCGCGTTCGGTGGGGGTGAGCGCCCCCCAGCCGCTGGTCGGTCGTTTGCGTTGGCCGTGGCCGCGCTGGGCGTTGGCGATCGCCTCCTCAATCGACAGGGCCGCACCCTCGGCCCACGCAGACTCAAAGTCCTTCTCACCCATCGCATCTCGTAGCGCGGCCACCGAGGCTTCGTAGCCGGCGTCCCATACCTTGAACCGGACGGCG
>NZ_JBKQQD010000319.1:0-4047 GCF_052144515.1 Mycobacterium sp. | reverse complement strand
GGCTGGAACGAGAGCGGGGATCGAGCCACGGACGAGACCGTCATGGACATCCTTTCAACGAGCAGAGCGCAGTTCGAAGCGTAGTCCTGCGAATGCACTGATCCTGGGGCTAGTTTGTAAAATCGTTATACGGTTAACGCTATTGCTAGCCTGCTTGTATGTCCAGACCCAGAGCTGGGCTGGTCCCTGGACCGGTTCACGCGGCCCAACTGTTCTCTAGCAGCCGGGTCAGCGCCGCCGGCCGCCACGCACGACAGCGTGAAGTGACGCGATCTATCGCTGCATTGCTCTCGTGGTGATCAGACATACCCATCACTAACGCCATCGGTAGCCGCCGAAGACCCGGGGCGGTCACCACTCCGGGCGGTTCCTGCAGAACATAGGGAATCGCCCGGATCGCCGTCATCGCGATTGCTAATTGCACTTCCGAAACCCCTGGCAGACCCTCGACCTCGTCGGTGCGAATAATCAGGTCGAGCCGCATAGGGGGCGATCCCTCGACGAGCACTCGCACTGAGTATGGATGGTCCAGTGCCAGGTCCCATCCCGGAATGTCATTGGTCGTGGTCCAGAATTGCTGCACGACGAGTGCCGGACGCCCGGCGTGGTAGGCGGTCCAGGAGAGCTTCTGCCCGATTACGGTCCCGGCCAGCAGAGTGGCGCACCTGACTACTACGTCGTGGCCGCAAGTTGCGGTCTCTATCGCCGGGCGGATCTCCTCTATCTTCAGACCAAGTACGTCGGCAGCTGCCGCCACGGCCTGCTCGTATTGCACAGAAACTGCATGAAACATCGCAGAATCGGTGGCGATCTCCGCCGGTGCCTTCCCCATGCCCATCAAGTCGACCAGCATTCCCCGCTCCGAGATGCCAGAGCAGTTTAGTGGCTTCGAACGGCAGTCGGGAGTATCCCTTCGCCCTCAGCGGATGCGCCGCGCCGTGAGCCGCTGTGCTCCTCGGCGGTCGAAAGAAAGGTCAGTCGGGAAACTTCAGCCCATAGTGAATAAAGTCCACCAATTCGTCGATGACGGCGTCGCGATCAGGGGCGTCGCCGGGGTCCGCATACGTGCCCTCGAGGAACGCCGCGGTCGAACCGATCATCGTCATGATGATCCGCAACTGCAACTTCGGATCGCCTCGGCGCAGCCGTCGTCTTTTCAGGTAATCATCAAAAGAAGGCGCCTCAGGTTCGAAGAGGGAACTCGTCAGTTTGTGCACCCCCGCATCGTCGAGCTCGCCGGGTGCACCGAACATCACCTGCACCATCGTCATGGCGATGGTCTTGTTGGCATAGACGAGGTCATAAAGCGTGCCGACAAACACACGTGAACGTGCATGCTCGTCGTCGGTGGGCGTTTTCTGCGCTTCCGCCCAGCGCGGCGTGAGTGATTCGATCAATTCGATCATTGGCCGAAAGACTGCTTCTTTCAGCAGCCCATTCTTCGAACCGTAGTAGCGAAAGATGAGATCCTCCGACACTCCGGCCCGCTCGGCGATCTGTTTGGTCGTCGCGGCATACGGGCCGCGCTCAGCGAACAGCTGTTGGGCTGCGTCCAACAACAGCTTCGGCGCGGTGCCGCGCCGCACTCGCGGGGCAGTGCGCGGGGCATAGGTTTTCCCCGATACGACTTTGTTGTTGGCAGGCACCGCTTTACCCGTTGCCGTTGCCGCGGATTTTTTGGTCGACGCGGCCTTGTTCTTGGCCGGTGCAGCGCCCTTTTTAACGCGGGCAGCATTCTTTTTGGTTGGCGCAGGTTTCGTCGGCGGCATAAGCGATATTCTAGTGGTTGCTTGACCATCAAGCGCCGGCTGCGCGCGAGCTATCCGATGATAACCGGGCGACCCGCGCCGTCGAGTCGGCCCGCCCTGCCTCTTTAAGGCTGGACCACCTTGCGCCCGATGTGGCGACGACACGCGGAACCGCGAGGCCACACCGAATCCGCCCGCCAAGATCGTCTGAGCGTTGGGATACACGCGCAGTTACACCCTCGGCGAAATCGACGAAGTTCATTTCGCAGAAAAGACCTGACAAGGTCAAGGTCGCGACTAGAACGTCATGAAAAATCCCGTTGCGATTCCGTTGCCGTGCAACGTTGTTCCGCCCACCTAGCAAGCGGTCCCGATCTGCGAGACCTTCTCCGGTCCTGCGCGCTGGGCAAGTCAGCGCGATGAGCGACGTAGTGGCGACGTTGTTCCTCGAAATCATCAGTGCGGTCGGCAAAGCCCCAATTGCATGTAGGCCGACCTCACCAGTGCCCCAGACGATGACTCTGTAACTCAAGGTATTCACCTTTATTCCGTCGCGGCCGAACTCCGCTCGAGGGACACTTGCCGCGCGGCGGCGAGCGTCTACCGAAGTACGGAAAGGCTAGGCGGCCCGCCCATGTGTAGTCAAGCACACACTTGACTAAGCATGTTAGGCTGGCCACACCCGCGAATCCGACGACAAGGCCTTGTCACATCAATTTTCCGTGAGCCCAGCCCAGGAGCGACAAATGAATGTCGGTACACAGTCGACCGCAGTGACTGTCGACCAAGAAATCGGCCGGCGCGAGGAGCTCACGGCCCAGTACTACACAGGCATGCAGTTCCTGGCAGACATGGGCGCGGGTGTCTTCGGTAAGTGCAACGGCGAGAACGTTCTGGCGATTCTGCTGCTGTACCGGGTGGGCGGCTCGGTCTGGGGCGTCGACGAGGCCGTGATCAACCAGACGTCGTTCCATGCGGCGCCATACGACCGCCGAAAAATCGAAGACAATGACTTCCTGAGTCACCGAGTAGATCCCATATACCGTAGCGACGACTTCACCATCACCCGGGAATCCGATCGGGTGATCTGGCAGGCCGGTCCTCGCCAAGTCGTTGCACGGCCTCCCTTTTGGGATATCAAGGGCGAGCACGCGGGTGTCGACGTCGACATCACAATGCAACAGAGCGGTGACGCGGACTGGCTGGTCGGACCATGGGAGAAGCTCGGCGACGAGGGCCGTGCTGGCCGCGACCTCTTCGCGACGGCGAGCGGTAGAATCAGCGCGCTGGGCAAGACCTACCACCTCGAACCCAATTCGACCGCGATCAACGAACACGTCGTGTTCGGCGAGCGCTGGGTTGCTGAGGCGCAGGCCTACTCACCGCAGTACTTCTATCATCTGTTCCGTAACGACGAGATTCAGATATTCGTCTACGTACGACCGGATTCCGGAGTGATCTACGGTCGGGTCGTTTTCACCGACGGACGAGAGATCCGCTACGACTGGGACGACGTGACCGTGACGGAGGGTGAGTATTGGCTGGACCCCAAGACGCACATGCGGCCGCCGGTGACTTTCCGTCTCAACCTCGATTCACCGCAGGGCAGCGTCGAGGTCTACCTCACCGCGTACAGTCGCTCGCTCTACACCTACTCGATGGGCTACGGGGAGCGATTTCACTACAGCTTCTTCGTCCACAGCATCGGCAAGTTCGTGGCACCGGACGGAAAGGCTACCCTGATCACCGACGGCCCTGACGATTTGTGCTTTGCCGAGTGGGGACTGACGAGCCCATTGGGTACCGGCGCGCCGCTGGCTCCTGCACAACAGTCCGCACTGGCGGCCAGAATCGGCGGCTGACCGGGCATCTGTAGCCCGGGGCTCGGCGCGCGTTGACGCGGAGTGAGCCGCAGTCAGCGGTTGCGTTGTTCGGCAGCCAACCGCGCTGCCGCGCGCGCCAGTCCGGAGGCCATCATGCTGATATTGCCCTGCAGCACGGCACGCAGCAACCACCCGGTACCTGACACCAGCGGCGCGAACTCCGCTTGCCAAGTGATCCGGCTGCCGGCGCCGTCTGGATCGATCTGCACCGTGCCGACATAGTGTGACACCGGCAGTCCCGACAGTATGGTGTACCGCTGGAAGTGCGGCGGCCTCGCCTCCAGAATCTCTTCGCGCGCAATGTTCAAGCCGAGGGCCCCCATCCGGCGGATCGCGCCGGCCCCTTGTGCATCGGGCGTGCCGGCACGCTCGAAGTCGGCCCGCGACAGCGGGCGGACCCAGGTAGGCCACTTAGG
>NZ_JBKQQD010000318.1:0-4720 GCF_052144515.1 Mycobacterium sp. | reverse complement strand
GTTCACCGCCGTGCTGCTTGCCACCGGGATCAGCATCAACTGGGGCGGCATTTTGCTGATGGCGCTCGGCACGCAGTGGTACATCCTGTTCAACGTCATCGCCGGGGCCAGTGCGATCCCCACCGAGCTTCGTGACGCCGCCGCCAGCCTGAGGCTGCCCACGGTGCTGAGGTGGCGCACCCTGATACTGCCCGCAATCTTCGGTAGCTACGTCACCGGCGGCATTACCGCGGCCGGGGGCGCGTGGAACGCCTCCATCGTCGCTGAAGTCGTCCAATACCACAGCACCACGTTGTCGGCTGTCGGGCTGGGTGCCTACATCACGCACGCCACCGCGGTGGGCGACGCCCCGCGCCTGCTGATCGGCGTGATGGCGATGAGCTTCTATGTCGTGACGACGAACATTGTGCTGTGGCAGCGCCTCTACCGCCTGTCCGAGCGGCGCTTCTCCCTATCCTGATCCGCAAAGGCTTGACGGAGGTTCCCATGACTGAAGACGTGATCATCCACCTCGACCACGTCAGCAAGAGCTTCAGCAAGCCCGACGGTGGCACGTTGGTGGTCCTCGACGACATCAACCTCGACATCCGTACGGGCGAAGTCGTCGCCGTGCTCGGTCGCTCCGGGTGCGGCAAGTCGACGCTGCTGCGCATCATCGCCGGACTGATCGCCCCCACCAGCGGTGTGGCGAGCAACCACGGCGCCGAACTCGACGCCGCCAACCCTGGTACCGCGATGGTGTTCCAAAACTTCGCCCTGATGCCCTGGCTGACCGTGCAAAAGAATGTGGAACTCGGGCTGGCAGCACGCAAAATCCCGCCCGCCGAGCAGCGTCAGCGCGCCCTTGAAGCCATTGATTTGATCGGCCTCGACGGTTTCGAATCCGCCTACCCCAAAGAACTGTCCGGCGGGATGCGTCAACGCGTCGGGTTCGCCCGGGCGCTGGTGCTGCAACCCGATCTGCTACTGATGGACGAACCCTTCTCCGCACTCGACGTCCTCACCGCCGAAAACCTGCGCAGCGAGCTGATGAGCCTGTGGACGGGCCAAGAATTCCCTACCAAGGCCATCTGTCTGGTCACCCACAACATCGAAGAGGCGATCGTGCTGGCCGACCGCGTCAACGTGCTGAGCAGCAACCCCGGCCACATCCTGGCCGAATTCCCCATCCAGCTCGAGCGTCCCCGCGACCGCCGCTCGCCATCGTTTGAAGCACTCGTCGACAAACTCTATGAACTGCTGATGACCGGCACCGGACCCGCCACCACGCTCGTCGATCCCAGCTCCGCCACGCCCACCAGCCACCCCCTACCCAGAGCCACCGTCGGCGGGCTGGCCGGGCTGGTCGAAATCGTGTACGGCAAAGGTGGGCGCGTCGACATCCCCGATGTCGCCACCGACCTGGGCATCGCCGCGGAAGACCTACTGCCGCTGGTGGACGCCGCAGCGCTGCTCGATTTCCTGCGCGTCAGCGGCGCCGACCTCGAACTCACGCCCATCGGCAAGGATTTCACCACCGCCGACATCCAAATCAGCAAGCAGATCTTCGCCCAACAAGCACGCACCCGCGCACCCCTGGTGCGTACCATCTGCCACGCTCTGCACGACTGCCCCGACGGCAACCTGCGCGCGGGATTCTTCCTCGACATCCTCCAACAGGGATTCAACCCGCAGGACGCCCAACGACAACTCGACATCGCCATCAAATGGGGCCGCTACGCAGAGCTCTTCGACTACAACACCCACACCGACCAAATCACGGCGGACCCCAGTGTCCGGGGATCGTTAGGGCACGGTGGTGACTGATCGCATCGGGGTACTTCGCGCGCGGGGCTCTCCTAAGTTCGACGCACGGTTATCAACAATGTCATGTGCTCCCATCCGTTCGCACCCGGAAACCAGTTGTTTTACTACGTTCAACTTGCTGGTCACACATCGGTCGGGATCAGTAGGTGGATATCTCATCCTCGGCCGGTAGGTCGCCGGTGACCATGAAGATGACGCGGCGGCCGACTTCCACGGCGTGATCGGCGAAGCGTTCGTAAAAACGGCCCAGCAACGCCGTTTCCACACCGACGGAGATGCTGTGCTTCCATTCTCGATCTATCAGCACACTGAACAAGTGCCTATGTAGATCATCCATGGCGTCGTCTTGTTGGTGAAGTTCAGCGGCTTTGTGCGGGTCGCGGGTTATCAGCACCTGTTTTGCGCTGTCGGCCAACGCGATTGCCACCTCGCCCATGTCGGCGAAGCACTCGCGAACTTCGTCGGGAAGTACGTGTTTCGGATACTCACCCCGGGCGATCTTGGCTACATGTACAGCCAACGCGCCCATTCGTTCGGTGTCGGCGATGATCTGTATAGCGCTGAAGATTTCCCGCAGCTCGCCGGCGACCGGTTGCTGTAACGCCAGGAGCGCGAACGTCTCTTTTTCGACTTGGGCTCGCATCGCCACGATTCGCTCATGGTCGCGGATCACCTCTTCAGCAGCAACGATGTCAGCCTCTAACAGAGCCTGTGTTGCGCGCTTCATTGCCACCCCGGCCATGCCGCACATCTCTCCGAGTTGCGTGGTCAGATCGGTTAGCTGCTTGTGATAGGCGGGTCGCATGCGTTAAGCCTCTCAGACTTTTGGCAAGTGACGAAAGCCCCAGAGGGGAGGTCTGAACGGCTCCTCCGCTTGATACCGCCACCGGTTAGTCTGCAGCGGTGGAGTCATCAGCTCAACCGAACGCTTAAAGGTCTGCATGACGTCCAAGCCACGCGTCCCGGCGATCCGCGAACCGGTGACCGCGCAGACAGCGGCCGGCGGGTCGGTGGAACAGGTTTTGCGCCGGCTGGATAGCTCGGCCGATGGACTGTCCAGTGCCCAAGTCTGCGAACGCTTGGCCCGGTACGGCCTCAACGTAATCCGCACCCATCGTGTCAGCGCGTGGGCGGTGCTTGTCCGCCAGCTGAACAACGCTGTGCTGATCCTACTGGCCGCCACCGCCGTGTTGTCGTATTTTCTCGGCGACCATAACCAGGCGTTGATCATCGGGGTGATCCTGGCCGCCAGCATCGGACTGGGGTTTTTCAACGAGTACCGCGCTGAGCAGGCCGCGGCCGCTATGCATTCCCGCATCCGCCACACCGCGACTGTGCGACGCGACGGGAGGTTCGTCGATGTCGACGTCCGCAATCTGGTGCGCGGTGATGTGATCCGACTCTCGCTCGGGCAGGCCGTGCCCGCGGATGTGCGATTGATCCAGACCGCGGCATTGGAGTGCGATGAAAGCATCCTGTCCGGGGAATCCACCGGCTCAGAGAAATCACCAACACCGGTCGGGGCAGATGCCGCGTTGATCGATATGACCGATCTGGCGTTCATGGGCACGATCGTGAGCGCAGGCGAGGGCCTGGCTGTCGTCTATGCCACCGGCAATGATGCTGAGTTCGGCCGGATTGCGGCCGGTTTGAGTGGGAGCCAACCCGAAACAGAGTTTCAGGCCGGTCTGCGCCGGTTTTCCTATCTGCTGCTGCGAGTCGCGATCGCACTGACCGTGATGATTTTGGTCACCAACTTGATGTTGCACCGGCCGCTGATCAATTCGGCGCTGTTTGCGCTGGCTATCGCGGTCAGCATCACACCACAGCTGCTTCCCGCGGTGGTCAGCACGAGCCTGGCGACCGGTTCCCGACAGCTGGCCAAGGCCAAGGTGCTGGTCAAACGCCTGGTATGCATCGAAGACTTCGGCGACATCGACATTCTGATCACCGACAAAACCGGAACGCTGACCGAGGGCCGCATCAGCTTGCTCGACACCATCAACCCGGCCGGAGTGCACAGCGACTCGGTGCTGCGGTTGGCACTGCTGGCCTCTGACGTCGATCTGGCGACAGGCACAGCCGTGACCAACGCGCTGGACAACGCACTCTGGGAGCACCCAAGTGCACACGAGCTCGCCGGCGATGGCGTCGCGCGGTTGGCCCTCTTGCCTTTCGACCACACCCGGCGCGCAACCTCGGCATTGGTCGATGACCACGGGAAACGGCTCCTCGTGGTCAAGGGTGCGCCCGAGCAGGTGCTGAGTCGCTGCCCGAGCACACCAGAACACACTCAGCAGACCCTGGCCGCGTTGTTCGCAGCCGGGCGCCGGGTGGTTGCCGTGGCCGTCAAGCCGGCGCCACAGCTGGCCACCATCACCGACGACGACGAATCCGAGCTGATGCTGGTTGGATTCTGCGTCTTGGCCGACGAACCCAAGGCCGCCGCCCGACAATCCCTTGCCGAACTCGCAGAGCTGGGCATCGAGGTGAAAATCGCCACCGGCGACAACCCGCGGGTCGCCGAAAAGGTATGCGCGGAATTGGGTTTGGTCTCCAAGGGAACGATCACCGGCGCGCAGATGGAGCATTTCGGCGACGAGGAATTCGCGCACGCCGCACAGAACCACAGCATCTTTGCCCGCATTTCGCCCGAGCAGAAAGCGCGGCTTGTCACCGCGGCGCGGCGCACCGGACGATCCGTGGGATTCCTTGGCGACGGGGTCAACGACGCGCTGGCCCTGCACGCCGCCGACGTCGGTATCTCCGTCGACACCGCCACCGATTTAGCCAAGGACGCAGCCGATGTGGTGCTGCTGGAAAAGGACCTGAGCGTGCTGGCCACCGGAGTGGCCACGGGCAGGCGGATTTTCGCCAACACCATCAAGTACGTGTTCATGGGCACATCGAGCAA
>NZ_JBKQQD010000317.1:0-2832 GCF_052144515.1 Mycobacterium sp. | reverse complement strand
AAGTAGACTTTGAGCTCTTTTCTCGCCACGACGCCTGCGTTCGGTGAGGATCTCCCAACCCCGCCGTTCGGTTGACCGGACGTCTCCACGCGAGCGGAGGGGCCACCCAGCGTCCCCCCGGCCATTGTTCTCCCGCCCCACGCCAGGGCTGTTTCGTTTTCGGTTGCAGATCGACACGATTTTCAGCGACTCCTCATGTTGCTTCCGGAAGGCCGCTGGCCGCTCCTCTCGACGCTGGATCTCCGTCTCGCCCCGGGATTGGCTTCGTTTTCGCCCCGCCGGACCGGTCGATCCTGATTCAACCTCCTAAGGGAGTGTGTCCGAGAATTAACCATTTTTAGGCTAAGGACTTACGGATTTCGCCGTCAGGCAAAAAGTGCGGAATCCCCGAAAAACGAAAAATCGCTCTTCGGCTGATCGACGTAAGTCCTTATCTGCCTTCACTTGTTTCTCGGACAGGCTCCTAGACGGGTAGTTTCGGGGACGCCACACCTAACTCCGAAAAAAGAGGTATGGTGTCCCCGGAACTGTGCAAGCGGCATTCAACAACCGCCGCCGGAACCAAAACGACATGAAATTTTTCTCACTCGTGCAGCGGAACGCGGGCTCGTTCGGCGCGGGTCTCCTGACCCCGCCGTTCAGCCGACCGCAGGGTGTTAGGTTTGCGATGGCACTTTTTCACCTTGGGCTGCAGCTTGACACCGGCCGACCGGTCCGGCAGTTTGGACAAAGGGGACATTCTTATTACTGGTCGCAGGATAGGAAGTTTGGGAAACTTTCATGACTACTTTCCCGGTGAAGGGCGGGGTTGTCGTTCTCGCGATCGAAGGCTGTATTCCAGGCCCAAGAGGCCGGCGGTCTCCGTGGTCCACGAGTCGATACCATAGGGACGATCCCTGCGCAGCGAGAGCCGGATCGCCGCAACCTCCGCTTCGGTCATCGGAGTGTTCCTATGTTCTCCAGACGACTGCCGTGAATAGCAATGTCCCCTTTGCGCTTCCCCTTGCGCTTCCGGGGTCCTGGAACCGGCGAGGGATCGTCGCCGGGCGGCCATCCGGGAGGTCCGGCCGACCTGCGGCCGGGCGTGTGATCGCGCGGCTCCACGGCCGCATCGACCGCCTGCGGTACGGCTCAAGACGCGGGCAGGGGACCGATCGGGGGCCGCACGATCAGGCCCTCCCGGCGCCACGCGGCCGTGCATGCACGTGGGGGAGGACACCGCCGGTGCTCGCCCTGGCGTGGCTCGACTTCCGCAGCGCCAGCGGACCGGCGGGCGCGATCGCCGGCTGCGCGGCCGCTTGCCGCGCCGCCCGCAGGGCATCCGAGTAAGCCACCTTCAGCGGGATCGTGGGTTCACGCCCCTGCTGGTCCAGGGCGACCCGCTCCGGAGACCGTACGAACCCCTGCCAGATTTCGCGCGTCGACGCACCGGCCAGGTACCTGCGCATCCAGAATTGAAAACCTGACGGCTCCGGTCCGCGGCCCAGGATCTCGTTGTACAGCGTCGTGGCGAACCCGTCCGCGGCCCGGTACCGCGGTTTCGCCGGCGGCACATAGGGGGCTATGGTCAACGTCCCATTCACATAACTGATGGCGTAGTCGGATGAGCTGGCTCCGGACGCGGCGATCGGGTAAGCACCCGCCGGGCTATTGCTCGTCGCCGACGTGCTCAGATTGACCGGAGTCTTGAGACTGGCGGGCGTCTCGCCGTTGACGAAGCCGGCATACGAAGCCGTCAAGGGGGGCACGGTGCCGCCGAACGACGTCGCCTTGTTGTCGGCGGTGACAGTCAGAGGGGCTGGGTTGACCGTCAGGCTGCCGTCGTGGTATGCGATCGCGTAGTTGTCAAGGCCGTTGCCTGCCGCGTCGCTCGGGACGATGGCATAAGGTGAACCGGCGACGTGGGCCGTCGCCGCGGCACCGCCGCTGGTCAATGCGACGGTGGTGATTCTGTCGCCCTTGAGCAGGCCGGAGTCGGTGAACTCGGTGTCGGTGAAGGCGAACGTGTCACCGTATGTCTTCCTGAAACTGTCGGCCGTAACGATAACGGCAGCCCTGGTGATGCTGTCGTTGACCGTGCCGCTGGTGTTGTTGTAGTTGCCGGTGCTGTCGGTGAACGTCCAGGTGTCGGCGTAGGTCCCGGCGTTGGTGTGTGTGGTCGCGTTGAGGACCAGTCCACTGAGGGCCTCGCCCAGTACGCCCGTCGCCGTGCCGGTCGCGGTGTGCGCGGCGCCGTCATAGGTGACGCCGTAGGGCGTGACCGAGATCGTCGCGTTGGCCTTGGTGATGCTGTCGTTGACCGTGCCGCTGGTGTTGTTGTAGTTGCCGGTGCTGTCGGTGAACGTCCAGGTGTCGGCGTAGGTCCCGGCGTTGGTGCGGGTGGTCGCGCTGAGGACCAGTCCACTGAGGGCCTCGCCCAGCACGCCCGTCGCCGTGCCGGTCGCGGTGTGCGCGGCGCCGTCATAGGTGACGGCGTAGGGCGTGACCGAGATCGTCGCGTTGGCCTTGGTGATGCTGGCCATGGCCGTGGCCGTGGCGTTGACCGTGTAATTGCCGGCGTCGGCGCCGGTGATGGTGATGCCGCTGTCGGTGACGGTCCAGGTGCCGACGTTACTGCTGGCGAACGTCGCCGTGCCGTCGACCAGCGCGACGGTGTCGCCGGTGAGCACCCCGGTGAGCGTGGGATGGTCGACGGCGGCGGTCGTGCCGTCATAGACCTTGCCATCGGCGGTGATGCTGGCCGTCAGCGCCAGGGCGTTGACGGTCACCGAGCCGGTGGCGCCCGTCAGGGTGTAGTCGCTCGCGCTGGCTCCGCCCAGCGTCAGCGTGCCG
>NZ_JBKQQD010000316.1:0-5841 GCF_052144515.1 Mycobacterium sp. | reverse complement strand
AGGCTTCGTATCGCCCTCGACCCGCCACCACCCGAACCACCCCACCCAACAGGCCGAACAGGCAAACCACCACCACACCTGCGCCCAGTGTCAACCCCAGACGGTTTGCGTTCCGTTGGTGCTGATGTCGTGCCGATGATATCGGTGACAACGACCTTGTGGTATCCGTCCCGCAGCCCGTAGATATGCAGTTCCCACCGGTACTTGTGGTCTTCCAGGCGAGGCCACAGCTCGGTGATCAGGGGCGAGAAATCGTTGACGAGCGTGGCCAATTCGGCGCGCAAACCGGCGTAGTCCTGCGGCTTGGCGGGCGTATCCGGGGTGTCGGATGATTCCGTCATGCTTCGACTTACCTTCAGTTTGCTGCGGCGTCTGACCGAGGCATAACGGGGCTGTCGAACAGCTTCCCGGAACCCTTGGGAATCCCGAACAGTGTGTTGCGGTCGCCACCTCCCGCCTCGAGCAGCAGCACGCTCACGCCCGGATCGGCAGACAATCGGTTGGCGAGCACACAGCCGACGGACCCGGCTCCGGCGATGATGTAGTCAAAGCTCACCATTCAGTGTGCCCGTGCCCGCGGATTATGCGCTGATCCACACTCCGCCGTCGGCGTGCAGATTCTGGCCGGTCATCCAGTGGCTGTCGTCGGAGCCGAGGAAAACGAAGATCGGGGAGACGTCGTCGTACGGATCCCCGATTCGCTTGAACGGGTTGTCCTTGAATGCGGCCCGCGCCCATTCCCGAACCTCGGGGCTGCGCTTGTGCAGTTGGCTGTCGACGTTGTCGGTCCATCCCCCGGGACTGACGGTGTTGACCCGGATGTTGTATTCGCCCCACTCGCGCGCGACCACTCGCGACAATCCTCGAATCGCTTCCTTGGCGGGCGCATAGCCGGCGTGGAATGTCGTGCCTTCGATGCCGCCCTTGGAGGAGGTGTTGATGATGGATGCGCCGGCACCGGGCTTGTCCCTCAGATGGGGAAAGCACAACTTCATCATGTGCCAGGTGGCGTATAGTGAGGTCTGCAACTCGATGTCGAGATCCTCCACGCTGAAGTCCAGGAAGCGGCGGAGATCGGTGATTTGGTGGGCGTTGTTGAGCAGGATGTCCACCGTGCCGAACCGTTCGACCGTCTTCTCGACGAAACCAACCAGTTCGTCGTAGCGCCCAACGTCGCAGCGCACCGCCACGACCTCCGCGCCGATCTCCTCGCAGAGTCGCTTCGTCTCCGCCAGCTTCTCCTCCTGGACGTCACAAATGGCCAGATTGGCCCCTTCGTGGGCAAAGCGGAGGGCGTGCTGCTTACCCAGTCCGCTCGCGCAGCCAGTGATCACCGCGACCTTGCCGTCCAATTTGCCCATCAGTGCGCTCTCCTCTTCGAATGTCGTTGCCGCCGTTTCCTATCCGGCGGGAGACGGCTGCTGGAGGAACACGTCGAGGTGGCAGACCTTTCCGTCCTCGTCGAACTCGAAGACGTTCATGGAGTTCACGACGAGCTTGGTGTCACCGATTTGGTGGCGTTCTTCGACCTCGAAGTAGACGCGTTGCGGCAGTTCGGAAATGCGCCGCACGGTGGTGTCGAAGCCCTGGGTGCCCTGTGCCCACCCGTTCACCATCTCGGTGTACTGCGCGAAGTCTTGTACGTCGAGGAACGGACCGATTCGTTCGAACCTGTCGACGGCGATGAATTCACCCAGCGGTGCCACCCAGTCTTCGGGCGTCTTCGCGGTGGGCACCAACCGCTTCACGGTGTCCTGGTACTCGATGACCTTCTTCGTCAGGGGCCCGTACTCGTTCATTGCGCACTTTCTTTCTGGTGGGTCAGCGTGATCTTTCTGGTGGGTAAGTGTGATGGATTGGCGGGGACACGCTGCGACGGCGGCACGCACGTCGCCCCAGTGCTGTTCGTCGGGGTGGGCGTCGGTGACGGTCACGCCGTCCTCGTCGCCGAGGTCGAATACCTCGGGCGACAGCTCGGTGCAAATGCCGTGCCCTTCACACGGGCGCGGGTTCACGTGGACGGTGACGCGTTCGATCACATGTAGATCCCGCCGTTGACGTTGATCTGTTGCCCGGTGATGTAGCCAGCGTCCTCGGAACACAGGAACTCGCACGCGGCGGCGACATCCTCAGCGGTACCGACTCGCTTGAGCGGCAGCATCGCCCCGATGTCGTCCAGGCTGGCGGGCAGCCTGCCGTCCGCTTCGGCGGCGCGGGCCATTGGGGTGTCGACGAGTGCTGGTGGGATGGTGTTCACGGTGATCCCGTTGCCGGCGAACTCGGCCGCCAATGCCCTGGTCAGTGCGATGACGCCACCCTTGGAGGCCACGTAGTCGGCTTGTCCGGGTGCCGCGGCTTGTCCGGCGGCCGAGGAGATGGTGACGACTCGGCCCCAGCCGGCTTCGATCATGTCGGGAATCGCGGCCTGGATGCAGTTGAAGGTCCCGGTCAGGTTGATGGCCAGCGTGCGGTTCCACTGTTCGATGCTGAGTTCGGTGAACGCCGCGTAGGAGGTGATGCCTGCACTGGTGATGGCGATGTGGATCGGGCCGAGTTCCTTTCGGGCCGAAGCGATCGCCTCCTGCACGCCCGACCGGTCGGTGACGTCGGCCTCGTATACCCGTGCGTCGAAACCCTCGTCCTGCAGTGCCGAGAGCTGCTGCCTCAGCGTGTCACCCGGCAGATCGAGGATGGCGACCTTGTCGCCCCGCCGAGCCAGACGTCGGCTAATGGCGGCACCGATACCGGACGCTCCGCCAGTGACCACGGCGACTCTGCTCATGGATCCTGCTCTCTGTCGAGTGTCGTGTCAGTCAACCGGGGTGAGCACCAGGTGCAGGTTGCTCAGACCACGGACGATGAAGGTGGGGTCGTAGTCGAAGCGGCGCTCACCTTCAGGTCCGTGGTCGGCTTCGGAGAGCGAGATGTCGCTGGTGCGGTCCAGGAAGCATTCCAGCGAGACGCGCCCCTCGGCACGGCCCAGCGGGCCACCCGGGCAGGAGTGGGCGCCGCGGCCGAAGGCGATGTGTTCGCGTACATTGTGGCGCCCGAGCAGACACTCGGTGGGCCGCTCGAAACGGCTGTCGTCACGATTGGCGGCCCCCGGGTGAATCATCACCGTGGTACCGGCCGCGATGTCGACCCCGCCCAGGCTGGTCGCGACGCGGGCCATCCGGAAATCGCTCATCGTCGGGCTCTCCAGCCGCAGCACTTCTTCGATGAACTCGGGAATGAGCTTGCGGTCGGCTCGCAGCCGTTGCTGAATCTCCCTGTCCTCCGCGATGACTCGAAGTGCGGCGGCGAGCATCCGGGCCGACGTGTCCTGGCCCGCACCGAAAATGAACGTCGCCGTACGCACGATGGCATCGACCTCTGGCAGCGAGCCGTCTTCATAGGTGGCGCTGGCCAACTGGGTCAGGATGTCGTCACGTGGGTTCTCACGCCGGTCCTCGACGTAGTCCCCGAACTTCTGAAAAAGAAACTCCAGCGGGTTGACCGGAAGTGTCTCCTCTTGCCCGACGACACTGATCGTGCTGCCCACCAAGACCTGCTGGACCTCCGCGCGGTCTTCCTCGGGCACACCGAGCAGGTCGGCGATCGCCCACGTGGTGAACGGCTTTGCGTACTCGCTCACGACTTCGGACCGGCCGGTGCCGATGAAGGCGTCCATGCAACGGTCGGCGATCCCGGCCAGCGCCGCCTCGCTCTCCTTCAACCGGCGCGGGGTGAGCAGTTTGCGCAACAGACTGCGTTGCGCTTCGTGGTGCTCCCCGTCCATGGTCACCATGAACTCGCTGAACGGCCACTGGTCGCGCGAGCTGTCGATGACCTCGGTGATGTCGGTGACCTCGGGCGACGGAGTCACGACGGGCGGAAAGGGCCCGCCCACCGAGTTGCACGACGAATAGGTGGCCGCGTCACGGTAGACCTCGACCGCCTCGTCGTACCCGGTGACCGCGACCACCCCCCGATGGGCCACGGGATGCACCGGGCACCGGGATCGCAGCGTGTCGAAGTATCGGTACGGATCGGTGACGAGCGCAGTGTCGGTGAAGAAGTCGGCGGCTTCCAGGTCCACTGCGTCCACCCGGCCTGCATCCGCCACCGCCGACGTTCGATTTCCAACAGGCTGTTCCTCGCTCGCCACCAAGGCTCCTTCCCACTCCACAGGGGGCTACCGGCCCCGCTTGTACACCTGTATAGTCTATACAGGTGTACAAGCGCAAGGCTTCCGTCAAATCGACTGAATTTCCAGCTATACAAGCGTGTTTCAATGACAACGGGTGGTGCACCCCATCGCGTGGCATGAAAGGACTTGCGTGATGGCACGGCTGGATCCGCCACCGGTGAAGAGCTGGCCTCCAGAGATGCGCGATGCGCTGGCGGCCATGCCACCGCCGGGAGCGCGTTACACCCTGACCAGCGCGGGCCGCCCCAGCGGGTTCAACGTGCTCGGCGCGATGGCGCATCACCCCCGCTTGGCAAAGGCGTTCTTCACCCTGAACGCCCATCTGCTGTTGACCACCAGCCTGACCGAACGTCAACGGGAACTCGTCATCATGCGGGTGGCGGCATTGAGGCGGTGCACCCACGAGTGGGCGCAGCACCTGTTCATGGCCCGCGATGCGGGCATGTCCGACATCGAGATCTCTTGGATCGCTTGGGGTCCGGACGCGCCGACGTGGAGCGCGGGCGACGCCTGCCTACTGCGCGCCGTCGACGAACTCGTACTCGACGGGGTCATGGGGGATTCGACCTGGAAGGAACTCGCCGAGCACCTCAACGGTCAGGAGATTCTGGACGTCATCTTCACGGCCGGGTCTTACGCGATGTTGGCTTCGATGCTGGACAGCCTCGGCATCGCACTCGATGATGACCTGCGAAGCGGCGTCGCCGCGTTGACCGACCCGTCCACGACGACCGACGTTTGAAGGCGGCCCTGGCACTCGGAGGTGGGAAAGACGGCAGCCAATCGCCGGCTGGGCGCGGAGGCGACCCGAAAGCAGCTGCTCGACGCCGTCGAGCGGGTGTTCTTCAAGGACGGCCACGCCAAGGTGAGTTACCGGGTAGCGGCCGCAGGCGCCGGTGTGACTCCCGGCCTCGTTCAGTACTACTTTCCGACGATCGACGCCTTGTTCGCGGCCATGATCCGGCGTCTGATCGATCGAGACATCGCTCGTTGGAACGACGGACTGAAGAGCCGTCCGGACGAACCGCTACGGGTGCTCTGGGAGTACAGCTGGAGTGAAGCCGCAGGAGCCTTCGGCACGGAGATGATGGCGCTCGGCGCGCGCCGACCCTCACTCCTCCCCCTCATCTCGGACGGGACCGAGCAAATTCGGAAGGTCCAACTCCGGGCGCTCAAGACGAAGTACCGCAGTTTGACGTTTCTCGACGAACTCTTCCCACCAGACGCGATGGTGCTTCTGGTGACCAGCATCCCCAAGGTGCTTACGCTCGAGCAAGGTGTGCAGGTGACGATGGCGCACCGCTCACTAATCGACGCCTTCGAGCGCTATCTCGACACCATTGAGCCCAAGTCTCCAGGCGGGCTGGTGTCATAGGAGTGGCACCATGGACCCCACGCAGACTGCGCCGCTCGCCCACTGATCGGAACAGCGCTAGAGACCTGCTTCGGCCGCGTGACAACGTTGTCGATAGCAGCTGCGACCCGGAGGTGTAGTGACGGCGTCATCAATCGATCTCAGTTACGAGCGGCCCTGCGTCAGATACCAACCCCCGACGGCATCTTGCGTTATCACGAGGCCGGAGAAGGCACGGCGCTGCTGTTCCTGCACGGATCGGGACCCGGGGTCACCGGATGGCGCAATTTTCGCGGTG
>NZ_JBKQQD010000315.1:0-2512 GCF_052144515.1 Mycobacterium sp. | reverse complement strand
TCAAGCTTTAGATTTAGAGGTGGTTTCCACCACCTCGTTGAGGATGGCGGCGTGCGGATTGCCGGCCAGTCCCGGCGACGACGAGGACCACACCTGTTCGCGCATGAACGTCCGGTATTTGTTTGCGTCCTCGGCTGTGTCGAAGAAGACAAATTCCACGATGTACCGCGGATCGTCCTCGGCTTGAAAGACGTGCGCCGCGGTAACGCCATGCTGCTTTCGCGCGGGTGCGCGGCTGGCGAAGTCCTGCAGCCACGTGTCGAGGTCGGCGATCTGGTGTTCGATGTGCAAGACGGGCATGGACCAGTGTTACACATGGCCGCGGTGCTGCGTTTTGCCTTGTCATGCCAGCGCGGTTTTGCCGTTCCCTCCTAGCCAGGCGATGGGGCCCGAGGAATCGGTTGGCATCAAGAGCGGCGGTACTCGCGGCGGCGGTCTCGCTCACGCTCGTAACAGTCGCCGAGCGCGGAGTGTCCCTTTGGGCGGCCGCGCACCCATAATGACCCTATGGCCAGTGCTGGACGATCATCCCCGCAGCCGCTCGCTTCTTCCGATGGACCGCAGCAGAGCGGGCGGATCGTGGTCGGCGTCGACGGGTCGCGGGGATCATTGAACGCCCTGCGGTGGGTGTTCGGGGCCGGGGAACATTCGCCGGGCACATGAATGAATACTGCGCCGTCTTCGGCTGTCGCGGCTTGGCCGCGGCGATGCGCAGTCACATAGAGCCATCCTGGTCTACTTCGCGTACAGCTGGGCCTCGGCGTCCGCGGTATTACGTGAGTCGTCGATGTAGATCGACACGAACGGACCACGCAGGCTCACCAGCGATTCGAAGCGTTCTGGTTGCATATCTAGGCCTCCTGATTTTCTTCGACCGGTCGCGAGTCCCCGACACGGGCCAGACGGCATGGACGCAAATATGTTCGCCTTACGCATGTCTTTGGCGCGCGGCAACACTACAAAGCGCCGACGTGCGTCGGCAGAGTCGGAAGCCCCCAATCACCGCAGCCGGTGTCGTGTTCACCGGAAACCGACAAATGGTGCGTGGCGTGGTGAAAGAAAGAATCCTTACCGTTTCGATCCTTCATGTTCTGCGCCGGCATCCGGCAGAGACCGAAGTCCCATCCGTGGGGGGCATTTGTCGCCGTGACCGGTCCGGCGCGCTGACCGGCGCAGTCATCGGCTGGTTATGACGTGACAAGTCGCCACTCTCGGGGAACTCCGCGGACAGTCACCGCTTCCCCCTCGGCCTCGATCTGCACGGTTGCCGGACCGAGGCGCAGGTCGGTGAGGGCCAGCTTGCCCCAGCTCACCGATCAGCCGCCAGAATCCGTCACTGCCCCCAGACACCGCGCGACGCTGGCAATGTCGGCTCATGTCAACGGTGTCGCTATCACGCCAAACCCACATGCCGCCGGTGTCTACACCACGATGCGGATATCTGCGAAGCCTGGGATCTATCGATTCGTTTCCGGCGAGCGCCTCACGATACAGTTCGTCGACGTAGTCGGTGCCGGCGTCCGTGGGCGGTGACAGGATCAACACGGCGCCGACATGCATCGGGGCTGGATAGCAACTCCGCGGTCATCGTCGCGGCGTCCAGTCGATCCCGCGGATTCATTGTGTCCCCGGCAACTAAGCGGTGCGGTCGCGCCGCGTCGCTAATCCGCCGTCCAGGAGCCCTGACTGGTGCAGCGCATCCCACACAAACCGCTGTACCGGCTGCGAGCGGAAGAATCCGGTATGGCCGCCGGGGTACCAGACGATTTCCGGTTTGCCCCAGTGCTCCCAGAGGCGGATCACCTGCTCGCGTGGATGCACGAGCCGGTCAGCGATGCCGGCGTAGATGAAACGTCCGGGCATGGGCACGAGCGGAGCAAGCGACAGCGGCGACACCATCCGCCCGATGGGTTCAGCCAATTCCATCGTGTGACGGCGGGGGTCATCGTGACTGAGGCCGGAGTGGCGCCCTAGCACCTCGACCAGGTCGGCCACCGGAACACCGAGGATCGCGCAGGTGAGGCCCTTTTCGAGGCTGGCGACCAGCGACGCGATGTAGCCGCCGAGCGAGAGACTGTTCAACCCGATCAGCGACTCGGGCTCCTGCAATCGGATCCAGGACAACAGCCGCCGGATATCCCACACCGCCTGAGTAGTGGGCCGTGCGATCGGAAGTTCGTCCGGCGCTTGATCGAGGTAATCGCGGAATGATTGTGAAGTAGCGGCCGGTCTGTATGAACGGTCTGATGGCGCTGCCCAAACCAGCGACACCGGGTGGGCTCAGGAGCAAAGCCCCCGGGCGTTGATTTGAGGAGATTGACAATGACGAAGACACCCGAAAAGACCGAGGCACGTTGGGCCGAACTGTCTGACGAGGTGCTCGAATCGGTCGAGGCAAGCCGTAAGGAGGCCATCGACGCCATCCGCAAGTTCGTCGATCAGGTGAGTGCAGACCTCCCCGATGAGTCGCGGGAGGTTGTCCCGGGTCTCGTAGAACTTGAGGTGGCGGTCC
>NZ_JBKQQD010000314.1:0-4736 GCF_052144515.1 Mycobacterium sp. | reverse complement strand
ATCTGCGCCTCGTCATTGAGTGCGACCGTGGGGATCGCGGTGGTCGTACTGAATCGTTCATCTATCGCGGTCATTTCTCATCACCTGCCTGCGAATTTTGTTTACTCGTTGCTAAATTACGATCTCGTCGCCAGCCACCGTTCAAGGCCGGACTTCGCTGCCCATGCCGCGCGTAACGCTAAACCCCAACATCCCGAACCTATTTGCGTTGCGTTCGCGTTGCGCGCGGCCCGCCGGTGAGGTCTCACCACGCGCGGCGGTGCGCTCAGCGGTCGCACGCCACGCATTAGTCCATCCCTGCTCGTCTCCATCGAGGATCTGGGACGTCGTCGCGATGACTTCACCGATGTCAGCGCCTGCGTCACCGGCGAATCCGGCGGCGCGCAACGTCTCGAACTTGAATGCCTCATCTTTGAAGATGAATTCCACGATCCGCTCGCTTCCGGCCACTTTTGATTTGTGTGCGGCGCTCGCTTAGCGTGGCCCTGATTCTCGACTAGCACCAGCACGCCTCGCTGAGCTTCGGCTGAAGTTGCGTGAGAGAACTAGGCCGACCAGTAGGGCCGCTGCTGTACCACTTGCTCGATAAACCCTGGAGCCGCTTGCTCGTCTTCTGGGATGCCGTCGCCATGCGCCAGCGGGCACCATAGTGGCTCGCCTTTGATAATCCACACCGCCTTTACCGGCTCGTAAACAGCGGCACCTGCCGGCGGTGCAATCAGGTCTGCGGCGAATCCCTGCGCGCCGGGCCAGGTGAATTCGTCGCTGTAAATGAGCTCGCCGTCATGGTTTTCGGCGATAACGTGGTAATGAGGTAGAGCGGCCAGGTCGTCCCGATACCGGCTTCGCCCTCCCGTCATGCGATGAGCGTATTACGGCACCCAGGTCTCTAGCGTTCCCGCAGTGCGGTGAGGGCGCGGACTTCGGCGGCGTGGGTGGCTTCAGATAGCGCGGCGTCTTCGGAGGCCGGGTCGGCGAACAGGAAGCTGCCGGAGCCGGGGGAGCCGCCGGACCCGAGCTTGTTCATTTTGACCGGTACCGGGGCGCCTTGGTATTCCAGCGGCACGGGGTGGCCGTGGTCGTCGACGGGTCCCAATGGTTGGTGGAGCTCGGTGTAGGCGCCGTGCGGCAGGCGTTTGATGATGCCAGTTTCCACGCCGTGTTCGAGGACGGCGCGGTCGCTGCGCTGCAGGCCGACACACCACCGGTAGGTGATGAAGTAGACGATCGGCGGCAGCACGATCATGCCGATGCGCCCGATCCAGGTGGTGGCGTTGAGCGAGATGTGGAACTTGTACGCGATGATGTCGTTGATCGACGACAGGGTGAGCACCATGTAGAAGGCGATCGCCATCGCGCCGATCGAGGTGCGCACCGGCACGTCACGCGGACGCTGTAGCAGGTTGTGGTGGCCGTAGTCGCCGCTGAACCGCTTCTCCAGGAACGGATAAATGATCAGCAGGGTGAAGATCAGGCCCATGATCAGCGCGACCCACACTGACGCGGGGATGGTGTGATGGCCGATGTAGAACTCCCATGCCGGCCAGAGCCGGGCCAGGCCGTCCGGCCACATCATGTAGAAGTCGGGCTGGCTGCCCGCTGATATCTGCGAGGCTTTGTACGGGCCGAGGTTCCAGATGGGGTTGATCTGCAGCAGGCCGCCCATCAGGCCGAGCACGCCGGTGGTCAGGGCGAAGAAGGCGCCGGATTTGACGGCGAACACCGGCATCACGCGCACGCCGACGACGTCGTGTTCGGTGCGGCCGGGGCCGGGGAACTGGGTGTGCTTCTGGAACCAGACGAAGGCCAGGTGCGCGCCGATCAGCGCCAGAATGATCCCGGGCAGCAACAGGATGTGCAGCCCGTACAGGCGCGGGATGATGATGTCGCCGGGGAAATCGCCGCCGAACAGGGCCCAGTGCAGCCAGGTGCCGATCACCGGCATCCCCAACGTGATTGACGAGAACGCGGCCCGAAGCCCGGTACCCGACAGCAGGTCGTCGGGCAGGGAGTAGCCGAAGTAGCCCTCGAACATGGCAAGGATCAGCAGCAGCGAGCCGATGACCCAGTTGGCTTCGCGCGGCCGGCGGAACGCGCCAGTGAAAAAGACGCGGGCCAGGTGCACCATGATCGAGGCGGCGAACATCAGCGCGGCCCAGTGATGGACCTGGCGCACGAACAGACCCCCTCGCACCTCGAAGCTGATGTCGAGTGTCGACGCGTAGGCCTTCGACATTTCCACACCGCGCAGCGGCTGATAGACGCCGTGGTAGGTGACCGCGGTCATCGAGGGATCGAAGAACAACGTCAGATATACGCCGGTGATGAGCAGCACGATGAAGCTGTACAGCGCGATCTCACCGAGCAGGAACGACCAGTGCGTCGGGAAGACCTTGTTGAGCTGGCGCCGCACCGCAGCCGATGGGTGATATCGCGCATCAATATCTTCGGCTTGGCGCACCGCGGTATCCGCTAGTCGGCTCATGACAACCATCCCCAAACCGCTGCTCATGACCCACGAGTATCTACTAAGCAGCGTATAACCACACAGCGTAGTAGTTAAGAGTCTACGCCTATTTAGAAGAGCCGGGCCTTATCTGCCGGTGCGCTCGCGATGCTTGCATCCCGGCCAGCAGCACGGTCGGCGCTGACCTTCCTCGAGCTCCTCCTGCGTCCGGCGGATGCGCCGCTTTCGCGTCGCCTCCTGCTTGGCGTCATCGACCCAGCAGATGAACTCGTTGCGCGCCAGCGGCGTGATGTCCCTCCAGGCAGCTAGCGCCGTCGAGTTGGCGATCAACGCCTGGCGCAGGTCGGCGGGCAGCTTGTGTACGACTCCGCCGGGAACCCGGTCGCCGCTCATGGCCGCCAGAGTAATGCGCTACCCGGCTGAGGCCGGGAGCTTACGGCGATTCTTCGTGCGGGCACCGGACGGCAATGTCATCAACATCGTGAATCACCGCGATTGAGAATGTTTTGGACACATGTGGAAGGGGGTATATGCGTCCGCACGCTACAGAAATTCGATTTCATGAAACCACTGTTTATTGGCGGGGCTGTTGCTGCGGCGATTGCTGTGATGCCTGTGGCGGCAGCTGAAGCCTATGTCGGCGCCCCCGCGGGTACCGCACCTACCACTCACGTTGTCTACAAGCAGGATCCGGGCGGCGGCGGCTGTGACCCCAGCGGCAACTGCGGCTCGGGCGGGCAGTTCAATGGACCTGGCGGCGGTCCGGGCGGGCAAGGCTGCGTGCCTGGAGTCGGCTGCGGCACCGGCGGGCAATTCGCGGGTCCGGGCGGCGTCCCGGGCGGCACCGGATGTCTTCCGGGTGTCGGCTGCGGCGCCGGCCACGGCTGATCCCCTAACCACCAATCGACTACTCATGCCGCCTGGTGACCCAGGCCGCATGAGTCGTCCGTCGATGGCGGGCTGAGCTGCACGAGTCGTTGCGCAGGACCGTCATTGGCCCTTCAGGCTGCCGATGCCAAGGGAAAAGTCGGTGCGCGTGGACCGCGAGTCGCGCGCTTGTTCCTCGACGTACTCTTTCGGGTCACGGTCGACGATCGACAACCCCTTCGTGGTCGGATGCCGGGCCATGAATTCGCTGTATTGGCGCCCGAGCGCTTCACGCAGACCGATCGGGGCGTGGCGACGAAAGTCCGCCAGTCCTTCCCGTTCTTCTTCGCTCATGTGGTCGTCGTTGGCCAATCGGGTCCGGCCGACCGCGGCCCACCACTCGTCGGTGGCTGTTCCAGCGGCGTTTGCGTCGCGCACGCCGTCGCGAATGTCGTTGTGATCACCGATCGCATCGAGCGTTTCGCCCTCGGGGTCGTCGGTGCCCCGTTGGAGTAGTTGAGGGTAGAAGATCATCTCTTCGATGTAGGCGTGTACGTCCAGCTTGTCGGCAAGCGGACGCCATACTCGTTCGAGTGCGCGCGTATCCACCGGCGTCTGCGCCTGCAGATAGTCCAGCTTGGCGAATTGTTCGCGAAACCAGTCATGGTCGGCGAGGATCAACATGGTGATGTCAGCCATCTCGTCTCACAACCTCCCCTCACCGAATCACGCGGGCAGAACCAGTTAATCAGCAGTCTTCAGAACGCACCATCTCGGCGGCTAGGCCGCCAGGCACCGACGTCCGTCGGCCTAGGCTCGGACGATGACCGTCCCCTACGACGAGGTGCTGCGCGAGCAGATCCGGGAGCGTATGGCGAGTCACGACCGTCGCGTCGTGGCCGACCCTACGAAACGGCACGCGGCCGTCGCGGTGCTGCTCGTCGACTCGGAGGTCGGGGAGGACAGGATCGACCCAGCGCCGGTGGACGACTGGCTCGCGGGACGCCCGATGCCGGAGGCCGGCCTCGACGGTCGCATGGTCGACGTATCCGGCGGTGCCGCTTTCCTGTTGTGCCGCAGAGCCTCTCGGCTGAGCTCGCACGCGGCGCAGTGGGCACTGCCCGGCGGTCGAGTCGACCCGGGGGAAAGCGCGGTCGACGCGGCACTGCGGGAGCTGGACGAAGAAGTGGGCATCCAACTCGCCGATTCGACCGTTTTAGGCCTGCTCGACGACTACCCGACGCGATCCGGATACGTCATCACCCCAGTGGTGATCTGGGGCGGCGGACGGTTGGACCCCCGACCGGCGCCCGACGAGGTCGTGGCGGTCTACCGAGTGGGGCTCCATCAACTGCAGCGTGCAGACTCGCCGCGATTCATCACGATCCCGGAAAGCCCGCGG
>NZ_JBKQQD010000313.1:0-15114 GCF_052144515.1 Mycobacterium sp. | reverse complement strand
CGGGCGCCATCAGCAGCACCTGGTCGCAGACATCGAGGTAGGTCAGCGAGTGGGTGACCACCAGCACCACGCGACCGGCATCGGCCAGCTGCCGCAGCATCGTCATGACTTGCAGGTCCAGCGCCGGGTCCAGACCCGAGGTCGGCTCATCGAGGATCAGCAGCGACGGTCCGGTGAGCAGTTCGAGTGCGACCGAGGCGCGCTTGCGCTGGCCGCCGGAGAGCTGGTCGACGCGGGTGTTGGCGTGTTGGGTCAGCCCCAGTTCGTCGAGTACCTGGGCGACGACTTGGTCTCGATCGGGTTTGCTGGTGTCGGGCGGCAGACGCAGTTCGGCGGCGTAGCCCAGCGCCTGGTTGACGGTCAGCTGGCGGTGCACGACGTCGTCCTGGGGGACCATGCCGATCCTGGTGCGCAGCGACGCGTACTGGGTGTGGATGTCGTGGCCTTCGAAGGTGACCGAACCGGAGCTCGGGGTG
The DNA here is from genome assembly GCF_052144515.1 of Mycobacterium sp. Taxonomy (GTDB): domain Bacteria; phylum Actinomycetota; class Actinomycetes; order Mycobacteriales; family Mycobacteriaceae; genus Mycobacterium. The sequence goes on along the minus strand of NZ_JBKQQD010000313.1, from coordinate 14,638 downwards.
GCGTAGCCGGCGATCAGGCGCGACAGCGTGGTCTTGCCGGCGCCGGACCCGCCGATGATGGCGGTCACCGTGCCGGGCCTGGCGGTCATCGTGATGTTCTGCAGCAGCGCCTTACCAGGAACGCCACCGACGCTGAACCCGACGTCACGCACCTCCAGGCCGCCGGTGCGTGTCGCCGCCTCGGCGCGGCGAACCAGTTCGCCGCCGCTGAACACCAGGTCGACGTTGCCGATCGTGACCACGTCGCCCTCGGCCAGCACGGCCGATCCCACCCGGATCCCGTTGACGAACGTGCCGTTGATGCTGTTCGCGTCGCGGATCTCGCTGCCCAGCGGCCCGGAGGTGCAAGGCGCCAGATAGGCGTGGTGGCGCGAGGCCAGCACGTCGGCGATGACGATGTCGTTGTCGGTCGCCCGGCCGATCCGCGCGGCGCCTGCGGGCGTCGCGAGCCGCGCCCGGGGTCCGCCGACGTTCAGCTTCCGGGTCGGAAACGCCGACACAGAGTGGCCGATGACGGGAACGGCGGTGGTGCGCTCCACATCGGGCACGTCGTCTTGATGAAAGCCCCGACGAATGCGTGTCGTGGACTCGGCGGGTGGCGGAGTTGGCAGCGGTGGGGCGGGCTGCGGTCGTGGTGGAGCGGGCCGCGCGTTCATCGGCGCCGTCTGTGTCGGCGGCAGCTGACCGACCGTCCCGGTGTGATGTCCCACCTCGAAGGTCACCTGCGGCCCCTCGGGCTTGCCGATGTTGATGGTCTGGCCGTCGTGGATGTCGACCATCGGCATCCGCTGGCCGCCGACGAACATGCCGTTGAGCGAGTTGTTGTCGATCGCCATCCACCGGCCCTGGTCGAAGCGCAGCAGCAGGTGGGCGCGCGCGATCAGCGGGTGGGCGACGCGCAGGTCGGCGCGCACGTCGCTGCCGACGACCACGTCGCGGCCCGGGGCGAAGCTGCCTTCGGATTGGTGAGCGCGAACCGTCAGCACGGGTTGAGCGGGTCGATTCATCAGGATCAGTGCCGGCGCTTGAGGCGGATTTTCCACCACACGATCGCGCTGTAGGCCACGCACAACACCCCGAGCATCGCCATGTCGAACAGCCATGCGCTCGCCTTGTGGTCCCAATGCTGGTCTTTCGGGTCGGTCGGGCCCGGGATCAGCCGGTGGGCATCGATCGTCGACGCCGACGCCGCGAAGCCCCACCGGGCGGGCGTCGCCCACGACAACTGATCGAGGAAGATCCGGTCGGTCACCCAGATCATGCCGCCGGAAAAGACCAGCTGGGACATGATCGACACCACCAGCATCGGCATGATCTGGTCTTGGGATTGGGCCAGCGCTGACAGCGCCATGCCGAGAAGCGCCGATGCCACACAGGTCGCGGCAACGGTGACGAACAGCTCGAATCTGACGTCGCCCAGCAGCACGGCGCCCGAAAGTGGCTTGCCCCAGCCGATTACCGAGATGGTCGTCGCGATCGCCGCCTGGACGATCGCAAACACCGAGAACACCACGATCTTGGCGCCCATGTAGGCCGCCGTCGACAGGCCGACGGCCTGTTCCCGGCGGAAGATGGGACGCTCGCCGATGAGGTCGCGGATGGTCAACGCGGTACCCATGAACACGGCGCCGACGTTGAGCATGACCAGAATCTGGTCGGGCTGGGCGGGATTGTTGCCCAGCGGGTCACTCATGCCGTATCCGCTCTTGCCGCGAACGGTCAGCGTCAGCACACCGATGAGGAACGGCAACAGCGCCAAGAACACCGTGTACCCACGGTCGGAGACCACCAGCCGAATCTGGCGGCGCGCGACCGTGGAGAACTGGCGAAATACGTCGGTGTGCACCGGCTCGCCCAGATCGGCCGGCCGGGATTCGGACGGAGCGGACAGCGTGGGCTTGTTTTCGGCCAGGAAGCGGCGGTTGGCCTCGTCGGGGTCGGCCCCCACCTTCGCGAAGATGTCGGCCCAGTTGGTGGTTCCCATAGCCGCGCCGATCTGGCCGGGTGGACCCAGAAACGCCGTCTTGCCGCCGGGCGCCACCAGCAGCAGCTGATCACAGACGTCGAGATAGGACACCGAGTGCGTGACGATCAGCACCACGCGACCGGCGTCGGCGAGCTGGCGCAGCATCATCATCACCTGGCGGTCCAGCGCCGGGTCCAGGCCGGTGGTCGGCTCGTCCAGGATCAGCAGCGACGGCCCGGTGAGCAGTTCCAGGGCCACCGAGGCGCGTTTGCGCTGGCCGCCGGACAGCTTGTCGACGCGGGTGTCGGCGTGTTTGGTCAATTCGAGTTCCTCGAGGACCTGGGCGACGACCTGCTCGCGATCGGCCTTGCTGGTGTCGGGCGGCAGCCGCAGTTCGGCGGCGTACCCAAGCGCCTGGTTGACCGTCAGCTGGCGGTGCACGACGTCGTCTTGCGGGACCATCCCGATCCGGCTGCGCATGGACGCGTATTCGGTGTGGATGTTGTGGCCCTCGAATGTCACGGAGCCGGAACTGGGGCTGGTATATCCGGCGATCAGGCGGGACAGCGTGGTCTTGCCGGCGCCAGACCCGCCGATGATGGCGGTCAGCGTGCCCGGACGCGCGGTCAGCGAGATGTGGTCGAGCAGTTGCTTTCCGCGGTCGACCGTGAAGCAGACCGAGTTGACTTCCAGGCCGCCGGTGCGGGTGGCGGCTTCGGTGCGCCGGACCAGCGTGTCGTGGGTGAAGACCAGGTCGACGTTGCCGATCGTGACCACGTCGCCCTCGGTGAGTACCGCGGACCCGACCCTGACGCCGTTGACGAAGGTGCCGTTGACGCTGTGGGCGTCGCGGATCTCGGTGCCCAATGGGGTCTGGGTCAGGAACGCGTGATGGCGCGACGCCAGGACGTCCTGGATGACGATGTCGTTATCGGTGGCACGGCCGATCGTCGCCGAGCCGGCTGGCTTGTGCATCGCCCCGGAGCGGGAAGGCAGCAACGCCTGAAACATCTTGGTCGCCAGGTTCGACACCGACGTCTCGGCGTGCTTGGCGGCGCTGGGCGCCATCTGCGTCTGCGGTGCCTGATTCGGCGCGCCCACTCCCACGCCGGACATTTGCGGGTGCGGCTGGAAATTGGCCGGCGGCGGCGCGCTGGGCGGATGCGCACCGGGCCGCGGCGGGGCCCCGCCGGCGGGATAAACCGGCTGCCCGGGCGGGCCGGGATACGGTCGCGGCGGTGGTGGACCGGCCCACGTTGCGGGGCGTCCGGGCGGCCCCGACGCTGAGGCCGGGGGAGCGGCGATCGGGGGCCCCGGCTGACCGGATGCCTGAGAGCTGGGCCACGCGGTCCCGGAGGCCTGGGCGATGGGCATCGACGCGGTTTGGGGTGGGCGCCCAACCATCCCTCGGTGCCGCCCGACCTCGAACCGCAGCGCCGGCCCATCAGGATTGCCGATGTTGACGCTCTGGCCGTCCTGGATGTCGACCACCGGCACCCGCCGGCCGTTGACGAAGGTCCCGTTGAGCGAACCGTTGTCGATCGCCAGCCACCTGCCCTGATCGAACCGCAGCAGCAGGTGGGCGCGCGAAATCAGCGGGTGGGTGATGCGCATGTCGGCCCGGAGGTCGCGCCCGACCACTACGTCGTGGCCCGCCGCGAATGTCCGTTCCGACCCGTCATACCGAACTGTCAGCGCCGGTGGGGCTGGCGGAGTCATTGCACCCACTTTAACTTGGGGTGTTATCAGCCAGCTGTGTCCGGCGCGCCGGTCACCACACATCTAGTGCGGCTGTAGATGGTGGGCATGCACCGGTTGCAGTGCGTGCACGCCGAGCGCACCTGGGCGCCGTCGGCCTTGATCCGATTGATCAAGTCGGGCTCTGCCAGCAGCGCGCGGGCCATCGCGACGAACTCGAACCCCTCGGCCATGGCCAGGTCCATGGTTTCCCGGTTGGTGATGCCGCCGAGCAGGATCAGCGGCAGCTTGAGTTCGGCCCGGAACAGCTTGGCGTCACGCAACAGATACGCCTCGCGGTAGGGGTACTCGCGCAGGAACTTCTTGCCCGTCATCCGCATACCCCAGCGCAGCGGCGGCTTGAACGCGGCGGCGAATTCCTTCAGGGGTGCGTCGCCGCGGAACAGGTACATGGGGTTGACCAGCGAGCTGCCGGCGGTGAGCTCGAGCGCGTCCAGGCCACCGTCTTCCTCCAGCCATTTGGCCGTCGTCAGCGACTCTTCGGTGCTGATACCGGGGCGCACCCCGTCGGCCATGTTGAGCTTGGCGGTCACCGCGATCGGCGTTCCCTCTTTATCGACGGCGTGGCGGACGGCCATCACAATCCCGCGGGCGACCTTGGCCCGGTTCTCGAGCGATCCGCCGAAATCGTCGTTGCGGCGGTTGATCAGCGGGCTCAGGAATGCGCTCGCTAAATAGTTGTGGCCCAAATGGATTTCGACGGCGTCAAAGCCGGCTTCGATGGCCAGCCGGGCGGCGTTAGCGTGCGCGGCGATCACGTCGTCGATATCCTCGCGGGTCGCCTTCTTGGCGAACCGCATGCCAATCGGATTGAAGAACCGCACCGGTGCCAGCGCGGTGGCCTTGTTGGACTTGGCGTTGGCGACCGGGCCGGCGTGGCCGATCTGCGCGCTTACCGCCGCGCCCTCGGCGTGGATCGCGTCGGTGAGCCGGCGGAACCCGGGCACGGCCTCCGGACGCATCCAGATCCCGTTGCCTTCGGTGCGGCCGCCCTGGGAGACCGCGCAATAGGCGACGGTCGTCATGCCGACCCCGCCGGCGGCCGGCAGCCGGTGGTACTCGATCAAGTCGTCGCTCACCAGTGCGTCGGGCGTGCGCGCTTCGAACGTCGCCGATTTGATGATGCGGTTGCGCAGGGTGATCGGGCCGAGCTTGGCCGGGCTGAACACGTCGGGAGTGCTAGACATACCCGGAGCCTAACGGCGATCGCAAGCGCGGCGGAGCCGGGCGCGGCGGGTCGCCGTCGTCAGGCCTAACGGCGATCGCAAGCGCGGCGGAGCCGGGCGCGGCGGGTCGCCATCATCAGGCACCGCGGGCAGGCATGGAAGACTGTCAGCCGTGGGCGCAAACACACTGGACGGCAAGGCCACCCGTGACGAGATCTTCGTCGACCTCAAGCAACGGGTGGCCGCATTGACCGAGTCAGGCCGCACGCCCGGGCTGGGCACCATCCTGGTCGGCGACGACCCCGGCTCCCAGGCGTACGTGCGTGGCAAGCACGCCGACTGCGCGAAGGTGGGCATCACCTCGCTTCGTCGTGACCTGCCCGCCGACATCTCCTCGGCCAAGCTCAACGAGACCATCGACGAGCTCAACGCCAATCCCGAGTGCACCGGCTACATCGTGCAGCTGCCGCTGCCCAAGCATCTCGACGAGAACGCGGCGCTGGAGCGTGTCGACCCGGGCAAGGACGCCGACGGGTTGCACCCGACGAACTTGGGCCGGCTGGTGCTCAATGACCCGGCGCCGTTGCCCTGCACCCCGCGCGGCATCGTGCACCTGTTGCGGCGCTACGGCGTCGAGATCGCCGGTGCGCACGCAGTGGTCATCGGCCGCGGTGTGACGGTGGGTCGCCCGTTGGGGCTGTTGCTGACCCGGCGCTCGGAGAACGCCACGGTGACGTTGTGCCACACCGGAACTCGCGACCTGGCCGCGCTGACCAGGCAGGCGGACATCATCGTGGCCGGGGTCGGGGTGCCGCACCTGCTGACCGCCGACATGGTGCGTCCCGGCGCCGCGGTCGTCGACGTGGGTGTGAGCCGCACCGAGGACGGGCTGGTCGGCGATGTGCACCCGGACGTGTGGGATGTAGCCGGGCATGTGTCACCGAATCCCGGTGGCGTCGGACCGCTGACCCGGGCGTTCCTGCTGACCAACGTCGTCGAGCTGGCCGAGCAGCGATGAGCGGGCGGGCCGCGGTCCAGGCCCAATGGCCGATCCTGCTGGTCGGGTTGATCTTCGCGACGGCGTTGGTGCTTGTGGGCGCCAACTTCTGGCGTCGCGGTTCACTGCTGATCGGTGTCGGTGTCGGAGTGGCGGCGGTGCTGCGGTTGGTGTTGTCCGACGAGCGGGCCGGCCTTTTGGTGGTGCGCGGCCGAGGCATCGACTTCTTGACCACCGCGACGGTGGCGGCGGCGATGGTCTACATCGCCTGGACCATCGACCCGTTGGGCACGGGCTAGAACCCCGGCACCCCGGGAATCTTCGGCAGCCCGGACAAGTTTCCGCTGGCCAGGTCGCCCATCACCTGCGGGCAGTACATCTGGATCGCGATCTGGGCGAACATGCTCGCCATCCCCCCGGAAATGCCGCCGCCCTCGACCTTTGCCACCGCCGCGGCGAACGTCCCGCCCGGCTTGGCGAGCATCGGGCAGACGGACTGACCCAATGCCACGGCGTTGCCCGGGTCGCCGTAGTGCACACCGGCTTTGTTCAGTGCGGCGACGAAGTCGTCGTCGACCTGGTTCGCCTCGGCCGGCGCCGCGAACGCCGCGGCAGCCGTGAGCAGCGCCGCCGCAGCGGCCAGCAGGCGAACGGTCAGCGGTTGATGACGGAAGAGCCAGATCCATCGGTGCGTTGTTGCAAGTGCTTTCATAACAGGCTCCCCATCTGTCCCGGAGTGCACTGTCGGCACTCGGATCCCTCTAGGAACCTTGGTCTACAGCAGTCACATTTACAACACGGTGGGGTTAAGGTTTGCACACTATGCGTTTCGTGCGCGCCGGGGCGCTGGGATGTCGGTTAATAGGCGGGGTACCGCAGCGGCCGATCGCGGACGATCGACTCCACACTGTGACGTGACACGTGCGGCGACGCCGGAATTCCGGACGCGCGGTGCATGAGAATCCGGCCCATGGCCACCTTCTCGCGCCAGACGTTTCTCCGCGGTGCCGTTTCAGCGTTGGCGACATCGGGCGTGTTCGGCACCGCGCGGGCGGGGGCGGATCCGGGCGGTGGGTGGGCCACCGGCTGGGATAGCTTGGCTTCCGCGATCGGGGGCCGCGTCCTGGTGCCGTCGAGCGGGTCTTCGTTCACCATGGGCAAGCAGGTGTTCAACGCCGTCTACAGCGGCTCGACCCCGGCGGCCGTCGTCGCGGTCACCTCCCCGCAGGATGTGCAGAAGGCGGTCTCGTTCGCCGTGGCGAACAACCTCAAGATCGCCCCGCGCGGTGGCGGGCACTCCTACATCGGCGCTTCGACCGCGGCCGGCACCATGGTGCTCGACCTGCGCGGGTTACCCGGCGGGGTGAATTTCGACCAGGGAAGCGGCAACGTCACCGTGCCGGCGGCCACGGAGCTGTATGCGATCCACCAGGCGTTGGCCGGCGCCGGCCGGGCGATTCCCACCGGCAGCTGCCCGACCGTGGGCGTCGCGGGTTTGACGCTCGGCGGTGGGATGGGCGCCGATTCCCGCCACGCGGGTCTGGCCTGCGACGCGCTGCAGTCGGCCACCGTGGTGCTGCTCAGCGGTGAGGTGGTCACCGCGTCGGCCAACGACAACCCGGATCTGTTCTGGGCGCTACGCGGCGGCGGGGGCGGCAACTTCGGGGTGACGACGTCGATGACGTTCGCCACCTTTCCGACCGCCGACAGCGACGTCGTCCGGGTCAACTTCGCCCCGTCGGCGGCGGCTCACGTGCTTGCCGGCTGGCAGTCCTGGCTGAGCGCGGCCGATCGGAACACCTGGGGTTTGGTGGATCTCTCCGTCAGCGCGAACCAGGGCGATTGCCACATCCTGGCGACCTGCCCGGCGGGCTCCGGCCCGGGCGTGGCCGATGCGATCAAGTCTGCAGTTGGCTTGGCGCCCAGTGGGATTGAGAACAAGACGCTCAGCCATATGGACCTGGTGATGTATCTGGCCGGGGGCAGCTCGACGAGTTCACCCCGCGGCTTCGTGGCCGGATCCGATGTCATCGGCACGGTGAATCCGGCTGCGGCCCAAGCCATTGTCGCCGCGATCGGCAAGTGGCCGCCCGCGGCGGGACGCGCGTCGGTGATCGTCGACACGCTGGGCGGCGCCGTCGGCGATGTGGACCCGGCGGGTACAGCCTTTCCGTGGCGTAAGCAATCCGCCGTCGCGCAGTGGTACGTCGAGACATCCGGGCAGACCGCGACCGCCACTGGGTGGGTGAGCGCCACACACCAAGCCGTGCAACCGTATTCGGTCGGCGGCTACGTCAACTACCTCGAGCCCAACACTTCGGCGGCGCGGTACTTCGGCTCGAACCTGTCGCGGCTGACGTCTATCCGGCAGAAATACGACCCGAACAGAGTCATGTTCTCGGGGCTGGACTTCTGACGAAAGAACTTGCGCCGCTTATCCGCTGGCCGCGCGCATACCGAAATGGACCGTTGCGAACCCGGTGCTCAGCGACGTGTAGCGGGCATCGACGAAGCCCGCTTCCAGCATCGCCTTGCTCAGGTCGTCCCGCGACAGCCAGGTGCGGATCGAATCGGAGGTGTAATGATGGGCGTCGCGATGCCAGGCAAAGGCCCAGCCCACAGTCGGCATCACACGGAAGTAGAGAGAATTGTGAAGGGCTTTCAGCACCTTCGAGGTCGGCGTGCTGAAATCGAGCACCATCAACCGGCCGCCCGGCCGCAGGACGCGCCGGAACTCGCGCAGCGCCTGGCCGCGGTCGGCGACGTTGCGCAGCCCGAAGCCAATCGTGACTACGTCGAACGACGCATCCGGGAACCGCAGGTCCATGGCGTCGCCCTCCTGGAAGTCGACGGGCCCGCGCTGCCGCCGCCGGGCGACCTCAAGCATCGGCGCGCAGGAGTCGACGCCCACGACCTGGCCTTCCGGCCCGACCACCGCTTCCTCCTGGAACGCCAGATCACCCGTCCCGGTCGCAACGTCCAGTACTCGTTCGCCGGGCCGGAGGGCGAGACGCTCCATGGCCTGCCGCTTCCACAGGCGATGAAGCCCGAGTGTCCACACATCGGTCATCACGTTGTAGCGCTTCGCCAGGGCCGAAAACAGGTCCTTGACGTACCTGCTCTTGGCCTCGTCCGATTCGTTCCATCGCCGTGTGACCATCGTGAGCCTCCGCTCAACCACCGGGTATGACAGTCCGGGAATGTACCACGGCAATTCAGGTTGAGAGCGAGCATCGCGAACAACGCGAATCCCACGAATATGCACGACATCCGACCAGGCAAAGACGTTCGGAGACGTTTGCTCCGCGCTGAAACCGCACCAAAACGGTCGAAATGCGCTCACGCTTCACTATGACATTTGCTCATGCCATAATTTCCCAGCTCACAGCTCCATTTCTGTCGGGTAGATTAATTGCGCTTACGCAATTGCCTCAGTGCACTTCTGGGCGACTTCTGTCAATGCCCGCGGGGGATGCATTGGCGTTTGCCGTACGCGTCTCGGGAGCGCTCGTGCGAACCATTGCAGCGGCCGCGACACCCTCACTCACCCTTGTTCGGCGGTAAACCGCGAGCTTAGGTTTATGGATGGTTTCCTATCCAACAATTTGTGAGGGGGGCGCAATAAAGGCCAATCGGAGGTGGGGGCTTCGGCGGGGGATTATCCCCGTCCCAAACCACGTTGGATGCATTGCCCATCCCCATCCACACATAAAAGTACGTATGGCAAACATTCATGTCCCAATGTATTGGGTCGGTGACCCGATTACCCGTGTCCGGTAGGGGCTGCCCTGGGCACCAATGGCGGGGCGGACCCCAATCGCCGTTGTCGGTGTGGAGCGGGCCCGGATAGAGCGGAGCAGGACTGGCATGGGCCTGGGCGGTACTACCTAGGGCCAGACCTAGACCGGCTGCCGCGACGCCGCCCGAGAACACCGCCTGGGCAATGATTCGCTTCAAATTGTGAGGGGCGTTCATGGATGGTTCCCTTCGCTATCGGGCCTAGGTTAGCGGCGGCGACTTGCGGAATTCTTGCGTCCGCTTCGGGCTACCCATCCCAACAACGCCGGGATTGGGCCAAGGCGACCCCAACGTATTGGACTAGCGTATTGCCCTGGAACCGCATCGATCAAAGGAGATTTGGGATGTCGGCCAAATGGTTTGAACCCATCGTCATTCGGCGGGCCGGCGAGACCCGTAGCAGGCGCCCTATTCCGCCAGCGTCGCCCGGATGCATACGGTGACGTACGGCAGCGCCAACCCGGTTGAATTCGCCAGCGCCGGATGGGTGGCCAGTAACTCCCGCACCTGGTCGAGGGTTCTGGTGCGGACTTCGGTCGGCGAGGTGATGCAATAGGTGCGCGAAGACACCAGGTCGATCAGGGCTTGCGGGGTAAGGTAATTCGTCCACTCGACTTGATGGCGCACCACCTCGGTGAACGGTTCGGGCAGCGTCACGTTGAAGCGGCCACCGTCGCCATCGCTGCCGATGATCTCGCCCAGTTCGCGCACCCAGCCGAGCCGTTCGTCGCGGGTGTTCCACACTAGGCCCAACCGTCCGCCGGGCCGCAACACCCGGGCCACCTCGGGAACGGCGCGCTGCGGGTCGACCCAGTGCCAGGCCTGGGCGACCAGCACGGCGTCAACGCTGTTGTCCTCCAACGGAATCTCTTCCGCGGTGCCCTCCAGTGCAGGTGTCTCCGGCAGCGAGGCGCGCAGCACTTCCAGCATGTCGGGAATCGGGTCGACGGCCACCACGTCCAGGCCGCGTTCGACCAGCCTGGTTGTCAGCTTGCCGGTACCTGCGCCCAGATCCAGGACCTTGCGTGCACCGGGAGGCAGCAGCCAGTCGATCGCCTCGGGTGGATATGATGGTCGGCCCCGCTCGTAGGCAGCCGCCGCTGAGCCAAACGACAACGAGCGGTCATGCCTGGAGCGGGTCACCTTGGACACCTAAGGCACGCGCCTTCCCCATCTGCCAATTCCAGTGTCTGGCGGATCAATTCGCCGACCGCGTCGGATTCCACCAGGAAGCCGTCGTGTCCGCAGATGGAGTCGACAACCCGTAGCCCGGTGCAGCCCGGCAGCAGCTCGGCCAGCTCCTCCTGTAAGCGCAGCGGGTAGAGCCGGTCGGAGGTGATGCCGCCGACCACTACCGGCACCGGGCAGCTGCGCAGGGCCGCGGCGACCCCGCCGCGGCCACGGCCGACGTCGTGGCTGCTCAGCGTCTCGGTCAGGGCCACATAGCTGCCGGCGTCGAATCGCGTCAACAGTTTGTCGCCCTGGTGCTCCAGGTAGCTCTGCACCGCGTAGCGGCCGCCGGTCGCCGGGTCTTCGTCGCCCTGGCTGTCGTTGGCGAAGCGGGTATCGAGCTCCACCTCGCCGCGGTAGGTCAGGTGGGCGAAACGGCGAGCGATCTTGAGCCCGGCATCCGGTCTGCGGCCGGTGTCGTGATAATCGCCGCCCTGCCAGTTCGGGTCGGCCTTGATCGCCGCGATTTGGGTGGCCTGGGTGCCGATCTGGTCGGCGGTGGCGCGCGCACCGACGGCCAGCAGCAGCGCCGAGCGGACCCGGTCCGGGTAGCTGACGATCCACTCCAAAGCCCGGGCGCCGCCCATGGACCCGCCGACGACGGCCGCGACCTCGGTGATGCCCAGCGCGGCCAGCGCGGCGACGTCCGCCTCCACCTGTTCACGCACCGATATCAGCGGAAACCTTGAACCCCAAGGTTTTCCGTCACGGGCAAGCGAGCTGGGGCCGGTGGATCCGCGGCAACCGCCCAACACATTGGTGGCCACCGCGCACCAGCGGTCGGTGTCGATCGGCGCACCGGGGCCGGCCACCCCGTCCCACCAGCCGGGCGTGGGATGCCCGGGTCCGGCCGGACCGGTGATGTGCGAATCACCGGTCAGTGCGTGCAGCACCACCACCACGTTGTCCCGCGCCGGCGACAGCTTGCCCCAGCGCTGGATGGCGATGGAGACATCGTCGATCACCGCACCGTTTTCGGTGGTCAGCGAACCGATGTGGACCAAGCCGACCTCGCGCTCGGCGGGCAGCGTCTGTGTCGGCACGTCGGAGATCGTCATGTCAGAACCCCCTCAGAAAGCCGCCACGGTCTGCGACTCGCCGCTGTATTTGCGGGCCGCGGCGAAGCCGAGCTCCAGGTCGGCCAGGATGTCGTCGATGCCCTCGAGGCCGACGGCCAGCCGCACCAGCCCCGGGCTGACCCCGGTGGCCAGCTGCTCCTCGGGGCTCAGCTGAGCATGGGTGGTCGATGCCGGGTGGATCACCAGCGAGCGCACATCGCCGATGTTGGCGACGTGGCTGTGCAGCTTCAGCGCGTTGACGAACGACTTGCCTGCCTCAACGCCACCGGCCAGCTCGAACGCCAGAACGGCCCCCGTTCCCTTGGGCGCCAGCCGCTTTGCCCGCTCGTGCCATGGCGAACTGGGCAGCCCCGCGTAGTTCACGGACACCACGTCTTGGTTGTCGTCTCGGCGGCCGGCCAAAAAATCGGCAACCTGTTGCGCGTTGGACACGTGTCGCTCCACGCGCAGGCTCAGCGTCTCCAGACCTTGAGCCACCAGGAACGCGTTGAACGGCGAAGCCGCAGAACCCAAGTCGCGCAACAACTGCACGCGTGCTTTGAGTGCGAACGCCGGCGGTCCCAGTTCGGCGAACACGACGCCGTGGTAGCTGGGGTCGGGTGTGGTGAACCCGGGGAAGCGGCCCTGCGTCCAGTCGAAGGTGCCGCCGTCGACGATGACCCCGGCGATCGCCGCGCCGTGCCCGCCCAGGTATTTGGTGGCCGAGTGCACGACGATGTCGGCGCCCTGCGTGAAGGGCTGGATCAGGTACGGCGTGGCGATCGTGTTGTCGACGATCAGCGGGACACCGTTGGCGTGGGCGACCCCGGAAACCCCGGGCGTGTCCAGGATGTCTATCTGTGGGTTGGAAATGGTCTCGCCGAAGAACGCCTTCGTGTTCGGTCGCACCGCCGCCTGCCATGAATCCAGATCGTCGGGATCGTCGACGAAGCTGACCTCGATGCCGAGCTTGGGCAGCGAATAGTGGAACAGGTTGTAGGTGCCGCCGTAGAGCCTTGGGCTGGATACCACGTGATCACCCGCGCCGGCGAGGTTCAGGATGGCGAACGTTTCCGCGGCCTGCCCGGAGGACAGGAACAGCGCGGCCACGCCGCCCTCGAGCGCGGCGATGCGTTGCTCGACGACATCGGTGGTCGGGTTGCCGATCCGGGTGTAGATGTTGCCCGGAACCTCGAGCCCGAACAGCGCGGCCGCATGTGCGGTGTCGTCAAAGGTGTAGGACGTGGTCTGGTAGATCGGCAGGGCGCGGGCATGGGTGGCCGAATCGGGGCTCTGGCCGGCGTGGATCTGCTTCGTCTCAAACGACCAATGCGCGCTCGGATCGGTCTCGGTGCTGTCTGCTGTGTTGCCAGCGGTCATGAACGGCGCTTTCTGCTGGAAGTCATCGCTCGGGTGTGAAGTTGCTCACAGACCCCGGGGTGGGTGCGATGGGTGCGCATCAATTTCCCTGTCTACTCAGGGGTCCATCACGGAGGACCCGCGCTTGCCGCGTAGCCGGGGATGGCTACTCAACCGGGTCATCACCCGGGGCACCCCACCGCGGTTGGAGGGTTGCCGGCCAGCAAGCCGGGGCTTGACGCTGGCGCTCATGACCAATGCCAAATGTATCGCATGCCACGGACTCGATGTCAACAGCGGCGGTGCCGGGTCATTAGGCCTGCTAGTAGTGTGGCTCGACGAGCAACCGCTCACCCAAACGGCTGGAGGACTCGGACTCGATGTCCAATGAACCCAAGGTCAAAGTCAAAGGCCCGGTAGTCGAGCTCGACGGGGATGAGATGACCCGCGTCATCTGGAAGCTCATCAAGGAGATGCTGATCCTTCCGCATCTCGACATCCATCTGGAGTACTACGACCTGGGCATCGAGCATCGTGACCGCACCGACGACCAGGTGACCATCGATGCGGCCTATGCCATCAAGAGGCACGGCGTGGGCGTCAAGTGCGCGACAATCACGCCCGACGAGGCGCGCGTCCAGGAATTCAACCTCAAGAAGATGTGGCTGTCACCCAACGGGACTATCCGAAACATCTTGGGTGGCACGATTTTTCGCGAGCCAATCGTGATATCCAATGTCCCGCGGCTGGTTCCGGGCTGGACCAAGCCAATCGTCATCGGCCGTCACGCTTTTGGTGACCAGTACCGGGCCACGAACTTCAAGGTCGACCAACCGGGCACGGTCTCAATCACTTTCACCCCTGCCGACGGCAGCAAGCCGATCGTGCACGAGATGGTGTCCATGCCCGAGGACGGCGGCGTCGTGATGGGGATGTACAACTTCAAGGACTCCATCCGGGATTTCGCGCGCGCGTCGTTCGCCTACGGCCTCAACGCGAAGTGGCCGGTATATCTGTCGACCAAGAACACCATCCTCAAGGCCTACGACGGCATGTTCAAAGACGAGTTCCAGCGGATCTACGACGACGAATTCAAGGACAAGTTCGAAGCCGAGGGGCTGACCTACGAGCACCGGCTGATCGACGACATGGTCGCAGCCTGCCTCAAGTGGGAGGGCGGCTACGTGTGGGCCTGCAAGAACTACGACGGCGACGTCCAGTCCGACACCGTCGCGCAGGGCTACGGCTCGCTGGGGCTGATGACGTCGGTGCTGATGACGGCCGACGGCAAAACCGTCGAGGCCGA
>NZ_JBKQQD010000312.1:0-13586 GCF_052144515.1 Mycobacterium sp. | reverse complement strand
ACCCCGCCGGCCTGACATTGTCGGAGGTGCGGTCAAGCCTGCACGCGGTGTCCATTGCGGACGGCCGGATACGCATACAACCGGGCGAGCGGGCCAACCGGGATTTCGTGCTGCGGCTGCGCTACGGCGCCGATGACTTCACCGACTCGCTCGTTCTGGTGCCCGATGCGACGGGTGACGAGGGGACGTATCAGCTCACCGTCCTGCCGCCGGTTTCCAGCGCCCCGACGCGCCCTCGGGACCTGGTTTTGGTGCTCGACCGCTCCGGCAGCATGGGCGGCTGGAAGATGGTGACCGCCCGCCGCGCCGCGGCGCGCATCGTCGACACCCTTACGTGCATTGACCGGTTCGTGGTGCTGACGTTCGACGACCGGATCGACCGCCCCGCCGGCCTACCCGAGGGATTGGTCGAGGCCAGCGATAAGAACCGGTACCGCGCCGTCGAGCACCTCGCCCGAGTCGACGCACGCGGCGGCACGGAGCTGCTCGCACCGTTAGGGCAGGCGCTCACCTTATTGCCCGGGGCGCGCGGCCGCGACGCCGTCGTCATCCTCGTCACCGACGGGCAGGTCGGCAACGAGGACCAGCTACTGCGCGAGCTATCCGGCGACCTGCAGCGGGTACGGGTGCACGCGGTCGGCATCGACCAGGCCGTCAACGCCGGCTTCTTGAACCGCCTCGCGGCCGTCGGCGGGGGACGTTGCGAGCTGGTGGAAAGCGAGGACCGCCTCGACGAAGCGATGGACGCCATCCACCGTCGCATCGGCGCGCCGTTGGCGTATTCGCTGGCGCTGCGCGCCGACGGACTGGCCACCCTCGAGGACACCGCGAGTCCGGCTCGGCTCCCCGATCTGTTTCCCGGGGTGCCGCTCGTCGCAACCGGACGGTATCGGGGGAGTGCGACCGGATCGCTTGCCCTGCAGGGTAAGACGCGCGACGGCGGGGACTGGTCGACCGCCGTCACCGGGCAGCGCCGCGATGCCCCGGCGGTGACCGCGCAGTGGGCGCGCGCCCACCTCCGCGACCGCGAGGACCGCTACGCCTCAGCACCCGCGGAGGACTTGGAGAAGCGAATCGTCGACATATCGTTCCGGTGTGGTGTGTTGTGCAGGTTCACCGCATACGTCGCCGTCGACAGCCGGGTCGTTACCGAGGGGGGATCGCGGCACCGCGTGATGCAACCCGTCGAGACGCTGGTTGGATGGGACCAATGCCCGCCACTGGACGGTGCCGACATCCTCCGCGCGGCTGCACCCCGGATTATGGTTGCCGCTGGGCGGACTCGCTCAACCGGGCCGATCGCGTCGGCTCCGCCTCACGCTGGCGCGATGGCGACTCAACCGGCACCGTCTGCCAAGGCGCCATCGGCAAAATCGAGCGCACGAATGGTCAAGTTAAGCAATGTGATTGCCGTCGCAGTGGTCGGCGCGTTGCTCATCGGCGCCGCCTGGTTCTGGTCGCTGAGCCGGGACGGATTCTCCTCCCCGGCCGGCGATGGGGTAGTGACCGCCAAGATTCCAGGATCAGGGGATACGGGCGCCGCTACCGAGACCAGGGGCGGCGTTCCCGAGAACACGGTCGCGGCACCGAAGTCGCCACCACCGCCACAAGCCCCGGAGGACAACACCTCCAAACGCGACATCGTCACCACGGGGTCGGTGCAGATGATCGTCGCCGAGCCCAGCCAGGCGGCCGACCGGCTCATCTCAGCGGTCGCCGATGCGGGGGGGCGGGTGGACTCGCGATCGGAGCGATCCGGATCATCCTCGCCGACAGTAGATCTCGTGGTGCGCATCCCCGCCGACAAACTCGACGGGGTCCTGGCCGACGCCAAGAAACTCGGGACCGTCGAGTCGATGTCGATCGGCCGCAGCGACGTCACTTCGCAGCGCGTCGACCTCGATGCCCGCATCGAGGCGTTACAGACGTCGGTCAATCGACTGCTGCAACTGATGGGCCGGGCGGGTAACGTTGCCGACCTGCTCGCGGCGGAGTCGTCGCTGACCCAGCGGCAGGCCGAGTTGGACTCGCTCAGGGCGCAGCGGGCCGCACTTGGCGACCAGATCTCCTATGCGACGATCAACGTCAACCTCTCGGCCAAACCGACGGTGACGCAAGGTGGTTTCGTTGGTGCGCTCCAACACGGGTGGCAGTCATTGCTCTCCGCTGTCCATGGCGTCGTGGTGACGGTCGGATTCGTCATCCCGTGGATACCGGTGCTGGCCGTGCTGGCGTTGGTTATCGTCTTGGTGCTGCGCCGCAAACCGTTTCGGCGCCATAACGGCTAGGTCGGCCGGTTGAGTTCCTGGAACCGTGCCAAGGCGAGATCGCGCTGTTCGTGGTCGTAGGACTCGATGTGGGTGACGCGGTCACCCTTGACGAGAACGATTTGAGTCAGCGGAATTTCGATCGCGACGCCATCAGTGGACGTGCCCTTTACGACCGCGTGCGCCACTGCGCCCACAACCGAATGCGTCAGTATCTCGGCGAGTTCGACCCTGAAGTTGGGCACGAGGGACTCACCCGTCCGGATCGCCAACAGGTAGTCGGCGATCGTGTCGGCGCCTTCATTGCCAAGCTGCCGGTGGTTTACAAACGTGGCACCGGCAAGACGTGTGGCAAGCTCATCAAACTGATGACGGTTGATTATCGCGTTCAGCTGCTGCAGCGCCTCGACCACGCTGGGGTGGGCGACCTCTCCGGAGGCCAGCCATCGGTCGGTCAGCTCAGCCATCGCGCCGTTGATGTCGTCGGGATCGAAGTTCACAAAGTCTTGTGCCACGCCGTCTCCGTCGACCTCCAACACCGTCAAGAGGTCGACAGTGACAGATCGGACGGAATCCGCGGTGTCACGATATGTCTGGCGGACCAGCGAGAGGCGCGAGCCCCTGATGGCGACGGGCTCTACTTCCATCCGCCAACTTTCGGGCGCCTTGAACAGCACATGCGCGGCCTTCTGGCGCTCTGACCCTTCGTGAGCGGCGCGTAGGCCGCGTCGCCGGTCTTCCACTCGGCCGTTTGCACTGGTAAGGGCGAGGAATCCCTCCATATCGTGGCGGTTGAACGCGTCGGCTATCCGAGGCCAGATCCGTGTCGCGGCATTGTTAAGCAACGGCGCTCGTCCATCGAGCTCGTCGAACCTCGCGAGCGCGGCATCCAGTTCCGCCTCGTCGAAAATTTCGCAGCAGTCAACCATTTCGCCGTCAACCGTCGACATTATGACCTCTCGCCACTCGGCGTCGAAGCCCTCGCGCGAGGTTCCAAACGCCGTATGAGTGACGACCGCTCCGAGATCACCCAGCCGATGCACCGAGTCGATGTAAACCTTCACGTCTTCGGTGAGATCCCACGTGGCGTGAAGATATGACTCCATATCGCCGGGCACGAACGCTCGAGCTCGGCGGTGGTCGATGTTGACCCAGCCCGAAGTCGTCGGCGGTAGCTCATGACGGTTAACCGCAGCGTACGCCTTCCTGATGACCGACCACGTTTGTGAGTGTGCTGCCGCTTCGCCGGCGAGGTATCGCGCGTCGAGCTCCTCGAAGGCGGCGTCCATGTCCTCGAGGTCGAACATGACTGACGCTCTGAGCAGCTGGTCGGCATCGATCTCAACGATGAGAAAACCCTCGAGTTGAACCCAGTCGAGTCGCCCTTCGGGGCCGGAGGCTTGAAGCCGCGAGAGCGCGAGGCGATCGCCGCGCGTCGCAATGACGCCCGAGATCGTCAACGTCAAGCCGACGTCGGCGGTCGCCCGCAGATTTTGGACCTCGGCATCCCGACCGTGTCGGATCCCCGCGTTCGCGACCCGGCGGCGATCGTCGACGTAGAAGTCGTCGGCGACTGTTTGGGCGATGTCGGCCCAGTCGCGGGTCGCGAAGTCTGCCAGGTAGCTCTCGATCACTCGCGTCGCGGCATTTTCTAGCCGTGGAACCTGCGGTTGGAGCTCGTCGAACCTCGCGAGCGCGGTGTCGAGATCCTCCTCGTCGAATAGCTCGCAGCGATTGAGCTTGTCGCCGTCGTACGTTGAAAGGTCGATCGTGCGCCACTCGGCATCGAATCCTTGGTGCGATGTCCCTTTCACCACCTGGGTGACGACGGCTCCAACTTCACTCAACCGATGCACGGCTTCGATCCGTATGCCGGATCGCGGCGAGAGAGCCCATGTTGCAAGAAGGTATCTGCCCAGGTCGCCGGACGGGATCGGCGCGAGTCGCCGGTGATCGATATTCACCCAGTGCACGGTCGTGTCTGGGAGTTGGCGACTATTGAGTGCTTCATACGCGCGTGTGACGCGCGCCCACGTCTGCGCGTGGGCAGCCGCTTCGCCCGCAAGGTAGCGCGCCTCGAGTTCCGCGAACGCAGCGTCGATGTCGTCGAGGTCGAACCCGACGCGCGCCACGATCCGGTTGTCGGCGTCGATCTCATCGATCGACAGAATCTCGGCGCTGACTTCGCCGGCCCCCATTCCGCGGTTCGAGCCGCAGATACGCGTGAGGGCGAGGCGCGCTCCGCGGGTCGCGATGACGGTCGACGTTATGTCCTCGTCGGGCAGGACTTCGGCGATGGCTCGCATATCCGCCATGTGGTCATCTCGACCGCGCCGGATCCCGGCGTTAACAACCCGACGGCGATCGTCTGTAGCAATATCGTGCGCCACTAGCTCCGCCATCGCGGCCCACTCGCGGGCCCCGAAGTACTTCCAGAAGCGCTCGACTACTTGGCTTGCCGTGTTTTCCAGCCGTGTCGCCTGTGGACGCAGTTCCTCAAACCGTGCGAGCGCGGCATCGACGTCTTCCTCTTCGTACACCTCCACCCGTGGTTCTTCGGAACCGAACAGAATGATGCGGCCCCACTGTAATTCGCTTCCGTGCGCGTCGGTGCCTTCGATGACGAGGGTGACTACAGTCCCGAGGGCGTCAAGTGCATGCACAGCCTTCGTCCAGTAGCGGGCATCGGGAACAAGTGCCCACAATTCCTCGACCCCCCGCCCAAATTCTTCGCCCGATGCGAACGGGATTCGTCGGTGATCGGCATAAACAAATCGGCCAATCATGGGTCCCCGTTCGTGACGGTTGAGCTCCCCGATCGTGTTCATTCCGAGTTGCCACACGCGCGCGTACGGTGCCGCTTCGCCGGCGAGGTATCGGGTATCAAGCTCCTCAAACGCGGCGTCGGTGTCGTCTAGGTCGAACGAGACGAGCGCGGCAATCCGCTCGTCGGCGTTGATCTCGACGATGCCGACGAACCCTGTGGGATATGCCTCGGGCACTTGATCGCGGTCCGAGAAGCGGCCACGCATTAGGACGAGGCGCCCCCCGCGGGTCGCTACGACGCTCGACGTCACGTTCGTGATCCCCAGGTCGGCGGTCGCCCGCATGTCCACGATCCAGGCGTCTCGACCATGTCGAACTCCCGCGCCCACAACCCGACGGCGATCGTCACTGGAAAAGTTGTCGGCCAGTATCTCCGCCATGGCGTCCCAGTCGCATGCCGCGAAGTGCGCTAGGAAGCGCTCGGCCACTTGGCTTGCCGCGTTTTCCAGTCGCCGCGTCTGCGGGTGCAATTCCTCAAAGCGAGTGAGCGCGGCGTCGAGATCTGCCTCGTCGAAGACTTCGCACCGGTTGACCATGTCACCTTCGACCGTCAAGACTGCGATCCCGCGCCACTCCGCGTCGAAGCCTTCTTGCGAGGTCTCATGTGCCGCGTAAGTGATAACTCCTCCGAGGCTGCTCAGCCGATGCACTTCCGCGACAAAGACATTGATGTCTTGCTCGAGGTCCAACCCGGCGTTCTGGTATGCGGTCAGGTCGCCGGGCCCGAACGCTGTCTCTCGTCGGTGGTCGATGTTCACACAGTCCGGCGTGGTCAGCGGCATCTCGTGCCTGTTGAGCGCGGCGTAGCTACCCGCGACGATCGACCACGCGTGTGGGTGGGCGGCCGCGTCGCCGGCGAGGTACCGCGCGTCGAGCTCTGCGAGGGCGGCGTCGAAGTCGTCGGGGTCGAACGAGACGACAGCGATGATCCGTAGGTCGGTGTCCATCTCGACGACGTTGAGCACGTCGGTTTGGAACGCCGGGGAGTGGACGCGACTGAGGGCGAGGCGTTCACCGCGGGTCGCAATCGTGGTCGACGTTAGGTCGTCGGTCGCAACGTCGGCGACCGTGCGCATATTGGCGATGTTGGGCTCTCGACCGCGTAGAACCCCCGCACCCGCCAATCGGCGGCGATCGTCAGTGGAAATGTCGTCGGCGAGTAGTGCCACCATGGCGTCCCAGTCGCGGGCCTCGAAGCGTGCCAGGAAGCGCGCAGTTACTTGGCTTGCCGCGTTTTCCAGCCGTGGTGCCGGCCGGCTTAGCTGATCGAACCACGCGATCGCGGTGTCCAAGTCTTTCTCGTTGAAGACCTCGCAGCGGCTGCGCACGTCGCCGTCCATCGTCAGTAGTTCGACTAGCCGCCATTCCACTTCGAGGCCCTCTTGCGAGGTCCCATACACCACTAGGGTGACGACCGCTGCAGGTTTTCTAAGCCGGTGCACAGCCTCGACGTACATGCGAAGGTCTGGCGTCAGCTTCCACGTGGCATCCAGATAATCGGTTATGCCCGTCGCCTCGTTGTGTAGCTGGTGATCGATGATGATGTAATCGGCTGCCGTCGCAGGGATTTGATGCCGATTGAGCGCGGCGTAGCCACCCGCGATCACCGACCACGTGCGCGCGTGGGCTGCTGCTTCGCCGGCGACGTATCGGGCGTCTAGTTCCTCGAAGGCGGCGTCGAAGTCGTCAGGGTCGAACGAAATGAGCGCGACGATCCGGTCGTCGGCGCTGATCTCGACGATGACGAGCGCCTCCGTGAGCAATGCCTCAGGCCCCTGGTCACGGTCCGAGAACCGGGCACGCGTGAGGGCGAGGCGCTCCCCGCGGGTCGCGATGTAGGTTGTCGTCACATTCGTGAGCGCGACGTCGGCGATCACCCGCATGATCCCGATCTGGGTGTTTCGCCCATGTTGGACTCCCGCACCTACCACCCGACGACGATCGTCGCTGGAAAAGTTCTCGGCCAGTGTGCCCGCCATGGCATCCCAGTCACGGGATGCGAAGTGCGCCAGGAAGCGTTCTGCTGCTTGGCTCGCCGTGTTTTCCAGCCGTGGCAACTGCGGTTGCAGTTCATCGAAACGGGCGAGCGCGGTGTCGAGGTCTGCTTCGTCGAATAGCTCGCAGCCGTTGATCCGGTCGCCTTCGACTGTCAGAAGTTGGATCATCCGCCACTCGGCGTCGAGGCCTTCTGGCGAGGTCCCATGCGAAGTATGGGTGACGACCGCTCCGACGCTGCTGAGCCGATGCACCTTCTCGATGCGGATGTTGAGGTCCGCCGTGAGGTCCCAAATGCCGCGAATAGACGCGGTTAGGTTGCTGGACGCGAACAGCGCACCCCGCCGGTGATCGATGACGCTCCAGTCCGCCCCTGTGTATTCCTGGCGGTTGAACGAGGCGTAGGTCCCCGTGATGACCGACCACGCGCGCGCGTGGGCGGCCGCTTCGCCCGCGAGGTATCGGGTATCGAGTTCGGCGAAGGCGGCGTCGAAGTCGTCGGGGTCGAACATAAGGCAACAGGTAATCTGGTTGTGGCTGTCTACCTCGAGGACACGAAGTAGCTCAACGCTTAGGCTCTCGGGTTGCGAATCGTTAGCGGAAAAGCGGGCGAGGTCAAGGGAGACGCGCTCTCCGCGGGTCGCGATGACCGTCGACGTTATGTCCTCGGTCCCGACATCGGCCCCGGCTCGGATGTCCGCGACGTTATCTTTCCTCCCGCGTCGAATGCCGGTTCCCACTATCCGACGGCGATCGTCAGCCAAAACGTCTTCGGCCAAAACTTCCGCCAAGCCGTCCCAGTCGCGCGCCGCGAAACACCTTCGGAGACGTTCTGCCGCTTGGCTTGCTGCGTTCTCCGGCCGCGGTGCTGAACGGCTTAGCTGATCGAACATCGCGAGCGCGGCGTCGAGGTCCGCCTCGTCGAAGATTTCAGAGTGGTTGATCAGGTCGCCTTCAGCCGTCGAGACGCAGACCTCTCGCCACTCGGCGTCGAAGCCCTGCTGCGAGGTCCCCCTTGACACCCGGGTTACGACCACTCCAAGGTTGCTCAGTCGATGTACAACCTCGATGTACATGTTGAAGTGCGGCGACAAGAGGTCCCACGTGGCGTGGACGTATGCCGCCGCGTCACCTGGCGCAAATGCTCTTGCTCGCCGGTGGTCGAGGTTCTCCCAATTCGGCGTCGTTGGCGGAAACTCATTTCGGTTCATCGCGGCGTAGGCCCTTGATATCGCGGACCATGTGTGCGCATGGGCGGCCGCTTCGCCGGCGAGATAGCGCGCGTCGAGCTCCGCGATGGCGGCGTCGAAGTCTTCGAGGTCGAAAATGATGGTCGCCGCGATACGGCCGTCGAGGTCGATCTCGACGAGGACGAGCGCCTCCGCGAGGAACCCTTGCGGCTGCTGGTCAAAGGAGACGCGGGTATGGGTGAGAGCGAGGCGGTCCCCGCGAGTCGCGATGACCTCAGCCGTGATGTTCGCCCCGAGATCTGCGACCACCCGTATGTTCTCGATATCGGCATCCCGACCGCGGCGGATTCCGGCGCCGGTTACCCGCCGCCGATCGTCGCTGTAATGATCGTCGGCCAGAATCGGAGCGATAGCGTCCCAGAGGCGCGCGGTGACGCACGCAACGAAGCGCGCGTTGGCCCGGCTTGCCGTGTTTTCCAGCCGCGGTGCCGGCCGGCTTAGCTGCTCGAACCTGGCGATCGCGGCGTCGAGGTCCGCCTCGTCGAACATCTCGCTGCGGTTGAACAGGTCGCCTTCGACTGTGATGAGGTGGATCCCGCGCCACTCGGCGTCGAAGCCCTCTTGCGAGGTCCCACGTCCCGCCTGGGTGACGACCGCTCCCAGGTTGCTCAACTGATGCACAGCCTCGATGCGAAAGCTGATGTCCGAAATGTAATTCCAGCCACCGCGGACGTATTTGAAGACGTCACCGGGCGTATACATGGTCATCCGGCGGCGGTCGACGTTCACCCAGTCCGGCGTCGTCGCGGGAAGCTCGCGCCGATTATAGCACGCATAGGCCGCCGCGACGAGCGACCAGGTGTGCGCGTGGGCGGCCGCTTCGCCGGCGAGGTAGCGGGCGTCGAGTTCGGCGATCGCGGCCTCGAAGTCGTCGAGGTCGAACGAGACGATGGCGACCATCCGCTCGGCGGCGTTAATTTCGAGGATTCCGAGCGCCTCCGTAGGAAATGCTTCGGACCCCTGATCGAGGTCCCAGAACCGGAAATGCAGAAGGGCAAGGCGGTCTCCGCGGGTCGCGACGGCCATCAGCGTCGAGTTTGTAGTCCAGAGGTCGGCGACCGCCTGCATGTCCGCGATCTGGGCTTCTCGACCATGACGGACTCCTGCACCCACCACCCGACGGCGATCATCATTGGAAAAGTTGTCGGCCAGCATCCCCGTCATGGAGTCCCAGTCGCTTGCCGCGAAGGCCGCCAGGAAGTGCTCAGCTATTCGGCTTGCTGCGTTCTCCGGTCGCCGCATTGGCCGGCTGAGCTCATCGAAGCGCGCCAGCGCGTCGTCGAGGTCTGCCTCGTCGAATACCTCGCAGCGGCTGATCCGGTTGCTCGAGCACGTCACAAGTGCGACCAGCCGCCATTCAGCGCCAAAGCCCTCGTGTGATGTGCCGAAGGCCGTATGGGTGACGACCGCACCGAGGTTGTTCAACCGATGCACGGCCTCGATTGAGCGCCTAAGGTTTGGCGCGACGTCCCAATTGGCGCGGATATCCGCGGCGATGTCACCCGGTGGAACCGTTGTCCCTCGGCGGTGGTCGATGCCCACCCAATCAGGGGTCGTCGCAAAGAGTTCGTGTGGCCGGTTGAGCGCGGCATAAGCCTCCCCGATTCCCAACCACGTGTCCGCATAGGGCGCCCCTTCGCCGGCGAGGTACCGGCGATCGAGCTCTTCCAGCGCTCCATCGAAGTCGTCGAGGTCCAACGTGATTAGCGCCGCAATCCGCTCGTCGGCGTCGATTTCGACTATTTGTAGGAGATCGGCGTGGAACGGCTCGAGTTTTTCGTCGCTGTGCGAGTACCGGGCACGAGTGAGGACCAGGCGATCTCCACGGGTGGCGATGGCGTCTGACGTCACGTGCGTGATCCCGAGGTCGGCGGCCGACTGGAGATTTTCGATCAGGGAATCCCTTCCCTGTAGGAGGCCCGCGTTCACCACTCGACGGCGATCGTCACTGCAAAGATCATCAACCAACGTGTCCACCATGGCGTCCCAGTCGCGGGCCGCGAAGTAGGACCGGAGGCGGTCGAATGCTCGCGTCGCCGCGTTCTCCAAGTGCCGTGCGGGTGCTTGCTCCCTCTCAAGTCGCGCATGCGCGGCGTCGAGTTCGGCGAGCGCGGCGTCGATGTCCTCGACGTCGAACCACACCTGCAGCTCGATTCGACCCTCCTCGTCGAGGCCGGCTAAATGGAGCATCTCGTCTTGCGGTGCATCGGAACTCAGGTCTGCCGTGCCTATCACCAGCCGGGAGAGGGCAAGACGCTCACCACGCACCGCAACAGACGCGTGACGGTAGCGCACCATGCCGTTCTCCAGATAATGCCTCATATCCTCGGGCCACTGGCTTGATGGCACGTCGATCCGCGGGAAGCCGACGATCTTCCGTCGACTTTCTACGGACACGTATGGGGCAAGTAGCTGAGCTACCTCTTGCCAGGCCTCGCGATTCACGGCATCGATCAATTGGCTGCCTGCTTGCACGCAAGCGTTGGTGGGTTCAATGCTCGGCGCTTGGGGTGCGGCTGGTGAAGCGGTGCGCTCGCCTACAATGTGACGCGCCCTCTCGGCAAGTGCCGCAGCGCCTTTTCGGTCGTACAACCCGACCGCTCGCTCGGCGCCGACTCGTGCCGCCGCGGTGTCGCCGGCGGCGTCCAAAACCACAGCGAGTGCCAAGCAAGCGTCGCCGTGATCGACCAATTCATCGGTGCGCTCGGCCAACGCCACCGCAGCCTCGGCGACGCGCCGAGCCTCGTCGTGCTCATTGCGGCGCGACAGCAGCTGCGCCCGAAGTGTGCGCCAGGCGATCGACGCCTTCAGGGCGTGGCCGGCGAGACGCTCACTTTCCGTGCACAATTCGTCGGCCTCGGTATCTCGATCGAGCGCGAGGCAGGTACGGCCCAACAGCGCGGCGGTCTCGGCGGTGTCGGCGTCGAGGCCCATGCGGCGAAAGCCGTTGTAGGCCTTACGAAGATGCGGCTCGGCGGCGGCGGGATCGTCCGCGACCAGCTCGACGATGCCGGCGAACTGCTCGACCTCGAGAAGGGCGTGGCGCAGGCCGAGCTCGGTGACGGTGCGCCGGGCCGAGTCGATCATCCGGCGGGCGGCCTCGGCGCGGCCGCGGAAGGCCTCCAACACGGCCTGGCACCGTGTCGACGTCGCTTCGACCGCGGGGGAGTCGGTCGTGATCCGAAGCAGCCGCACCACGTCAAGGCACCGCCCGCCCGCGCGCGGCACCGGGTTGGGTCCCCACAGCGCGGCCAGTGGCGCACCCGCCAGTACTGCGTTCACTCGGCGGTGGTCACGCGCGCGCCGCGCCGCCGTGAGCGCGTCGTCCAGCGCAATTTCGCAGTCGCCGATTCGCCCAAGGCGGGCCAGGCACCCGGCACGGACGGTGTGCGCCTTGGCTTCTCCGGCCGCGTCGTCTAATCCGGCCAGCTGGTCGGCGGCCGTGCCCAACGCGGCTTCGACCTCGTCCAGCCGCTCGGGGTGGATCAGCATCGAGAGTTGGCCGTCGAAGCACGTCGCCCATGCCGCAAGACGGGCCGAATCGAGCGTCGCTGCTTGCAATTGCGAGACCGCACCTGCCGCCGAAGCCACGTCACCCGCGGCGAGGAGCGCTTCGCAGCGTGCGACCAGGAGATCGGCGGCCTGGTCGTCGCGGTCGGGCAGCTCGTCGTCAATCTCCTCCAGCGCGTGCAGGGCCCGATCGTAGAGGTCGGCGGCGCCTTCGTAGGCGAGCCGGGCCATCGCCTGGTCCGCCGCGCGCCGGCAGTATTCGACAGCCTTGGCGGCATTTCCCGCCCAGGCACATTCGAAATAGTGGTAAGCCAGTTCAGCGAGCAGTTCGTCGTCAGCGCCGGGCTCGTTCTCCAGCGTCGTCGCGATGCGCTGGTGCAGCCGCATACGCCGCACCGAGGGCAGCTCGGCGAGCAGCGACTGTCGGACGATGGCGTGGTTGAAACGGTAGCGACCGCCGGGCTCTTCGATGACGATGCCGGCCTTGCACGCCTCGTCGAACGCGTCGACCAGGTCGTCCCCGACCACCCGCTCGACCAGTTCCAAGGCAAACCGGCTGCCGACGACCGCAGCCGCGCCCAGGGCCTTGTTCGTCTCCGGCGCAAGGCGCGAAAGACGGCGACTCACGGCCTCGCGAACGCCCTGCGGCAGGGTGCTCTGATCCCACACGCCGCCGCTTTCGTCGACGTGGCGCAGTGCTTGGATGAGGAAGAACGGATTGCCACCCGTGACTGACGCCAGCGCGCGGGCCAGCTCTTCGTCGTGGTAGCCGGCCTCGGCGACGTAGGCGGTCACGTCGTCCTCGTCGAGACCGCTGAGCGCAAGACGGTTGGCGGTGCCGTCACGGTGGAGGTCGGCGAGCATCGCCGCCAGTGGGTGGGAGCGGTCCAGGTCGGTGCTGCGATATGTGCCGATGATCTGCACGCGGGCGTGCTCACCGAAACGCAGGAGGTGCCGTAACAGGAGCAGCGTGGGTTTGGCCGCCCAGTGCAGGTCATCGAGGATCAGGACCACGGGCGCGCTCGCGGAGGCGACTGCCAACAGCGCAACGACCGCGTCGAAAAGTGCGTAGCGTTCGGTGTCCGGGTCGGCGCGGGTCGGCGCGGCCAGATCAGGTAGGACATCGGTCAGCGCGGGAACCAGGGGGAGTAGCGCCTCCACGCCGCGCAGCCCCCGAAGCCGACCGGTGCCGAGGCACGGCACCAGCGAGCGCAGGGCTTCCGCGAACGGCTGGTAAGGCGCACCGAGGTCCTCGTCGCAACGGCCGTAAATCACCAGGGCGCCTTGGTCGTAGGCCTGTTGCGACCATTCGCCGGCCAGACGCGTCTTGCCGACACCCGGTTCGCCGGCGATCAGGACCGCGTTCGTGCCGCCGGCCAGCGCGGTCTGCCACGCGGAAAAAAGGTGCTCGAGCTCGCGCCCGCGTCCGACGAATGGCCCTCGGCCGGCCAGGACTACCGGCAGACTCGGGCGCTCCACAGGCGCATCGGTTGACACTGGCCCACGACCGTCGTCGGCGGTTTCCAATCGGAGCTCGAAAACGTGCTCCGGGCGGGCGAGGTTGCGCAGCTGGCGCATGCCCCGATCGACGAGCACGACGTCTTCGGCCAATGAGTCGATGACGAGTTCGGCGGTCGCACCCGAGCACACGATCTGGCCGCCCACAGCCAGCGACCGCAGGCGGGCGGCGCGGTTGACCGCCCGACCGAAGTAGTCGCCGTCGCGGAGCTCGGCCTCC
>NZ_JBKQQD010000311.1:0-22726 GCF_052144515.1 Mycobacterium sp. | reverse complement strand
CGCTCGCACGGCGTGATTACGCCCCGGCTTCCGGATCAGAGTCCGGCCTAGCATGCCCGCGCCACTTTTGGTATCCACGCCGGGCGGCGAACGCGCCGACGACGGCGGTCACGCACCAGACCGCTATCGCCGAGTATGCCAACGCAGACGATCGATTCCCGAGCGAGGCGCCCAGCGCGGTGTAGACGAATGCCCGCGGCGCGGAGCCGATGAACGCACCGACGGCCATCTGCCACAACGGAACTCCGATCGCCCCGAACGCATAGGAGGCCAGCGCATCCGACGTGCCGGGGATGAAGCGCTGCCCGACGACCGCCCACAGTCCGCGCCGCTCGATCAGCGCGTTGATGCGGTCGGCCCGTTGCGCCCCCAGCACAGCCCGCGCGCTGTCTCGGCCGGCCCGACGGCCGAAGCGGCTCGCGACGATCGCGGTGCCCACCGTCGCACCCAGCGTCACGAAGATGCCGAGTACCGGACCGAATAGCAGCCCGCTACCCGCGGCCAGGATCGCGCCCGGGACGAACAACGCGCCGAGGACGGCCGACACCACGACATAAACCAGCGGCGCCGCCGGACCGGTCGCCGAGATCGCACGTCGCACGTCGTCGATGTCGATGACTCGCGCGACGGCCACCAGGTAGAACATCACCACTAGAAAGCCGGCGAACACGGCGAGCCGCACGATGTGGCTTCGCCGTGACGGGGGTCGCGATGTTGCTGGGGGACCGTCGTTGTCGACCATGCTGATCACGAATTCAAGCAGTA
Source organism: Mycobacterium sp. (assembly GCF_052144515.1). GTDB lineage: Bacteria > Actinomycetota > Actinomycetes > Mycobacteriales > Mycobacteriaceae > Mycobacterium. The sequence goes on along the minus strand of NZ_JBKQQD010000311.1, from coordinate 21,961 downwards.
GTTGCGGCAGCCTGCAGCCGCAGCCGCAGCCCGCTCGCCCGAATAGCGCGACGGTCGAGCGCGGCGCGCACCTCGGCCTCGGAGCCGACCACCCGAACCTTGACCTTGGCCCGGGTTACGGCCGTGTAGAACAGCTCGCGGGTAAGCAAGCGCGAATCCTGTGGCGGCATCAGCACCGTGACTTCGCCGGCCTGGCTGCCCTGGCTTTTGTGAATCGTCATGGCGTGCATGGTCTCGATTTCCGCCAGACGACTGGTCGCGAAATCCAGCCGTCCGCCGGCGCCGGCGATGACGGCCCGCAAACCGTCGCGACCGGCGACCACGACGCCGGTGTCGCCGTTGTAGATGCGCAGTCCATAGTCATTGGCCGTCACCAACAACGGCCTGCCGGCATAAAACTCCAGCGACGGCGGCTGACCCGTCTCGTCCGAGAGCCAGCGCTGCACCTGCCGGTTCCAGTGCGACGCCCCATACGGCCCCTGACGGTGCGCGCACAACAGCCGGTGCTCGTCGAGGATCGCCAGCGCCAGCTCCGCATCACCCAGCACCGCGGCTTCCCGCACCCGCAGGGCGTGCGGAACCAGCACCTCGCGCAGCCGCTCGGCCGGGCGGTCGGAGTCGATCCACTCGACATGCTCACCGCCGGCCCGCAGCACCTCCACCGCGCGTTCGGCGTCGCCGACCCGGATCGCTTCGGCCAGCGCGCCAATCGACTCACCGAACCGGTGCCTGGTTCGCAGGGCGGCCACCCGCACGTCATCCCGAGCGGTCAGGCCTTCCACCAGATCCGCCAGCACGGCACCGGCTTCCACCGAGGCCAGCTGGTCGGGATCGCCCACCAGGATCAGCCGCGTATCCGGCCGCACCGCCTCCAGCAGCCGGGACATCATCGTCAGCGACACCATCGACGTCTCGTCGACCACGATGACGTCGTGCGGCAGCCGATTGCCGCGATTGTGCGTGAACCGCACCGACGTATCGGGCCGGGGGCCCAGCAGCCGGTGCAGCGTCGTCGCCCGCAAGCCGGCCAGCCGCGTCGCGTCCACTGCATCGAGATTCTCGACTTCGGCGGCCACCGCCTCGGCCAGCCGCGCGGCAGCCTTACCGGTCGGCGCGGCCAGCGCGATCCGGGGACGGGGTACGCCGGCGAGCTCGGCCTGCTCGACCAGCAGCGCCAGCAGCCGCGCGATCGTGGTGGTCTTGCCGGTGCCGGGCCCGCCGGTCAAAACGGTCACGGCCTGCGATAAGGCGATCTCGGCGGCCTTCCGCTGTTCCTCATACCCAGGCGGGAAAAGCCGCTCATAGAGCGGTAATTCGACCGTAGCCCGACTGACCGATAGCGCGAGCAGATCGGCGCAGACCTGTTCTTCCTCGAGCCAGTACCGGTCCAGGTACAGCAGCTCATCAAGCAGCCGAAGCACCGGTGGCGACCCGAGCAACGGGCTGGCCCGCACGGCGGCCAGCCAATCGTCGGCATCAGGCCACGGGAGGTCGGCTGGGTGAGCTATGCCGACCTGCGCTCGGGCTTCCCGTAGGTCCACGCACACCGAACCGCCGCGCAGCGCGCGCACCACCAAAGCGACCGCGAGCGCCACCCGCTCGTCGGATTCGCCGACGAGCACCGTAAGCCGTTGTGCTACATGGATATCAGCGGCCTCGAAAACGCCGGCATCGCTGAATGTCCGCAGTAGTCCTTCAGCGGCGATCGCCTCCACGGTCACGCGGCCACCCGCCCCGCATCGAGCAGGTCCGACAACGCCGCAATCAGAGACGGTGGCGGCCGCCAGCTGACCACCCCCGACGGGTGCCCATCGGCAATTGGCGTGTCGGGGCCGCACATACCGCGCACAAACAGGTAGAGGATCCCGCCGAGATGCTGGGCGGGATCGTAGTCCGGCACCCGCCAGCGCAAGAACCGGTGCAGCACAGCGCTGTACAGCAGCGCCTGCAGCGGATAGTCCGAGTGCAGCATCGCCTCGACCAGCCGCGGCCGGTCGTAATCGGCGGCGCTCAGCGCGCGCTCCGGATCGCCGAGCCAGTTTGTCTTGTAATCCACGACCAGGTATCGATACCCCGAACCGGCGGGCACGCGTAACACGGCATCGATCGAGCCGGTGAGGTATCCGCGCAAGGACTGGCTGCCGAGCAACTGGCCGGTCAACCGGTCGGCGTAGGGTGCCATCACATCATCGGCCGGCAGGTGCTCGCGCAACAACCTCCCCACATCCGCCAGATGACTCTCGGCGGCAGCCGAACCCAGGTCGCCACCGGCCAGCGGCAATTCAAAGTCAAGTTCCCGCAGTCGGTCTCGTAACCCGATCTGCCGCAGCGTCAGACCGTCGGCCAGCGGGCCCAACGGCGTGTCGTGCATCGGCACCATCGCCGCGGCCAGAACCTCCGGTGCCACATCGACCGGCCACCACACCGAGTGCAGCCGGATCTGCGACTCCAATTCGGTGGCCAGGTCAGCGGCGAACGGATCGGCCGTCTCCAGCACGGCGTGCACGAGCGTGCCGAACTTCGCACCCGCCGGCAGATCCGCCATCGGCAGATTCGCCACTGGCAGATCCGGCCCGGATGCGGCCCCCGTCAACGCGATATGGCTCACTTCGTCGTCCAATTCGGTGACCTCGGGTTCACTGCTCACGCCGGCGGACGCGGAGGTCTCAGACACCCGGATCAGACCGGAGTAGGAGGTGCGCCGCCACGCGGTGTCGATGGCGCGGTGAAAGTGGCGGCTGTCGAGGTCCGTCGGCACTGGCTGCGGCGGCACCGCAGGGGCCGCTGCTATCACCGACTCCTCGATCACCGGCCCACCCGCGGCCTCCCACTCGCGCAACCGGGCCATCGCGTCGTCGTCGGAGATCTTCGCCGGCTCACATTCGTCGGGCACGACTGACTGCCCGGGCCGGCGTCCGCGCAGCAGCCGCGACAGGCCGCCGTTGGGCTCGTCGCGGGCCGGTGACCACCACGCCACCACCTGCGACTGCGCACGGGTCATCGCGACGTAGGTCAGCCGGCTGTCGTCACTGGCGTCCTCCGTGCGGCCCTGTTCCTGGACGGCCTTGAAGTTCGGGCCGTCCTTGCCGCCGATATACAGGCAGCGCACGCCCGCGTCGTGGAACAGCACGACGTCGCGGTCCTGGGTATTGTGGTTGAACGCGAACGGCAGATACACGATCGGGTATTGCAGACCCTTGCTGACAAACACCGTCATGATCTGTACGGCGGCGGCGTCGCTGTCCAGCCGCCGGTTGCGTTCCGTTGCGCCGCTGCGTTCGTCGCGTTGGCTGCGCAGCCAATCGCGCAGTGCGGGCAGGCTGTACTGCTCGCGGTGCGCGACCTCCTGCAGCAACTGGGTGATGTGCGCCAGGTCGGTCATGTGACGCTCGCCGCCCTGCCGAGACAGCAGGCGATCACCCATGCCCCGCAACTGCGCGGCCTCGAAGATCGCCGCGACGCCGCGTTCGCGCGCGTGTCCGGCCCATTCACGCAATGTTTCCGCGACGCGATCGGTCAGTGCATCGCCGCCGGCCACAAGCGATTCCGCGGTCTCGCCGAAGAACATGGTTGCCGCGGCGGCGCGCACCATTCCGGGACGGTGGGGCTGGTCGAATGCCTCCAGCAGACATAGCCAATCCTCGGCGGCATCCGAGGTGAACACATCGGAGTCGCCGGTGTAGACCGCCGGAATGCCGGCATCGCAGAGCGCCTTGAAGCATGCGCCGGCGTCCTTGTGCTTTTCCACGATCACGGCGATGTCGCGCGCCTGCAGTGGCTTACCGTCGAATGTCGCGCCACTGGCCAGCACCGCGCCGATGTCGGCGGCGAGGTCGGCGCCGATATACTCCCGCAGCTCGTCGATGGGCAGATTGGCAAGGCCGCTGCGCCCCAACGTCGCTCGCCGCACCACCCGCAACCGAAACGGATCGTTGCGCGGCGCATCCGCAAGGCGGTGACCTTGGTGGTGCGCTTCGACGTCGTCCACCACGATCGCGGAATTGCCGAGCTGGGCGCCACGCAGCACGACTTGCAGCCGCTCGACGAGCGCGGCATCGGTGCGCCAATTGGTGGCCAGTGTCTTTTGTTCGCCCGCGCTCTCGGCGGCTTGCAGGTATGTCACGATGTCGCCGCCACGGAACGCATAGATGGCCTGCTTGGGATCACCGATGAGAATCACGGTGCAGCGCCCGCTGAATGCGCGATCGATGACCTGCCATTGCACCGGGTCGGTGTCTTGGAACTCGTCGACCATGACGATCGGCCAGCGTCGATGCATACGCAGCCGCGCGGGGGAATCGTCGGTGGCCAGCGCATCGGCCAGCCGGATCAGCAGGTCGTCGTAGCTGAGGACACCCAGGCGTCGCTTACGTGTATCCAGCTCGGCAAGAATGGCTTTCGCGAAATCCACACAGACGGCGGCCCGCGAACCGGGTTCCGCATCGTGGGGCCGCAGATCCGTCGACGGGTTGTTGACCACCTCGCGCGCCACCCGCAGCGTGTCGCGATACGACAGCACCGGATCGTCGCGCTGCTGCCCGAAATGGGCCAGGTACAGATCGTCGACGATCTCGGCGACCAACTCATCGAGGCTCTCCAGCAGCGTGGCACTTGCGGCAGTGTCACCGGCCACACCGAGCGACTTCAACACCAGCTGGCAGAACTGGTGCGTGGTGGCGATCGTCGCCGCATCGAAGCCGGCCAGCGCGTCGCGAAGCCGCCGTTTGCGTTCCTCGCGCTGATCGTCGGTGCCCTCGAGCAGGTATGCCACCAACTCGTTATCGCCGGCGGCGCTCGCATCCTCGAAAGCTCTTACAGCATGTACGATTTGGGAGCGAACACGCTCTCTCAGCTCCTGGCTGGCCGCCCGGGAGAACGTGATGAGCAGCATCCGCTCCAGCGTCGCCTCACCCTCGGCTACGTAGCGGGTGACAAGACCGGCCAGCGCGAAGGTCTTGCCGGTGCCCGCGCTGGCCTGCAGCACCGTGGTGGACCGCTCGGCGGGCAGCGGCCCCAGCAGGTTGAAACGCTCCATCACGAGGGCTTCCTCTCCGCGCGCAGCATCGGCAGCCACAGCCGCGCGGAGTAAGCCCCAAGCCGGTTGTCTTCGCCGTCGTACTCCTCGCCCGGTCGCGGGGGTTGCATCAGGTCCTCCAGCCGGGCGTTTTTGCCCCATGCCCGCACGTGGGCGGGCGCCTGATCCTCGGCGGGGTAACGCTGGGTTTTCCAACGGAATTGCGCCTCGTGTACCGGATCGTCACCGCAGTGCCGCGCGGTCGCGTACGCATAGGAGGTCTTGATGGGCAACGGAATCGGCTCGCGGCGTCCCGCGTCGTAAATCGCCACCAGCTCGCGCAGCACTCGGGCGGCGTCACCCTGCGGCGCCCCCAACCCCTCCACCCGCGGAGTGCTGCCCCGTTTGGGGCGCCCGATGCACACCGCCGACCAGTCGCGGCTGCGATCGTGAACGATCAACGCCAGCAATGAGATCCACGACTCGAGCAGGTGCTTGCCGTCGAGTTTGGAATAGGTCACCGACACCAGCCGCTCGCCGTACACCGGCGACACCGTGCCTGTGAGCCGGCGCCCGCAGCCCAGATCGACATCGATGTCATACGCCCGCGCCTGTGCCCGCCGGTATTGCTGTGCCGTGGTAGCCAGCAGGGCGGCCTGCTCGCGAATTTCGTTTGCCCTGCGCCAACCCAGCTGGCCGGGCGGCAGCGTGCCCCGGCGCCACTCGGCCTGACGGGCATCGTCCGGGGTCATCCCTTGCAGCATGTCGCGCAGCATCCGGTCACCGACCGTCCACTCCTCGAGGCTGTTGATGTCGACCGGCATGGCGTCCTGCACACCGTCGACGTCGCGGGGCAGCGTGAATTCCAGCGCGCGGAAGAAGCCCTTCACCGGATCTTTGAAGAACCCGACGAGGTCGGCGAGGATGACGTCATCGGCAGGGGGCGGCGGCAGCGGCCCGCAGATGAACCTGGGCGCTTCGCCGCGTTGGCCGGTGCTGGCGCGCGCCGCCCGTAGCACGGTCGGGTCGAAACTGAACGGAACTTCCGGCACCAACCTTCCGGGGATGACGTTGCGAACGTCGAACGGCTGCAACGGATGCTCGACGACGATGCTTGCGCGGATTTTGTTCAGTGTGGTCACGTCGAGGGTGTCCAGCAATTCGGCCAGCGGCACCGAAGGCGGGCGCGGCTGGCCCGAGTACTCGTTGGCCCCGGTATAGGTGATCACGAGTTTCTCGGTGGCCGCGCCGATGGCGTCGAGCAGCAATTGCCGGTCCTCCGAACGGATGTCGCGTTCGCCGGTCAGCGGGTTGCGGGCGAGCACGTCGTCGCCGTCGACGACACTCAGGCGTGGGAACACCCCGTCGTCGAGGCCGACCAGGCAGACCACCCGGTGCGGCACCGAGCGCATCGGCACCATCGTGCACACCGTCAGCGTGCCGGTGCGAAAGTTGGCCCGCGTCGGGCGACCGGCGAGGTGTCGGTCCAGCAGTGCGCGGATGTCGGGCAGCCGCAGCGGGGTGTCGGCCCGCGGACCGGCATCGGCGAGTACCTCGGCGAACTCACGCTGCATCTGGCTGGCCTGCCAGAGGTCGGAATCATCGATGTGCGCCAACAGCGCGATGCCTTCGGTCAGGGCGGCCAGCCACTCCCGTAACGGGCGGGTGCCGGTGAGCGAATCGACCACACGCTGCAGCCTGCCGACGAATTCGGCCAACTGGCCGGCCAATTGGACGCGGTTGCTGCTGACGTCGTCGAGGGGCAGCGTCGCGTCGATCCAGGCATGCGAGTCGTCGGACATCGCGACGCCGGCCAGCACCCTGTCGAGGCCGAAACGCCAAGTGTTGTGCACGAAGTCAACGTGGAATGGCCGCCGATGCTCCCGGTCGAAACCCCACCGGATGTTCGCCTGCCGGACCCAGCGGGTGATGTCGTCCAAATCGTCATCGGTGAAACCGAAGCGAGCGCGCACCGGCGCGGCCTGGGCGAAGTTGAGCACCTCGCTGGCTGTCACCCTGCTGCCGGCCAGCGCCAGCAACTGCGAGGCCACGCCGAGCAGCGGGTTGGTCTGGATCAGCGAGCGGTCCGCCAGCCGCACCCTCAAGCGGTGAGCGGGATGGGCGCCGTGTACCACGTCGCCGAGCCCGAAGTCGGCGACGATCAGCGGGGCGTACGTCTCGATGTCAGGGCACATCACCAGGATGTCGCGTGGCTCCAGCGTCGGATCGTCTTGCAGCAGGCCCAGAAGCACCTCGCGCAGCACATCGACCTGGCGGGCCGGACCGTGGCAGTTGTGTATCTGCACGGAGCGGTCATCAACCGCGAGCGTGCGCCCTTGTGGCCGAACCACATTGGCGGCGATGTCAGACTGCAACCACCCGAGCAGCGTGTCGGGGCGCTCGGCGCTGGGCAGATATTCGTCGGTCTGGAAATCCGTGGGCAGGCCGCGCTGAAGTTCGCGCAGGTCTCGCCCGAGGGTCGCCAGCAGCGGATGGCCCACCGCGCGGTGGCTGGTGTCGTCGCGGCGGGCGATCGTGCCGTGCATGCCGGCCAGCGCCTGCCACAGCTCGTCGCTGGGATGCGGCAGCCACAGGTGCAAGTCGTGGTGGGTAGCCAGCGCGTCGAGCAGTTGCACGTCGGTGCACGCCAGCCGAGTGTGCCCGAACAGTGATAACCGCGACGGCAGATCGGCCGGGCCTTCTCGCAGCCGGGCGACGGTCTTCTCCTGACGGATGTGCGGGGGATCGGCGGGGACGGCGGCCACCAACGCTCGCCACAATTCGGGCTGCCAGGCCAGGTCGGCGTCGAGGTCGCCCGGCCGGCCCTCGAGCCAGTCGACGAGAAGCCCCGGGCGCTGCCGGACGTAGGAGGCGAACAGCCCGGCCAGCCGGCGAGCCACCGCGTAGCGCCGGCCCTTGCGCAGCTCCGCCTCGTCGGCGTTGATGTCGAAGTGGCCCAAATGTTTTGCCAGCGTCTCACACCACGGCTCGTCGAGACTGCAGTCGATCACGTCCAGCAGCGGCCATGTCATCGCCTCCGGCGACCACGGGTCGTCCTCGGCGGTGCCGGTGATCGCTAAAATCTCCGCGATCAGCGACCCGGGACTGCGGAATATCACCCCCGCGCACACGCCGTCGCGGCTGCCGTGTCCGCGCCCGAGGACGTGGGAAAGCCGCTGGCTCAGCCAGCGTTCCACGCCGCGGGCCGGTACCAGGACCAACTCCTCGGCAAACGGGTCGGGCAGCGGTTCGGCCAGCAGGGCGCCGAGGCCGTCGGCAAGCAGGTCTGTCCGCTCCGCACGGTGAAGATGAAGCGCCATTGCGGGCCACCATAGACCGCCCGACCGACGTCGCGTGAGCGGTTCCGGCCGACTTCCCGGCTGACCGAGTGTCATACCGCCGTGCCACAGTGAAAGGAGAGCCCTTAGACCAGGAAGCAGCCTAGGAGGCAGCATGGCCAACCAGGCGGCGTCCCCGCGCCTCACGCCCAAGTTCGTCGAGGCCCTGCGGTACGCGGCGCACATGCATGCGACGCAGACACGCAAAGCCAGCGAAGTCCCGTACCTCGGCCACCTGCTGTCGGTGGCCGGCTTGGTCATCGAGGCGGACGGTACCGAGACACAGGCCATCGCCGCGTTGCTGCACGAAGCCGCCGAGGACCAGGGCGGCGAACGGACGCTCACCGAGATCGACCACAAGTTCGGCGCAGGCGTGGCGTCGATCGTCGCCGAGTGCAGCGACACATTCGAGGCCCCGAAGCCGCCCTGGCGCGAGCGCAAGGAGCGGTACATCGACCACCTGCGTGTGGCGTCGGACGATGCGGTGCTGGTCTCCCTGGCCGATAAGCTCGACAATGCTCGTGCGATCCTGCGTGACTTCCGCACACTGGGAAACGAGGTGTGGCAGCGGTTCAGTGTGCAGGATCCACAGCTGCACCTTTGGTATTACCGGTCGCTTCTCGAGGTATTCGGCCAGCGCACCCACAGCTGGATGGTCGGCGAGCTTCGCGATGTGATCGACGCGCTCGAGCGAGCGATCAACCGCCAGAGTGCTTAACGAAGACGGAGCAGAAACGGAGTGGAAAGTGGAAACCTGGGACGCGATCTGTGCCCGGCGCAATGTGCGGCAATACACGCCGGAGCCGGTCTCGGAAGCCGACCTGAACCGCATCGCCGAGGCCGGATGGCGGGCACCGTCGGCGAAAAACCGCCAGCCGTGGGACTTTGTCATCGTCACCGACCCGACGCAGTTGCAGGCGCTTTCGACGGTCTGGCGCGGCGCGGGTCATATCGCCGGGGCCGCGGCGGCGATTGTGCTGGTCGTCCCGGTACCGCCGGATGATCGCAGGCTGGTGACCGATCAGTACGACGTCGGTCAGGCGACGATGGCGATGATGATCGCGGCCACCGACCTCGGCATCGGGACGGGGCATTCGTCGGTGGGGGACCAGGACAAGGCGCGTGCCATCCTCGGTGCCCCCGACGACCACTTGGTGGCCTTCATGCTCGGCATCGGATATCCCGCCGACCGCCCACTGCGCCCGATCCGCAAACCGGATCGGCGGCCTTTCGACGAGGTCGTCCATCGCGGACGTTGGTGACGCGGTGCCCGATCATCGCGGCGAGTACGGATACGACGGGTCTTTTCACACCGTCTCGGCGGGAACGCAACTGGCGGCCGTCGGCGCCGGATCGGCCGCCCTGCTCGCGGGGGCGGGCATCTGCCTCACGCGCGGTAACCGGTTGGCAGCGGCACTGGCGGCGGCGCAAATGTTAGTGGCCGTCGAGATCATCGGGACGGCGGCCTGGTACATCTACGCGACGCGATCCGGAAAATTCCACGTGTGGGATGGGGTTCTCGACGACCTGGAACTGCGTGGCGATGAAACCCTGCTCGACCTGGGATGTGGGCGCGGCGCCGTGCTGCTCGCCGCGGCCAAGCGGTTGCCGCGGGGCCGCGCGGTCGGCGTCGATCTGTGGCAGGCCGACCAGACCGACAACTCAGCGCAGTCCGCTCTGACCAATGCGGAACTGGAAGGCGTCGCCGATCGCGTCGAGTTGCACACCGCCGACATGACGGCTCTGCCGCTGTCCGACGAGAGCGTCGACGTGGTCGTCAGCAACCTTGCCATTCACAACATTCCGACTCGCGCCGGTCGCCGCGTTGCTTTGGATCAGGCGGTTCGGGTGCTGCGCCCGGGCGGGCGACTGGCCATCGCGGATCTATGGGAGACCCGTCAGCATGAGGAGCGGTTGCGCGAGTTGGGCTGGCGGAACGTTCGGCGGCGCAACCTCGGATGGCGCATGTGGTACGGCGGCCCCTGGTTGTCCACCCGCTTGGTCACCGCCACCAAGCCGGGGTGATGCCCACCTGTTTCAGGGCCGGATCTGGTCGTAATCGACGAGCAGATGCCGTGGGCCGCGGAACACTTGGCTGATCCGGTAAAGCGGTGGGTCCTCGACCAGCCGCGGGTTGTCCACCCGACGAAGGAACGCCTCGAACGCGGTGTTGACTTCCAGCCGGGCCAACGGACCGCCGAAGCAAACGTGAATGCCCCGGCCCCAGCCCACGTGCTCATTGTCGGGACGGCGGGGATCGAATGCGTCGGGGTCGGGGAAGCGCCGCGGATCCCGGTTGGCCGCGCCGTACATGAGATAGATGGGGGAGCCGCGCGGGATTGTGGTGCCGGCGATGTCGATGTCGGCCAGGGCCGATCGAGTCGGGAAGAACTGTACCGACGACTGCAGCCGAAGCACCTCCTCGATGGCCCGGGGGATCAACTCCGGCCGGCTGCGCAACAACTCGATTGACCACGGGTTGCGCAGCACGGTGAGCACGCAATGCGAGATGAGATTGACCGTCGAGTCGTGCCCGGCGACAAACAGCAGGATGGTGTTGTTGACGATCGCACTCCGCGACATCCGCCCGTCCGGGCCGTCATCATGGACCAACTGCGAAATCATCCCGGGCCCTGGGGATTTGTCCGCTTTTTCGACCAGCCCGACGATGTACTTGTTGAACTCGGCCTCAGCCGCTTCCCCTTTGGCGCGCCGGACCTGGCCCTCCCCGGTCTTGATGTCGGGGCCGAGATCGAAGATGCCTGCCACGATGTCGGCGATCCAGGCGTGGAACTGCGGCTCGTCTTCAATCGGCACGCCCATGATCCGGCAGATCACGTTGACCGGCAGCGGGTAAGCGAAATCGTCGACCACGTCGATGCGGGTTCTACCCGTCGCTTTGTCAAGCAGCTCGTTGACAATCCGCTGACACATCGGCTCCAGACCGGGGATCAGGTCCGGTGAATGCGGTGGCCCGAAAAAGCGCATGCACCGACGGCGCGCCCGGTCGTGTTCAGGCGGGTCCTGCGCGATAAAGCTCGGCTCCTGGCCGTACGCCCCGGCAATTTCGGGGGCCATGTCGACCATTGACTCGTTGGCGACCCGCCGATTGCGGCCGGTTGGTGGGTGTCCTTTCCGGAGATCGGAACTCACTCTGGGGTCGTGGGCCAGCGACATCAGTTCCTCGTACCCGGTAACGGCGTAGATGCCGTTGGTCACCCGCACCACCGGCGTCTTGCGAAGTTCGTCGAAGAATGGGTAAGGGTTGGCACGGTTTTCGTACCGCATCGCGGCATCAAAGGCTTCTTCGGGGGTCATTGGCGCCGCTCCTCCTCATCGCTTCGCTCTGCGTCGTCGCCGGCGCGGGTCAATCGAGTTCCTCAATCATCGGTACTCATCGCTGCTCATCGCCGTGCGCGGAACTCGGCGTGCCGATCGCTGGGGTCGTGGCCTGTCAACACCACATCCGGGGCTTCGGTCGGCACGCCGCGCGCCGGAAAGTCCGCGGGCATCACGCGCATGTTCTCCGGAAAATCGAAGCCCGGCGGATGCGGCGGAAATGGCCCCGACCGCGCGATCTCGTCGCGGTAGTAATCGATCCACTTGGCGTGGTTGAAGGTGACCGCGCCGACGATGCGACCGCGGCGACCATACGCGGCGGCAAACCGGCGCTCCCGCACCGAGCCCTGGGTGAAGACGATCTCATCGCCGAACGAAGGTACGCCGACGGATTTGATGTTGACACCGAACTGGGCGGACCAAAACTGCGGGATCAGCAGGTGTGCCCAGCGATCCACCTCGTCGCAGACCATATTGTGTGCCGCGACCCGGGCACCGAGCACGGCGTTATCCCAATGTTCCATCGCCAGGAACTCGTAGTCATAGAGCACATGCGGCGCCCTCGCGATGTCCCCGGCCACGAAGATGTGGTTGGTGACCACCCCGTTGATATCGAACGCACGACAACCGGCGTCACAACCCACCCCCCAGAACCCGGCAGCCAACCCGGCCCCGTCGAGCCACTCGACGTTGCGGATCGATCCCAACGACGCCAGCACCACGTCGACGTCGAGCGTGCTGCCATCGGACAGCCGCGCGCGCCGCACGTGCCCGCCGTCATCACCGTCTAGCGCCAGCACCGAGACACCGGTGCGAAGATCCACCCCGGCCGCACGATGCATCTCGGCGGCGACCTCGCCGATCACGCCGCCGAGCGGACCGCACAGCGGTGCCGGACCGCGCTCGGTGACGGTGACCTCGAGTCCAAGCTCCCGACACACCGACGCCACCTCCGACCCGATGAACCCGGAACCGATGATCAGCACGCGCCGCGGGCGGGCGGCCAGCGCGGCCTGCAGCCGCGCGGCATCGGCACTTGTGCGCAGCGAATGGACGCCTTTTAGCGCAGCTTCGTCCGGGTTGGGCCATCGCCGCGCCCGCACACCCGTGGCGATCAGCAGGCGATCGCCTACCACGTCGCTGCCGTCAGCGAGGCGCACCAGCTGGTTGGCCCGGTCCAGGGCCGTCGCGGCCACACCGAGTCGCCACTGCGCATCCACCGCGCGCAGCCGCGGCAGCTTGGTGCGATCGGCCGCCACCCACCCCTTCAGGACTTGCTTGGACAGTGGGGGCCGGTCATACGGCTCGTCGGGCTCGTCGCCGATGATGGTCAGTTGCCCACGAAAACCCTCTTCCCGCAGCGCTTCGGCGGCACGCAGTCCGGCCAGCGACGCACCCACAATGACGGTGCGACCCTTTTCTTTGAAATCGCTCATCGGTGTGCTCAGCGCGGACGTGTTATTCGCTGTCGAGCTTATCCAGGATGATCGCCTGCACCGGGCAGGCCGCCGCGGCCCGCAGTACCCGCAAACGTTCGGTGTCATCCGGGTTGGGGTCGTAGGTGAGGGCCTCTTCGCCGCTGAGCTTGAGCACATTTGGCGCGAGCGGCACGCAGTGCGCATACCCCAGGCAGCGGTTCAGGTCGACAACGATTCGCATAGCGATCCCGATCCTCGTGACTGAAGATCTGACGCTGGGCAGCGTACATCTAGTTGCGATGCCAGATGCGATGTTTGTGAAACCCTTTGGGCGGGCGTGCATGCTGGGGTCATGAACAGAACCGAGATCACCGAGCAGGTCGTGGTTGCCCGCCTGGCGCGCGGCCTGAGGTGGCAGGAGCTGGCCGACGTCATCGACAGGCCGGTGGTGTGGACCACCGCGGCTTTGCTCGGCCAACACCCAATTCCGGCAGAGCTCGGCAGGGTCCTTGTCGGGATGCTGGGTCTCGACGAGTCAGCCGTGCCCGTGCTGGCGGCACCGCCCATGCGCGGCGGGCTACCCACCTCCTCAAACGGGGCGGTCCCCACCGACCCCACCATTTACCGCTTCTACGAAGCGCTGCAGGTGTACGGCGGCGCCATCAAAGAACTGATCCACGAGCAGTTCGGCGACGGCATCATGAGCGCGATCAACTTCAGCCTCGACCTACAAAAGAAATCACACCCGTCCGGCGATCGCGTCGTGCTCACATTCGACGGGAAATTCCTTCCTTACCAATGGGTTTCGGCCCAGAGCTAACTCGGACGCAGTCTCACCGAGCCCAAGGGGCCCCGCCCCGGTGATAACGGGCACAATGACCAGCAGGGAGGTGGTCATGGCAGCCGATCGGTCCGCAAAGCAGGAACGGAAACCAGCTGACATCGTTTTGTCCGGCGGCGGTGTCAAGTTCATCGGCTTGGTGGGCGCCATCGTCGTAATCATGGATGCCGGATATTCGTTCCCGAGGGTGTCGGGCGTTTCGGCCGGCTCGGTGGTGGCGGCGATTTTGGCGGCCGGGTCCAAAGGCGACCAGCTGACCGGCGAGGAAGTGAAGGAACTTGCCCTGTCGGTACCTCTGCACAAATGGCGCGACGCGGGACCCGTTCCCTATCTCGGTGCCGCGTTGGGGCTGCTGCGGGACACGAGCATGTACCGCGGCGACGTCGCCTACGACTGGATCCGGAGCGAACTGAAGAACCTGGGTGTCGTCACCTTCGGTGATCTGGCTCTCGACGAAGACCCCCTGCTCGAAGAACGGTGCTACAAGCTGGTGGTCACTGTCGCTGACCTGACGGCAGCCCAGCTGGTGCGACTGCCGTGGGACTACCGGCGGCTCTACGGGCTGGATCCCGATGAGCAGCCGGTCGCCGACGCGGTGCGCGCTTCGATGGCGATTCCGTTCTTCTACCGCCCCGTCACCCTGACTGGCGCCAGCGGGGCGACATCCACCCTGGTTGACGGTGGCGTCCTGTCGAACTTTCCGATCGACACCTTCGACCGGCGTGACGGCAAACCGCCACGCTGGCCCACGTTCGGGATCACCATCTTGCCGAGGCCCACCGAGGGCCTCGGCGCGGTGATGCCCGCGCTGAAACCCCTGCGTCTTTTTGAACAGACGGCATTACTGGAAAGCCTGCTTACCACCATGCTGGCCGGCCACGACCAGACCCATCTGAGCCAGCCGTGGGTCGCTGCCCGCGCAATCACGGTCGAATCGACCAAACGTGGGCGTGCTCGACTTCGATGCCCCCCGAGGTCGCCTCGAAGAGCTCTACGACAACGGCTATGCGGCGGCGCGGAAGTTCCTGTCCACCTGGGATTGGCCCACTTACCTCGAACGGTTCTGGCCAAGCGACCCATCCTGGGGCAACCCGCCTCCGTCCCGCCGCCGTGTGAAGTGACCCGAGGGCCCGACGTGCGACACTGCCAAGTGGAGGTGGCAGTGGAGCGGTTGCCTCGGCAACCGCTCGAACTTTAGCTGGCGTTATAGCCCGAACTCGGCTTCAATCCCGTCGATTCCGGCGCGGATGGCTTTGAGCGCGTCGGCGCGCGCGCGCAACTTGGTCGCGGCATGGGCGTGCTGGTGCAGGCCGGCGAGTTCCCGCGCGGCCTCTTTGGCTCGACTGACGACCATCTCTGGCAGCACTATCTCGTCGACGAAGCCGGCGGCCAGCGCGGTTTCCCCGAAGAACGTCTTGGCCAGCCCGGTGGCTTGCTGGTACGCCGAGCGCGTCAGGCGCAACTTCATGATCTCCAGCGCCGCGTAGGGGATCGTCATGCCGATCGCAACTTCATTGGCCTGAATGTTGTACGCGTGGGCGGCCACCCGATGGTCGCCGGACGACAGCAGGAACGCCCCCATCGCGATGGCAGGGCCGGTGCAGGCCATCACCACCGGCTTGGGGTAGGACAACAGCCGATACGCCAGCTCGAAGCCGCCCCTGAGCATGTCGATCGCGGGCTGCACCTCGCCGGAGGTCAGGATCTTCAGGTCGAAGCCGCCGCTGAAGACCCGCTCGTTGCCGGTGATCACCAGTGCCCCGACGTCGTCGCGATCGGCGTTGTCGATCGCCTCGTTGAGGGCCTGCTGCATGGTCGGGCCCAGCGCGTTGACCTTGCCGTCGTCCATCCTGATGACCGCGACGGAGTCCTTATGGCTGTAGATGACCGGGCCGCTCATGGTTGCTCCTTCGCGCTACGGGCAGGCCCGTCGATTGAATCAGACGCGCTGGCTGTGATGCTTGCCCAGTTCGTTTTCGGCATTGCCCCACCGCAGGCTGACGTCGGTGGGTTCATCGAGCTGGCGGGTGCGCCATCTGTCCTGGGTCTCGGCCACAGCGAGGTTGATTCGTTCGATCTCGCTGCGGAACACGTCGGGACGCGTTTACTTGCTTGCGTAGTGGAAGTAGGTCAGCAGGCTGCGCAGCAGCTCCAGCTTCTGCTTTTCCCTCTTTGCCAGGTCATGGTTCGTCATCAACTCGATGCGCTGGACGGGCGGCAGGGCGTTCCAGTCCAGCACCACCTTGGTCTCCAGCACAGGCCGCTCACCCTTCCAGAACCGCCACCCGCGCGGCTGCTCGGGGCGGTCGTGGTAGAGCACGCTGCCCGTGAATCGGGACTCGATGCCATTCCCGATTTCGGCGCGGTCGAGTGCCGAATCGCACACCATTCGCCACTCCTGGCCGGGCGCCAGCACCGGCAACTCGGCGGGGAGTTTCAGTTCGACGATATTGGCGTAGCCGTCGGCGGCATTTTCGTATTCGGCCACGGTCGGCGGAGTCGGAAACGAAAACCGGATATCGTAGGCCGCGGTTTGGCCGAAACTCCGGACCACCAGTTCGATTACATGCCAATCCGCGGCGTGCGGTTCAATCAGCATGGCGACATGCGGCCGGGTCTGCTCAGCGGCCAACCTACGGTTGCGCTTGATCTGCGCGTTCGCGAAGACCAGCGCGACGACACCAAGCGCTAGCGCCGCCCAGGCCGCCCACGCCAACCAGGTGCTGGACCCCACTTCCGTGACCCCGTGCCAGCTGCCCTGGACCCACCCCATTGAATCCATCCCTCCGCTTATATCACAGTGATCCGGCGGCTCAGCCGCCCATCAACATGCGCCACTGATCGAGGTTAGCGGCGCGATACACATAATTCGAACGCTTGACCTCTGACAGCGACGCACTCGGATCAGCCGAATACCAATGGCCGGGAAATACCGTCGGGTCCCCCGGAAGCTGGGCGAGCTGGTGCAGGCTGCGGTACATCTCGTCGGAGTCGCCGCCGGGAAAGTCGGTGCGCCCGCAGCCTTCCAGGAACAGCGTGTCACCGGCGACCAGCCGGCCGTCGAGCAGGAAGCACTGGCTGCCCGGCGTGTGGCCCGGGGTGTGCAGCAGCTCGATTTCGATATCGCCGATGCTGATCTTGTCGCGGTGCTCATGGGCGGTGAGGTCGCCGAGGCTGATCCCGGTGACCCGCGAAACCCAAAGCGCCTCATGGGTATTCACGTGCACCGGCACGGCGGTCCGCTCCAGCAGATCGGCCAGTCCCGCCAGCTGAAAGCCCATCATCGAACCGCCCACGTGGTCGGGGTGATGATGGGTCACCAGCACTCCGGACAGCTGCATGCCGTCCGCCTCGATTGCGTCGATGAGATCACCCGCGGCGTAGGCGGGATCGACTACCACGCAGTCCCCGGTCTCACGGTCGCCGATCAGGTAGGCGAAATTGCGCATTTGCATGGCGAACATGTCTCCGGCGGCGAAATCGCGGCCGGAGAGCAGTTGACGGAAGTACAGCCGGTCGTCTGGCACGTCACCAGACTATGGCTCGTCCAAAACCCGTCCCACCCGGGACTTCGTATTCGGACGCCCAGCGATTGCGAGTCATTGTGCAGATTCAGGTTTGAATGCACTGGGTATTGTTGGTCCATGTTGAAGACCGTCGCGATCGAGATCGACGAAGACCTGGTCCAGGCGGTGATCCGCAAATACCGTATGGCCGGCAGGAGCGAGGCCGTCCACCTCGCGCTGCGCAATCTTCTCAGCGAGTCCGACGGCGGACACCTCGATGAGGAAGACGAGTACGACGAGTTCAGCGACCTCGGAGCGTGGCGCCGCCAGCCACAGACCGACCCGGGTAAGGCCTAGTGGTTTGGTGGCGTTGCAGGCCAGGCTGTAACCTCTTTTAGGCCCGCGGCACGACTGGTCGCTACGGGTGAACGGCCCCCTTAGCTCAGTCGGTAGAGCGTTTCCATGGTAAGGAAAAGGTCAACGGTTCGATTCCGTTAGGGGGCTCGGCGGACGCCGAGCAGGCTGGCGGCGCGTACCCGAGGGTACCCGAGGCGATGTAGCTCAGTCGGTTAGAGCGAACGACTCATAATCGTTAGGTCGCCGGTTCGAGTCCGGCCATCGCTACAACCCAACACGTGAGAGAGACCGAGAGAGAACGGACATGGCTTCCAGTACCGATGTGCGGCCAAAGATCACTCTGGCATGCGAGGAGTGCAAGCACCGTAACTACATCACCAAGAAGAACCGCCGCAACGACCCCGACCGGATGGAGCTGAAGAAGTTCTGCCCCAATTGCGGCAAGCACCAGCCGCACCGCGAGACACGCTAGCGATCCCACGAGCATTTGCTCAGACTGACTAGGTAGGTTCTAGACCCGTGGGATTGGCCACAGACATCGTCGGGATGCACTACCGGTATCCCGACCATTACGAGGTCGAGCGCGAGAAGATCCGCGAGTACGCGGTCGCGGTCCAAAACGACGACGCCTCGTTCTTCGAGGAGGACGCGGCGGCCGAGCTCGGCTACAAGGGGTTGCTGGCCCCGCTGACGTTCATCTGCGTGTTCGGCTACAAAGCGCAGTCGGCGTTCTTCAAGCACGCTGGCATCGCGGTCACCGACCAGCAGATCGTCCAGGTCGACCAAGTGCTGAAATTTCAGCAGCCGATCGTGGCGGGCGACAAGCTGTACTGCGATGTATACGTGGATTCGACGCGTGTGGCGCACGGCACCCAGCTCATCGTGACCAAGAACGTCATCACCAACGAAGCCGGTGACGTGGTGCAGGAGACCTACACGACCCTTGCTGGCCGTGCCGGCGATGATGGGGAAGAGGGATTTTCTGATGGCGCTGCGTGAGTTCAGTTCGGTCAAGGTCGGGGACAAGCTCCCGGAGAAGACCTACCCCCTTACCCGCCAGGACCTGGTGAACTACGCGGGAGTCTCCGGCGACCTGAACCCGATCCACTGGGACGACGAGATCGCCAGTGTCATCGGACTGGACACCGCGATCGCCCACGGCATGCTGACGATGGGTATCGGCGGGGGCTACGTGACCTCGTGGGTGGGCGACCCTGGTGCCGTCACCGAGTACAACGTGCGCTTCACCGCCGTCGTGCCGGTGCCCAACGACGGAAAGGGCGCCGAGCTCGTGTTCAGCGGCCGGGTGAAGTCTGTCGACCCGGAGAGCAAGTCGGTGACGATCGCCCTGACCGCCACCGCCGGTGGCAAGAAGATCTTCGGGCGGGCCATCGCCTCGGCCACGCTGGCTTGAGCTAGTCGGAGGCTGGTGTATGGCTCTCAAAACCGATATCCGCGGAATGATCTGGCGGTACCCGGACTACTTCGTTGCGGGCCGCGAACAGCTTCGACAGTTTGCCCGATCCATCAAATGCGACCATCCGGCCTACTTCGACGAGGACGCCGCCGCCGAACTCGGCCATGACGCCATCGTCGCTCCGATTACCTTCGTGTCGATCTTGGCCAAGTACGTCCAGACGGACTTCTTCCGGCACGTCGACATCGGCATGGAAAGTCTGCTGATCGTGCAGGTCGACCAGCGGTTCGTGTTTTTCAAGCCGGTGCTCGCCGGGGACAAGCTGTGGGCCCGGATGGACGTCCACTCGGTGGATGAGCGTTTCGGCGCCGACATCGTGGTCACAAAGAACATCTGCACCAACGAGGACGGTGAAGTCGTGCTGGAGGCCTACACCACCCTCATGGGCCAGCACAGCGACGGAACGGCCAAGCTCAGATGGGACAAGGAATCGGGACAGGTCGTCAGAACCGAGAAATTAGTATCTGACCCGCCCGCCTAGTACACTCGAATCTCGGGGTTTTCCCAGCATCAGCGCGCTTTCCGTGAGTCGAAAACAAGCGGAAGCGCGCGCGTCATGTAAGCCCCGGTAGGTAAGCACAGGTTGGCCTGCCAACCGCAAAGGGGCGTAGCTCAACTGGCAGAGCAGCGGTCTCCAAAACCGCAGGTTGCAGGTTCAAGTCCTGTCGCCCCTGCTGACGGCGAAGACGTGGAATGGTGGACACTGAGAGTTAGTGCCCGATCAGAGAACAAAGGAGCACGCGGTGAGCGACGAAGGCGACGTTGCCGACGACGCCGCCAGCGACGGCGGCCAAACCGAGGACAGCGGCGCGAGCGGCGGTCGGACGGCGGTGGTGACGAAGTCCGTCACCCGGCCGCAGCGTCCCACCGGCAAGCGGTCGCGGCAGCGAGTAGCGGACACCTCGGACACCGGGGAAGCCGTCGTCGGAAAGCGGTCGTCGACCGAGGTTGAGGACTCCAAGGAGGACTCGGGCACCAAGAAAGCCAGGAAGGCTGCGAAGGCTGCGAAGGCTGCGAAGGCTGGCACGAAGCCCAAGAAACCGAAGAAATCCAGCGATCGTCCGGCAAATCCGTTCCTGTTCGTCTACACCTACCTCAAGCAGGTCGTTTCCGAGATGCGGAAGGTCATCTGGCCGAACCGCAAACAGATGCTTACCTACACCTCGGTGGTGCTGGCGTTTCTGGCCTTCATGGTGGCGCTGGTCGGTCTGGCCGATTTAGGGCTGACCAAGCTGGTGATGCTGGTGTTCGGCTGAGGTTTTCCAGTGACAGAGAGGACAGACAACCGTGACTACCTTCGACGGTGACCCGTCCGCGGGTGAGGCGGTGGATGTGCAGGAAGTCGACACCGATCAGGAACCCGAGGCGGTCGCTGAGGCCACTGAGGCCGCTGAGGCCGTTGCCACGGAGCCGGCTGAAGAGCCGGCCCAAGAAGAAGACGTCGACCCAGCCGCCGCGCTCAAGGCGGAGCTGCGCAAGAAGCCCGGCGATTGGTATGTCGTGCACTCCTACGCGGGGTACGAGAACAAGGTCAAGGCCAACCTCGAGACCCGTGTGCAGAACCTCGACGTCGGCGACTACATCTTCCAGGTGGAGGTGCCCACCGAAGAGGTCACCGAGATCAAGAACGGCCAGCGCAAGCAGGTCAACCGCAAGGTGCTGCCCGGCTACATCCTGGTGCGCATGGATTTGACCGATGACTCGTGGGCCGCGGTGCGCAACACCCCGGGGGTCACCGGGTTCGTCGGTGCGACGTCCCGCCCGTCGGCGCTTGCCCTCGACGACGTGGTGAAGTTCTTGCTGCCGCCGGGGGCGGCGAAGAAGGCCACCAAGGGTGCCGCCACCGCCACCGCCACCGCCGAGGCGGGCGGGCTGGAACGTCCGGTTGTCGAGGTCGACTACGAGGTGGGCGAATCGGTGACGGTCATGGACGGACCGTTCGCCACGTTGCCGGCCACTATCAACGAGGTCAACGCCGAACAGCAGAAGCTCAAGGTGTTGGTGTCGATCTTCGGCCGCGAAACACCGGTGGAACTGACCTTTAACCAGGTCTCCAAGATTTAGAAAACCAGGAAGGAACAAACGACCCCATGGCCCCGAAGAAGAAAGTCACCGGGCTGATCAAGCTGCAGATCGTGGCGGGGCAGGCCAACCCTGCGCCGCCCGTCGGACCCGCGCTCGGCCAGCACGGCGTCAACATCATGGAGTTCTGCAAGGCGTACAACGCCGCGACCGAGAACCAGCGCGGCAACGTCATCCCGGTCGAGATCACGGTCTACGAGGACCGCAGCTTCACGTTCGCCCTCAAGACGCCGCCGGCCGCCAAGCTGCTGCTCAAGGCCGCCGGGGTGGGCAAGGGCTCGGCGGAGCCGCACAAGACCAAGGTCGCCAAGGTCACCTGGGATCAGGTCCGCGAGATCGCCGAGACCAAGAAGACCGACCTCAACGCCAACGACATCGACGCCGCCGCCAAGATCATCGCCGGCACCGCCCGGTCGATGGGCATCACCGTCGAGTAGTTCGACCCGTGGGAGGGCCAGCTTCGGCCCGCATGCTAACCACGACCCAACACCAGATGGGCTAGCTAAATGAGCCAGAACAGCCAGGCATACCGCGCCGCCGCCGCGACGGTGGACCGCAACAACCTCTACACCCCGCGGGAGGCGGCCAA
>NZ_JBKQQD010000310.1:0-4056 GCF_052144515.1 Mycobacterium sp. | reverse complement strand
GATCATGGGTCCGCCGTAGATGTTCGGTGAGCTCTCGTTCTTCGACGACGGCCCGCGCACCGCCAGCGCGACCACCCTCACCGAGCTGTGTGCGGTGTCTTTGGACCGCGACACGCTGCGCGGATGGATGGTCGATCGCCCCGAGGTCGCCGAACAGCTGCTACGGGTGCTGGCGCGCAGGCTGCGGCGCGCCAACAACAAAGTGACTGATCAGATCTTCATCGACGTCCCCGGACGGGTCGCCAAGCAACTGCTGCTGCTGGCACAACAGTTCGGCACCCGTGAAGGCGACGCGCTGCGAGTGGCCCACGACCTGACGCAAGAGGAGATCGCTCAGCTGGTTGGCTCGTCCCGGGAGGCGACGAACCAGGCGCTCGGCCACTTCGCCGACCGTGGCTGGATCCAGTCGGAAAGCCACAGCGTGCTGATCCTCGACGCCGAAAACCTCGCGCGCCGAGCGCGCTAACAGGCCCCGGCAGGCCACCATCGTGGTCACAGGCCGCAGCGGCGGACTCCCGAAGGCGCCCATGGACGTCGGCGGGCACTACAAATCGGCCCGAACTCTCAGCCTGCTTTCTCAACCGCACACCGAACACGCGTGTCCACGAGCGCCATCCCGCCCATCACCCCACCGCGGCGATCGAGGGGATCGACCACGTCGGCCTGGCCGCACGCGAAGTCCAGTTTGATCGCATTGGCCGCTTTCCGTCACGCAACAGCGCCCGTCGTTCCTATCGTGCGGACTGCGTCGCTGAATTATCTTGCGGGGCATGACGGTAGAGACACCGGGCGCGATCGGCGGGAGCGAGCCGTACTACGAGCTGGGCTCCTACCACCGGCCGATTGACACGCCGTCGCCGCAGGCCCAGCTGTGGTTCGACCGCGTGTTGATCTGGGCCTACGCGTTCAACCACGACGAGGCGATCCGCTGCTTTGACCACGCCCTTGATCTCGACCCTGGGCTGGCGATCGCGCGATGGGGTATCGCGTAAGAAGTTTCCCGAATTATCGCGATCGAGCCCGTAGAGGTATTACACAGTCTTGTGCAACTGTCGAAAAAATGTAACATTGGCGAGATGTCGGATACGCATGTCGTCGCCAATCAGGTTCCGCCGCTGGCGGACCACAACCCCGCGACCTCGCCTGTGCTCGTCGAAGCACTGATCCGCGAGGGCGGGCAGTGGGGCCTCGACGAGGTCACCGAACTCGGCGCGATCGCGGGCGGGGCACAGGCCCGGCGCTGGGGCGAGCTGGCCGACCGTAACCGCCCGATCCTGCACACACACGACCGTTACGGCCACCGCATTGACGAGATCGAATTCGACCCGGCCTACCACGAGCTGATGCGCACGGCGATCGCCCACGGCCTGCACGCCGCCCCGTGGGCCGACGACCGGCCGGGCGCCCACGTCGTGCGCGCGGCGAAGATGTTGGCCTGGACCCCTGAACCCGGTCACATGTGCCCGATTTCGGCGACCTACGCCGTCGTTCCCTCGCTGCGCCACAACGCCGACCTCGCCAAGATCTACGAACCATTGCTGACCAGCCGCCACTACGACCCCGAACTCAAGCTGGCTACCACCAAGGTCGGCATCACTGCGACCATGTCGATGACCGAGAAGCAGGGCGGCTCGGATGTGCGGGCCGGCACCACCCAGGCCACGCCCAACGCCGACGGCAGCTACACCCTGGTCGGGCACAAGTGGTTCACCTCGGCGACGATGTCTGACATCGTCCTGGTGCTGGCCCAGGCCCCGGGCGGGTTGTCCTGCTTCCTGCTGCCGCGGGTGCTGCCCGACGGCAGCCGCAACCGGATGTTCCTGCAGCGGCTGAAGAACAAACTCGGTAATCACGCCAACGCGTCCAGTGAGATCGAATACGACGGTGCCACAGTGTGGCTCGTGGGCGAGGAGGGACGCGGCGTGCCGACCATCATCGAGATGGTCAACCTCACCAGGCTCGACTGCACCCTGGCCAGCACCGCCAGCATGCACACCGGGCTGACTCGGGCCATTCATCACGCCCAGCATCGAAAAGCGTTCGGCGCCTACCTGATCGACCAGCCGCTGATGCGTAACGTGCTGGCCGATCTGGCCGTGGAAGCCGAAGCCGCCACCGTCGTGGCGATGCGGATGGCCGGGGCCACCGACGGCGTCGTCCGCGGCGACGAGCGGGAGATGCTACTGCGCCGGATCGGGCTGGCGGCCAGCAAGTACTGGGTGTGCAAGCGCGCCGTCGCGCACGCCGCCGAAGCCCTGGAATGCCTGGGTGGCAACGGCTACGTCGAGGATTCGGGCATGCCGAGGCTGTATCGCGAAGCCCCGCTGATGGGCATCTGGGAAGGGTCCGGCAATGTCAGCGCGCTGGACACCTTGCGCGCCATGGCAACTCGACCGGCATGCGTCGAGGTGCTCTTTGACGAACTGGCCACAACCGCGGGCCACGACGCGCGGCTGGATGCTCACGTCGCAGCGCTGCAAGCCGCGCTGGTGGACATGGACACCATCCAGTACCGCGCCCGCAAGATCGCTGAGGACATCAGCCTCGCACTGCAAGGCTCGCTGCTCGTGCGCCACGGCCACCCCGCGGTCGCCGAGGCGTTCCTGGCCACCCGCATGGGCGGGCAGTGGGGAGGGGCGTTCGGCACGCTGCCGACGGGACTGGATCTCGCTCCGATTCTCGAGCGCGCCATGGTCAAGGGCTGACCGCCATCGGCACTCGCCAAGCACTTGCGCGACGCCTCGCCTGCCGCGGTGGACGACAGGGCACTATGGCCATGCGTTCCGGGAACTAAGCCTCCTGGCTCAGCGGGCGGCCGAGCACCTAATCTGATGGGCGTAAAGCATCAGTCCCTCCGTCGCAGCTGTCGGAGCAGATGGCTGGGAAGTGGCTGATGATCGCAGGGGAGAGCGAAATGCCTGACGAGTCAGAACATCTCGGAATTGTGGTCGGCGTCGACGGCTCTGCCGCCTCGACCGCGGCGGTACGGTGGGCCGCCCGCAGGGCGGCAATGAGCAATACCGGGCTGACCCTGGTTCACGCCTGCCCGGCGGTGGTGCCCGGGTCATCGCTGATTGTCTGGACGGGGCCTACCCCGGCAGAAGTGTTGCGCGCGCAAGAAGAACAGGCAAAGCGCCTGCTCGACGACGCCGCCAAGACGGCCAAGGACACCGCCGGTCGCTTGCATATTCAGACGACGGCCATCGCTGGCGCGCCCGTACCCGGCCTCCTTGAGCTGTCCAACGATGCCCAGATTCTCGTGGTGGGCCGGCGCGGCCGGTCGTCGCTGGCGGACGTGCTGCTCGGCTCGGTCAGCACCGCGATGATCCACCACGCACGCTGCCCGGTGGCGGTCATCCACGACGAATTCCCTGCCGAGGCGGCGTCTATTGATGCGCCCGTGGTGGTGGGCATCGATGGATCGCCAGCATCGGAGCTTGCCACCGCGATCGCCTTCGATGAAGCCTCTTGGCGCGGTGTCGAGTTGGTGGCTTTACACACCTCATACGAGAGCGATCCCTTCGGCATTCACGAGCTGGAGTGGGCCTACATCGAGCCGAAAGCAAATGAAGCCCTTGCTGAGCGCCTCGCTGGCTGGCAGGAACGTTACCCCGATGTTCGTGTGCGCCGTGTGGTCGTAGTCGGCCGGCCCGCGCACCACCTCATCGAGCAGGCCAAAACCGCCCAGCTGGTCGTGGTGGGCAGCCACGGCGGTGAATTCACCGGGCTCCAGCTCGGTTCGGTCAGCTCCGCGGTGGTCCAGGCGACCCGCACACCGGTCATCGTCGCCCGCCCGGGCAATGCTGCCTGAATGACATCACCAATCACGGTGAAGCTGCGAGTCATGTGCGTCATCACCCGCCGGTCAGTGGCTGCGCGTCCTAACGTCGGCCGAATTCCGGGGCTACGGCGGTGACAGCGAAGATACCGATACCGGAGATAGGAATGCCGTTTTCACTGCGCGGCAAGACACTGCTCGACGCCACGCTGCTGGCGCTGAGTGCGGCCGCGCTGCCGCTGAGCTGGTTTCTACTCCGCAAATCCGGTCGTCGCCGG